>VGZG01000023.1 GCA_016872675.1 Planctomycetota bacterium
CCGCTGCTCAGCAGCAGCAGATTGCTCGACGCCGCGCACAGCAGCGCGGTCGCAAACGCCACGCGCGCGCCGACGTGCCGGCGCAGCAGCCACCAGACCAGCGGCGCGATCAGCGCGCCGAGCGCCACGAACAAGAGCCGCGCCGTCCACACCGAGCCGGGCGCGCCGTCCCACAGTTGCGCGACCAACCATTGCATGCCCGGCGGCCGCAGCGGCAGCGCCAGCTGCTCGTCGGGCCGACCCGCGGCGACATTGGTCGCGATGCCTTGCCACACCGGCGCGTCGCCCTGGAAGCCGACGTGCCAGCCGGGTCCGCCATCGGGCGTGGCGGCGACGAACAGCACGCGCAGCACGAGCGCGACGACGAAGAGCAGCAGGGCGGGCACGGCGGGATGCTACGCAGGCAGCAGCGAAGTCACGACAGCGGCGTGTGACCCGCGCGACAGTCCGTTGGCGCCTTCGCGTCAGCGTCGGCCGCGGCCGCGACGGCTGCGCTGCCCGTCGCCGCCGCGCGTCGGCGTTCCTCCGTCCCTACACCGAGTCGAGCCCGTCGATCCAGCACGCCGGCAGCGCCTCGCCGACCGACCGCTGCATCGGCCCGGCGACCGCGACTTCGCCGACGACGCTGCGGCCGAGCGCCTTCTTCAGGCCAGTGCGCCACGGCGGTTGCAGCACGATCGCGTCGGTCTGGCCGAGGTGGTGCATGCCGGCTTGCAGCAGCGCGGCGACATCGTCTTCGGCGCCGCCGAACTCGTGCCAGTGGCCCTGTAGGTCGGCGCCCTTGCCGCAGCAGGCGTAGGCGACGAGCTGGCCGGCGCGTTCGAGGCCGAGCGCGGTCATGCCGGGCGTGGTCAGCAGCGCCGACATGGTCGGCAGGTCGCGGTCGACGCGCATCGACTTCTGCTGGTGCAGCCGGTGCGCCGCGGCGTGATCGCCGACGACGAGCAGGCGCGCGCCATTGGTGGGCGGGTTTGGCCGCCGCGCGACGACGAGGCAGGTCTCGGCGGCCCCGGGCACGAAGCCCGCGCGCGTGTACAGGCCATCCTGTTCCGCCCACAGCAGCGTGTGCGCGGCGGCGGCGGCGTTGGCGGCGAGCGCGTGCTGCAGCACGGCGGACGCCAGGCCTTGGCCGCGGCGCTTCTGCGCAGTCGCGACCGAGCCGAGCAGGCACGCAGCGAACGGCTCGCCGGCGCCGTGCACGGTGACAACGCGCGTGGCGCAGAAACTCAGCAGTTCGTCGCCGTCGACGATGGCGAAGAAGCGGCCCTCGCCGTCGCTGCGGTACAGCTGCGGCCAGGTGTGTTGAACGCCGTACATGGCGCTGCCTGGCAGCAACCAGCCGTCGAGCTGCGGCAGCCAGCGTTGCACGGTGGCGCGGTCGACTTCGCGCGGCGTTGGCGTTGCGGCGGCCGCGTGGCTGCGCGCCGACGCAAGAGTCGGCGTTGTCGCGTCGTCCGACGCGATCGACGTGACCGCCGGGACCGCGCCACCCGCCACGGGCGTCTTCATTGCAGCTGCTGCTTGAACGCTTCTTCCAGCTGCCGCCGCAGGTCCATCGCGGTGGTGAAGCTCGCGTCGGCGTCGGCGACTGCGTCGCGCAGGTCATCGGCGGTCTGCACCTGCTCGGGCGAGCGCGCGGGCGCGAGGTGGCGGCCGAGCTTGTCGAGCAGCGCCTCGAAGCCCGGGGCGACCGGCGCCTGCGGCGCGCGTTCGCCGTCGAGCGGCGTTGGCGCGGCGAGCGCGCCGAGTTGGTTGGTCGGCCCCACGGCGCTCACCGCAGGAAGCCCATCAGGCTGTTCTGAATGACCCTGGCGCTGATCTGCAGGGCAGCCTGGTAGCTCATGTCCTGCTGCTGCATCTCCAGGATCGCCGACGTGATGTCGGTGTCCTCGAGCCGCGACAGCGACTCCTGGCGCGAGGCCTGCAGGTCTTCGACGCGGTTCTTCAGCGCGTCCATGCTGGAGCTGCGGAAGCCGATCTCGCGCAGGCCGTTGAGCACCGCCTCGTGCGCGCCGTCGACGGCGTCGAGCATGCGCGACACGCGCGCCTGCACCTCGCCGTCGGCGAGGCCTTCGTCGTTGCGCAGCAGATCGCGCAGCGTCGTCAGCGTGGTGAATGCGTCGAACGTGCCGACGTGCTCGATTTCCTCGACACCGGTGCGGGTGATGCCCCGCGCGTCGAAGTAGGTCGTCGAGTTATCGGTTGCGCTGCGCACGGCGACCGCGCTGAGCGAAAAATCGGTGACGGTGGTGAACGACACGCCGCCGTCGGTCGACAGCCGCGCCGCCGATGTGAACGTGCCGGTCAGCGTCGCCGGCACACCGGTGACGGTCAGCGAGATCGTGCGGTCGTCGGCGGTCGTGAACGTGCCGTTGGTGACCGGGATGCCGACCGCCGCGCCGCCGCCGATGCTGAGCGTGCCGGCGACCGGGTCGAAGGCGTAGCTGAGTTGGCCGAGCGCGGTGGTGGCGCCGTTGCCGGCGCTGACCGTCGCGGGGCGGTCGTTGGTCAGGCCGCCCCAGGTGACTTCGAGGCGCTGGCGGCCGACCGCGGTCGAGCCGCCGGTGGTCCCGAGCACGCCGGTCGCGGTGGTGCCGGGCATCGGCGTGATCAACATGCTGCCGCGATTGCGCGCCAGGAAGACGCGGTCGCCGGCGACGTTGAGTTCGGTCTGCACGCCGGGCGCCACGTTGATCGACAGCGTCTCGCGATTGCCGCGGTAGCGCACCGAGGTGCGGCCGCCGACGGTGACGCTCTCAAATGGCGGTTGGTCGTCGTCGGTGCCGCCGAAGAGGTAGCGGCCGCCACGCTTGCTGTTGGCGATGCCGACGAGCTGGCCGAGCAGCTGGTCGACTTCGGCCGCGATGCTGGCGCGGTCGCCCTGGCTCAGCGTGCCGTTGCTGGCCTGGGTCGTCAGTTCGCGCACGCGCTGGAACAGCGTGCTGGCATCCTCGAGCGCCGAGGCGCCGGTGTTCAGCGTCTCGCGCGCGAGCGAGACGTTTTCGCTCATTCGCCGCAGGTCGGCGATGTCGCTGCGCAGCGGCGCCATCTGCAGCGTCGCGGCGGGATCGTCCGACGGGCGCAGAACGCGCCGGCCGGTGGCGATCTGCTGCTGCAGGACCGAACTGCGCGCGAGCCCGCGCTGCACGTCGGCGAGCGCGCGGCTGAACATCATGCCTTGCGTGATGCGGACACTCATGAGGTCACCTGCCGAGATTGATGAGGGTGTCGGTCATCTCCTGCGCCACGGCGAGGAAGCGGGCCGCCGCCTCGTAGGACTGCTGGAAACGCATCATGTCGACCATCTCCTCGTCGATGTTGACGCCGGAGATCGACTCGCGTTCGGCGTTCAGCTGCGCCATCAGCGCCTCCTGCGACGCCAGCGCCGTGCCGGCGGCGGCGACGTCGAAGCCGACTTCGCCGACGAGGTCGGACCAGAAGTCTTCGATCGAGGTGCCGTCGAGCCCGTCGAGGTCGACGTCGCGCAGCGTCGCCAAGCGGGCGAGGTTGCCGGCGTCGCCGGCGGCGGCGCTGATGCCAGCCGCGACGCGGTCAGCGTTGGCGACGAGCTCCGGATTGACGGCGATGTCAGCGGCTGACGTGCCGAGGAAGAATGAGTTGAGGCCGAGCGCGACCAGCACGTCGGTCGTGTCGCTGTCCGCCAGCGCGTCGACGGCGAAGACCTGGCCCTGGCTGCCGCTGATCTGGCCGGCGCCGAACGCCACCGTGATGCCATCCGCGACGGCGATCGATTCGCCCGGCTCGTAGCCGGCGCCGACGTCGATCGTGGTGACGAGGTTGCCTTCCTTGTCGAGCACGCGCATGCGCAGGTCCTGCGTCATGCCGATGGTGCCGTTGCCCTCGGGCACGAAGGTGAACTGCTGGTTTGCGGCGCCGGTGTAGGCGCCGCCGATGGTCACCTCGAGCGCCGCGTCGCGGCCGATCGCCGTCGTCGTCGGCAGACCGAGCGCGGCGAGCAGATCGCCTGGGCCAGTGCCACTGGCCAGCGACAGCGTCGCGACCGATCCGTTCTGCGAGCCCTGCAGCACGAGCCGGCCGCCGACCACGAGGGCCGTGCCGTTGGGATCGAGCTGGCGGTTGATGGCAGTCGCCAGTTCGTCGGCGGTGGCGTTCTCGACGTCCTGGAAGGCCGTCGCCGCGATCATCACGGTCGTGCTGGTCGTGCCTGCCGCCGAACCGTTGTTGACGACGAGGCTGAGCGGGAACGTCTGATCCGACAGGTCGTACGGGCCCGGTTGGCTGCTGCCGAGCACCGGCTGCATGCCGCCGAAGGTGCCGCGTGTGTCCGGCGCGGTGTCGAGCCGCGGCGAGAAGTCGAAGCCATAGCGATCGGCGGCGTTGAGGCGCAGCCGGCCGGTCGGATCGACGGTCGCCGTTAGGTTGGGGATGTCATTGAGCGCGGTCGCGAGGTCGTCGAGCGACATCGTCGCCGGATCGATCGCGATGCGCGTGCGCTCTATCGCGCCCGTCGCAATGTCAGTGACGTTGACGTAGAGCTCGCCCTTGCTGATGTCGAATGGCAGGCCCGCCTGCGACAGCAGTTCGTCGCCACGGTTGCCGTCGCCGTCGTTGTCCTGCGCGCCGTAAGCGCTGGTCAGCGAGCGAAGCGGACCCGACGCCGGCATGCCGGTCGTGTGGGCGCGGTTCCACTCGAGGATCGTGTTGCGCGCCAGCTGGTCGATGCGGGACTGCAGTCCGGGCACGCCGGCCTTCTCTTGCGCCAGCAGCGCACCGATGCGGCCACCCTTGAGCGACGCGCTGGCGTCGGCCTTGCCGACCAGCAGCTTGGTCGAGTCGGCGGCGTCCTTGCCGACGGCGAGCGCAGTCGTGCGGTCGCCGGCGACGAGCTGATGGCCGCCGACCAGCAGGTCGAGGCTGCCGTTGGCGCGCTCCAGGGCGCGCACGTCGATCAGCTTGCCGAGTTCCTTCACCTGCTGCGCGCGTGTGTCGCGCAGGTCGTTGGCGCTGGCGCCGGTCGCCTCGGCCGCGGTGATCTGCTGGTTGAGCGACGCGATCACGGCGGCGCGGTCGTTGACCTGGCGCACGAGCCCGCGGACTTCGTCGAACGTGGTGCCCGAGAGGTCGCTGAGGCGCGAGGCCATCATGCGGAACTCCTGGCTCAGCGCGCCGCCGGCCTGCACGAGGCCGCCGCGCAGCGCGCGGTCGCCCGGATCGGTGCGCAACTGGTCGAGCGCGCCGAACAGATCAGTCAACGACGCGCTCAAACCGCCCTCGGGATCGCCGAGGATGCCTTCGATCTCGCGCATGCGGGACAGGTCGACCTGAGCGGCGCCGACCATGCCCATTTGCAGCTGGATCCGGCGCTCGATGCCTTCGTCGACGAGGCGGGTGATGCTGCGGATGTCGACGCCGGCGCCGATCTGCATGGTGCCGCCGACGCCGAATGGGTAGGCGGCGGCTAGTTCGACGCGCTGGCGCGTGTAGCCCGCCGTGTTGGCGTTGGCGACGTTGTTACCGGCCGTCTGCATGCCGTAGCGCGCCGCTTGCAGCGCGCGGAGGCCTGCGTCGAGTCCAAAGCCGAAGGTCATGGGGGTTCTCCTTTGCCTATCCTTTCGCCAACCAACTCACGCCTTGCCGTCGAGCAGCGCGCCAGCGGCGTTGCCGGCGTGCAGCACGCGCGCCGACCGGTCGTATCCCGGGACGGTCGCGCGACCGGCCGGGGCCGGCACGCGCAGCGCGTCTTGCGCATATCGGACGAGACGCTGTCCGAGCGTTACTTCCGTTCGCACCGACCTTGCGAGTTGCGTGACCCGGTCCGCCGCGTCGCGCAGGCTGCATGACTCGGCGGCAGGCAGGGCGCCCGCGATCTTGGTGACGTTGACGTGCAGCGAGCCGGGGGCGTTGCCGAGCGGCGCTGGCAGGGCCTGGCGGATGCGGGCGACCAACTCGTCGCGGCTGGCCTCCTCGCACACCAGTTCCTGGGCGAGCTGCTCCAACTCTGGCTCCGGCGCGAGCTTGCTGGCGCGCGCCGAGACCCACGACTGACGGCGGGCCTGCAGGCCGGCCAGCAGCTTCTCGAGTCGCTCGGCGGAGCGCGTGAACGACTGCTGCAGAAGTCGACAGTCCTCAGAGAACGACATTGCAGCCTCCCTTCGCGTCAGTGGCGCGCAGGCTCGCGGTCTCGGCGGCCTTGCGGGCGGCTTGCGCCTTGATGTCGAGGTCCTTGGGGATCTGGCCGTGCCGCTCGAGGTCGGCCAGCAGTTTGTCCTTGATGCCGATCTTGCTCGTGCGCGAGATCCGCTCGGACAGGTTCTGGTCGAACCAGTCCGCGAACGTGTCGGCGCCCGGGCCGTCGCCGAACATGCCGCCGCCATCGCCACCGATCGAGGCGCTCGAGCGCAGCGTGCTGACCATCGAACGGATGAAGATCTGCTCGAACTGCGCCGCCGTCTTCTCGGCCCGCGCGCGCTCCGGATCGGCCTGCGGCCCATTCGTCATGCGGTTGATGCGCGCGACGTCCATCAGCGCACCTCCAGCGTGGCGTGCAGGAAGCCGCCTTGCTCGAGCGCCTGGAACACCTGGATCAGCTGCGCTGGCGTCAGGCCGAGCGTCTTCAGGTTGGTCAGCAAGTCGGAGACGGAGGCGCCGCCGCCCATCTTCTTGAGCTCGGTGTGCGTCTGCGCCGCCTCGATGCGGGTGCGGGCGACCTTCTCGGTCTGGCCATGGCCGAACGGCAGCGGCTGCGAGACCTGCTCCTCCTCGACGATGGTGATCGTCAGATCGGACAGGCCGACGACGCACGGGCTGATCAGCACGCCTTCGCCGGCGAGCACGGTGCCGCTGGCCTGGTCGATCATGACCTTGGCCGGGTTCTCAACCTGCACGCGCATGGCGCCGACGAGGTTGAGCAGGCGGATGGCGTTCTCGTTGGTGCGGTCGGCCTCCGGCAGATCGATGCGGACGAGGCTCGGGTCGATGGCCGAGACCTTGGCCGACGTGCCCTCCAGCGCCGTGGTCACGCCGTTGGCGATCGACATGGCGTTGAACGGGCTCGGGTTGAGCACCTGCAGCTCGAGCGCGCCGGACTCGCTGAAGAACTTGGTGTTCTCTTCGCGGATCACGACGCCGCCGTTGGTGACCCAGCCGGTGAGGCTAGGGTTGTTCTTGAGCGACGCGGCGTTGCCGTCGGCGGAGAAGCCGGGGATGACCAGGCCGCCCTGCGCGACGACGTAGGCCTGGCCGTCGACGCCCTTGAGCTCGGCGCGCAGCAGTTCGCCGCCGCGCAACGACGAGCAATCGCTGATCGCCTCGATCTTGACGTCGAGGATCTGGCCCTGCTTGGCGAACGGCGGCAGCGAACAGCTGATGCTGACGAGCGCCGTCGAGCCGCCGACGACGTCGCTGATCGTCAGGTTGAGTCCGAGTTGGCGGATGACGTTGAGGATCGCCTGGCGCGTGCCGCGGTCGCTCGAGCCGGTCTTGGCGAGGCCGGTGACTACGCCGATGCCAACCAGCTGGTGCGGCATGCTGTTGTGCAGGCGCGTGACGCTGCGGATGCGCGGCGTCAGGATGGTCTCGCCTTCGCCGCCCTGGCGAACGGCGATCTCCTGGCGCTGGATCGGCGGGACGCTGACTTCGCCCTGCTGGGCGGCGTCGGGGCCTTCCGCGGCGCCGCGCGTGGACGTGGCGCTGGCGGCGTTGGCTGCCGGCTGCTGCGCCAGCAGCGCCGAGGCGAACGCGAGGACGATGAGGACGGTGCGCATGGGATGTCTCAGAAGGGCCAGCAGGCCCAGACCAGGGTGTCGAAGAACTGGCCGACGGGGCCGCGCGAGACCTGCCGCGTGCCGCCGCCCTCGCCGAGGATGGCGACGCGCGCGTCCGCGACCTCGGCGCTGTTGACCGTGTTGTTCGGCGTCACGTCGAGGGCGCGCACAAGGCCGCTGATGCGGAGCGTGCGGGTTTCGTCGTTGACGGTGACGGTGCGCGCGCCGGCGATCACGAGATTGCCGTTGGGCTGGACGTCGATGACGACGACCGCGACGCTGGCGCGGACGGTGCTGCCCGTGTTCTGCATCGACTCGCCGAGGAAGTCGCTCTCCTTGCGGATGTCGATGCGCGGCAGGTCGCTCGACTTGAAGGTGTCCTCGCTGAGCGAGTAGGACTCCAGGCGCGCGGCGAGCGACGTGTCGTTGCGGCGCTCGACCTTGTCCTGGTTGCTGACGCTGTGCTGTTCCCGGACAATGACCGTCAAGATGTCGCCGACGTTGCGGGCGCGGAGGTCGGCGACGACGCCGAGGTTGGCGCCGGCGCGCACGTACGGGTTCTGGGCCGCGGCGGGCGCGGCCAGGACGGCGAGCAGGCAGAGGCTGCGGATGGCGTTCATGGTCGTGTTCATTGCGGCACCACCACGAGGCCCTGCCCCTGGACGATGCCGGTGAGGGTCGAGCGGGACTGGACGTTGGTCAGCGTGATGCGGCCGCCGAGCGGCGCGTCGTGGTTGGCGAGCGCCTTGGCGGTCACCTTGACGCGGCCGCGGGTCAGCACGACCGTCACGAGGTCGCCGCGCTGGATCACCGCCGGCTGCGCGCAGTCGCCGATGGTGACGCGCTGGTTGGGCTGCAGGTTGCGCGCCGCGACCAGGCCTTCGACGAGGTCCATGCGGTCGAGGTAGAGCGCGGTCTGCTGGTCCATCGGCTCGCGCACGAGCGCGAGCGTCTCCGGGCCGAGCGGCGTGCCAGCGCGCACTGCGCCGAGCGTCTTCAGCGCCTGCTGGAAGCGCTGCAGCTTGAAGGTCACCGGGATCTTGCGGAACGACGTCCCGTCGACGAGCACGTCGACCTCGACGACCGCGGTGTTGATGCCGGTGCGGGCGCCGCGCAGGCGGGCGCTGAGTTCCTGGCTCTGGCGGCCGGGCGGTGCGTGCAGGATGCGGGGCTTGTTCGGCGCGTCGAACTCGACGTCACCGCCCTCGACGCCGAGCTGCGCCTGCAGCGTCGTCGTCGCGGCGTCCATCAGTTCGTCGGCGCTGATCTCGACGTAGACGGCCTGCACGATGGTCTCGTCGGCGCCCTCGACCTTGACGGTCGCGAGGTCGACGCCGGCGGCGGCCAGCGACTGCACGACGTCGGCACGCGACACCGTGCGGGTGAAGCCCTGGTTGGGCGCGGGGCCGAAGCGGATGCGGGCGATGGCGGCGCCGGCGGCGTCGCCGGGCAGTTCGCACAGTTCGCCGAGATTGACGTCGAGGCCGCGGACGGCGGTGGTGGGGCGCAGCTTGACCGGGGTCACGGCCTTGCCCTTCTCGTCGCCGCCGCCGATCGCGGCGGCGAACATGCACAGGAACGCGAGCAGCTTCAT
Organism: Planctomycetota bacterium; assembly: GCA_016872675.1. GTDB lineage: Bacteria > Planctomycetota > UBA1135 > UBA1135 > UBA2386 > UBA2386. The sequence goes on from VGZG01000023.1 coordinate 9,340, forward strand.
GGTCCTGTTCCTCTCTCCTTCGATCCTTGGGGGGTGGTTCGTGGCGTGGTGGCGCTGTCGGTCAGCGACCGATGTTGGTCGCCGTCGACAGCATCTGGTCGCTGGCCTGGATCGCGCGGCTGTTCACCTCGTACGCGCGCTGCGCGACGATCAGGTTGACCAGCTCGTTGACGATCTGGACGTTGCTGCGCTCGAGGAAACCCGAGCGCAGCGAGCCGAGGCCGATCTGGCCCGGATTGCCGGTGATCGGCTGACCAGACGCCTCGGTCGGGCGCAGCACGTTGCTGCCGACTGCGAGCATGCCGCTCGGGTTGACGAAGCGGTGCAGCTGCAGCTGGCCGAGCTGCGTCGTCGTCTCCGGGCTGCCGGCCGTCCGCACGTTGACGCGGCCCTCGGGGTCGACCGAGACCTCCATCACGTCTTGTGGCAGCGTGATCTCGGGCATCAGCACGTTGCCGTTGCCGGTGACCAGCTTGCCGACGGCGTTGACCTGGAAGTTGCCGTCGCGCGTGTACGCCAACGAGCCGTCCGGCATCAGCACCTGGAAGAAGCCGTCGCCGTCGATCGCCACGTCGAGCGGGCGGTCAGTGCCTTCGAGCGTGCCGGTCGAGTAGATCTTGGTCGTGCCGTTGAGGCGCGTGCCGGAGCCGATCTGCGTGCCGATCGGCACGGCGTCGGCGCCGGTGCCGCGGGCGAGGCCGGGCGACTGCGGCGTGACGTACAGCAGGTCCTCGAACGAGGCCTGCGACTTCTTGAACCCGGTCGTGTTCACGTTCGCGATGTTGTTCGCGATCATGTCGACCATGGTCTGTTGGGCGCGCATGCCCGTGGCGGTCGTGTAGAGGCTCTTTAGCATGTTCGTTACCTAAGGATGTTGGTGATCAGGTTGTCCTGGATGCGACCGATGCCCGTCAGGGCCTTCTGTGTCGCGGCGAAGCTGCGCTCGACGGTGATCATCGCGACGAGCTCTTGCAGGCTGTCGACGTTGCTGCCCTCGAGATAACCCTGCTGGACGCCGTCGGCGGCCTGCGTGGTCGGTTGGTTCTTGGTGTCGCGGTAGAGGCCCTTGCCGACCGGCGCGAGCGCCTCCTGGTCGGGGAACGAAACCACCGCGAGCGGGCCCCAGATCTGGCCGTTGACCGGATTGCTGATGGTCCCGTTCGGCGAGATGCGGATCTCCGACGGCACGTCCTCGGCGTTGCCGAGCGAGATCGCCTGGCCGTTGGCGTCAAGCACGTTGAAGCCGTCGCGCGTCTGCACGAAGCCGTTGTTGCCGATGCGCAGCTCGCCGTTGCGCGTGTACATCGGTTTGCCGCCGGCGCCTTCGACGCGCAGCCACTGGCCCTGGGCCAGCAACACGTCCATGAGATTGCCGGTCTCGCGCACGACGCCGGCTTGGCGGTCGGTGCGCTCCGTGTACGAGACGGCGTCGAGCTCGCGGTCGAGCAGGGAGTCGAAGCCCTGCTGCGGCGCGGCGACGCCGATGCGGCGTTTGAAGCTTGCGGTGTCGACGTTCGCCAGGTTGTTGGCGATCGACGCTTGCTTCTCGGCGAGGAACGACAGTCCCCGGACCAGCGCGGTTTCTCCGTAGTTGCCCATGATCACCTCACGATGTTCATGAGTTCGGCCAGGATCTCGTCAGTCGTCGTGATGACGCGCGAGTTGGCCTGGAAGCCGCGCTGGGCCTCGATCAGGTTGACGAACTCGCGCGAGATGTCGACGTTGCTGTTCTCGAGCGTGCCGGCGCGGACCATGCCGGCGCCGCCGGCGTTGGCGACCGTCGTGATCGCGTCGTCCGAGTTGGGCGAAGCGGTGAACATCGTGTCGCCGACGCGCTGCAGGCCGCCTTCGTTGCTGAACATGGTGATACGCAGACGCGCGATCTCCTCGTTCTGGCCGTTGCTGTAGAAGCCAACGAGGCGCCCCTCAGCGTCGAAGCCGACGTTGAGCAGCGTGCCCGACTGGTAGCCGTCCTGGTCGACGGCCGCGATGGTGGGCGCGCTGCCGAGTTGCGCGACGCCGTCGAAGGTGCCCGAGGTGCCGAGGTCGATCTGCACGTCCTGGCGCTCGGTGATGCCGGCCCACTGGAACTGCAGCGAGTTGGTGCCGCCGCCGATCACGTTGAACGAGCCGTTGTCGTTGAAGCGGATCTGCCCGATCGAGTCCTGGGTGATCTGGCTGTTCGGTTCCTCGGTGGTCGCGACCATGTCCCACACCTGCGGGTTGGCCGCCGAGCGCGTGAACGTCAGCGTCACCGGGTGCGTGCGGCCCATCGTGTCGACGACGTCGATCGAGGTGGTCGCCGTGTCCGGGCCAGTGCCCTGCTGCGAGACGACGAAGTTGGACCAGTTGGAGCTGCCGGTATTGCCGCTGATATCGCCGATGAACAAGCTGAGTTCGGCCTCGCCCCTCTCGTCGGCGCTGAGGCGGATCTTGCCGTCGGCGGTCAGCGTGGCGGTCGCCTGGTCGGGGTCGATCGTCGCGTTGATGAAGGCGAGTAGGTCATCGAGCGTGGTGCCGTCGTTGCCGACGCCGAAGACGAACGTGTCGGAGAACGCCGTGCCGTCTGGGTTGGTGCCGCGCACGGAGATCTGATCGCCCGACACATAGCCGGTGATGCGCGAGGTCATGGAACCGATTTCGGTCATGCCGACGGCCGTCGTCTCCGTGCCGCTGACGAGTTGAGCGTTGAGACCCATCGCCTGCAGCAGGCCGTTGGCTTGCGGGCCGTCGTCGAACTTCAGCGACGCCGCGGCGCCCAGGCGCACGGTGTCGAATTGGATCGTGCCGGCGCCGTCGTTGGCGATGACTTGCAGGCCGGCGACCGAGAAGGCCGCGGCGACCGTCGAGGCCGGCACCGGGCCGGCGCCGAACGTCGCCGACGGGAAGGTCACCGTCTGCTGCGCGCCGCCGTTGACCGACACGAGCACGCTCTTGCCGGCGAACGCGGTGAGGTCGAATTGCGGCGCCGACGTGCCCGCGGCGGTCGCCGTCTTGGTGGCGGCATTGCCGGCCTTCAGGCCGTTGGCGGCCTCGATGACCTCGGCCAGCGGGCCGCTGACGGTCGCCGGCAGGTTGCCCTGGAACTGGATGCGCGACGTCTGCTGTGCTGGCAGCGTGCCGCTCGCCGGCACCGAGATCGCAGCGCCCGAGCTGTTCAGGACGCGCATGCCGTTGCGCAGGTCGACGAGGTTGCGGTTGCCGTCGATGCCAAAGCTGCCGACGCGGCTGTAGTAGGTCTGGTTGCCGTCGGTGAGCGTGAAGAAGCCGCGGCCCTGCAGCGCCAGGTCGAGCGATCGCCCCGTGTCCTGCAGCGTGCCCTGGTTGGTGTTCATGTCGATCGAGGCCATCAACGTGCCCGTGCCGATCTGCATCGGGTTCTGGCCGCCGTACGCGCCGTTGGGGGCGCTGCCGGAGCGGACGTTGAAGCTCAGGATGTCGCTGAAGGTCGCGCGCGAGCCGCGGAAGCCCGGTGTGCTGACGTTGGCGAGGTTGTTGCCGATGACATCGATGTAGGTCTGGTGGGCCCGAAGACCCGACAGGCCGGTGTAGAGCGAAGTGCTGACCATGATTCGTGCTCCTATTTGTTGCCGCTGGTTGCGGGTCCGGGTCAGTTGCCAGTGAAGGCAGCGGCGGCGTTCTGCACGGCGTCGGCAGCCTCGGCGATGGTGGTGATGGCGTTGGCGCCCGTGCCGGTCGGACCCGTGCCGCCGGTGGTCGTCGAGCCGGTGTTGGCTGCGTTCGACGCGCTGTTGTTCGACGCGCTATTCGACGCGTTCGTGTTGCTTGTGGTGGATGCCGGCGTTCCGACGTCGCGGATGCCGAGCACTGCGCGCAGGTCGATCTCCGCGCCGCCCTCGAGCCTCAGCTTGACATCGCCGGTCTCGGCGACGAACACCGACTCGACCTTGCCGCGAGCCTCCGTGCCACCCTCGCCGACGTAGCTGACCTCCTTGCCGAGCAGCGCGCTGCCCTGACTGAGGCCCTGCATGCGCGCGAGCACGCCCTGGTAGTCGAGCAGCTTGAGCAGGTTGCTGTTGAGGTCGCGCTGCTCCTGCATCGTGGTGTAGCTCGCCATCTGGTTCATGAAGCTTTCGTTGTCGACGGGCTCCAGCGGCGTCTGGTTGCGCAGCTGGGTCGTCAGCAGCGTCAGGAACTGGTTGTCGCCCATGGTCGCGGCGCGCGTGCCCATGACGGCGTTGCCGTTGCTGGTCGAGAGAGAGTTGATGCCGGTTGTGGTCATGTCGGTTTCCTTCAGGCCCAGAAGTCGAGGCCGTTGGCGCGGACGAAGCTGCGCCGGCGGCCGGTGGTCGGTTGGATCTCCTGCTCCGCGGCGGCGGCGCCGCCCTGCGGCTGCGCGTCGCGCTCGCGCTGCTCGCGCTCGAACTCGCCGCGCGTCTGCACTTCCGCGCCAGCGACCTCGAGGCCGGCCTGCTGCAGGGAGTGCTTGAGCTCGTCGAGGTGGCGCTGCAGCAGGTGCGCCATGTCCTGGCGCTCGGCAGCGATCGTGAGGTTGAGGCGGTTGGACTGGTCCATCACCAGCCGCAGGTCGAGCTCGCCGAGGTCGGCGGGCTGCAGCTTGAGCCGCATCTCGCCGCCTTCGCCGGTCAGCTTGACCAGGATCTGCTTGAACACCGAGTCGCGCGCCTGCTCGATCAGCTCGGCGCTCGCGGCGTTGTTCGTGCGCAGCGAACCGGCGGCCGCAGGCGTCGCCAGCGGCGTGTTCGGCCGCGCGAGCGCGGCGGCGGGACCGGGGGCCGCGGCGGCGACGCCGCGCGCGGCGCCGATCGCGCCGACGTTGTTCTCCGTGCCGGCAGCGACGGGCGCCGTGGCCGCAGCCTGAGCGGCCATCGGATTGAGCGTGGCGGCCAGCAGCGGCTCGGCCGAAGGCTTGCCCGCTGGGCGGGTCGGCTCGCCGGTCGTCGAGTTGCCGGCGTCGCCGCGCGGGGCTGTCGGACGGTCCGCCAGGCTCGCATCGGCGACATTGCCATCGTCCTGCGCGTGCGTCGCGGTGGCTTGCCCACTGGCTTCGAACGCCTGCGCGTCGGTCGGCAGCGTGGCGAGTTCGCCTCGCTCCTGGCGCGATAGCTCGTCGGCCGCCGGCGCCTGGATCTCGTCGGCCTCGACCTCGGCGTCGACGTCGTCGACGCGGCGGTCCTCGACGTGGCGGGCGTCGACGCGTTGGCGCGCCGGCTCGCCGTCGATCGCTGCGTCGAGCACGGACGCGAATGCGTCGCCCGCGTCGGCCGGGTTGGCCGCCTGCGGGAACGCCATCGGGTCCGCTTCGATCCGTCCGTGGATGCTGGTCAACATGACTTCGATCCTCTGCCCTGCCCGACGGGAGCACCGCGCGTGCCATCCGTCCGTCTTCCGGTTCCGCCTGGGGGGCGGCGCCGTCTCGGCCGGGGGCACGCAGGAGCTGGTCGGCAGGACCTGCCGGCGGGCTATCGGCAGGAAGTGCCACCCGGCATGAGTTGCCACTGCCGGTGGCAGCGGGATTTCGTCGAATTGGCCGGATTTTTCGCCCTGGCTCTCAAGCGGAGACGGGATCTGCCGATGAACGAGGCACCAACCCGCAGAGGTCACCGATGGACATCCGCACCGTAGGCAGTAGGGGCAGCATCGAACGCGCCAGCGACCGGTCTAAGAAGGCCGACGCGCAGCGCGATGTGCTGATCCCTGCCGCGACGCGGGACAGCGCGCAGATCAGCAGCGCGAGCCGCGCCAGCGCGGCGGCCGTCGAGGGCCTCGCCGAGCGCGCCCGCAGCGCGGGCGGCGACCGCAGCCAGATCGTGGCCGACGCGATGAAGAAGCTGCTCGGCGGCGAACTCGACAGCCGGGCGGCGATCGAATCGGCCGCGCGCGCGATGCTGGACCGCGGCTTCAAGACGGTCTGACGTCAGGGTTCGACCGCGGCGACCGCAGCCCGCCGCCCCGACGATGCCAAGTGCCTCCGGGCCTGCATCCATTCTGGGAAGCGGCTAAAACCTCGGACCTTGCCCGGTCCCGTGTTCCGCCTTCGCACCGCCCTCTGCTGCCTGCTCGCCACCCTGGCCGCCGCTATTGCGCCGGCGCAGGTGCTCGACCTCGTGCATGATCCGGCCGAGAAGGCCAACAAGGCGATCGCCGACTACGAGGCGCTGAAGGGCGATCCCAAGAAGGCGATCCAGCGCCAGAAGGCCATCGTCTGGCTCGGTGAGATCGACCATCCGGCGGCGGCGGAGTTCCTGTGCACAGAACTGGCGGCCGCCGCCGACGGCGCGTTCCTGGTGTTCGTCGTCGAGGCGATTGGCAAGGTTGCGCGGCCGGACCTGCGCCCCGACCTGACCGCCGTGCTCGAGCGCGAGAAGGCGCCGATGCCGGCGCGCGTCGCCGCCGCCGGCGCGATCGCGCGTCAGGGCGATCGGCCGATGGACAACCTGATCGAGCGTGTTGGCCTGCCGCCTGAGCAACTGCCCGAGGCCCAGCGCGACGCGATCGTCATGGCGTTGGTGCAGAGCAAGAGCGACCGCGCCGCCCGCGGCCTCGCGCCGTCATTGCTGAAGGGCCCGATGCCCCAGCGGCTGCGGCTGCTGCGCCAGATGGACGCGGTTCGTGGCGTGCCGCCAGTGAGCGCGGCGCGGGTGCAACTCGTGCGCGGCGAAGGCGACCTCGAGACCGCGGCGGTGGCGTGGCGCCAGCTGTGCGTCGAAGAGCACGACGGCGCCAAAGGCCTCGCCATCGACATGCTCGAGCGCATCGTCGGCGATCCGCGGCCGACCGTCGCCGCCGAGTTGATCGGCGGCCTCGTGCGCTGCCGCGACGACGATCTGTACCCCGTCCTGATCCGCTTCGGTGGCATCGGCGGCGACGTCGTGCGCAAGGCGCTGAAGGCCGCCGCGTCCGAAGCGGCCAAGGATCCGGCGCTGCTCAAGTACCTCGTCACCACGGGGCTCGACGAGGGTTCGCCATCGTCGCGCGAGGCCGCGCGCCTGCTGCTGCTGGCCGCGCCGCCCGAAGCCGTGAAGCCGCTGGTCGACCGCATCCGCGCCGACCTGCGCGCTGGCAAGAAGCGCGCGATCGAACTGGCCGCCAACCTGCACGAGATCCTCGCCAAGGACCCGTCGTGGCGGGAGGACCTAGCCAAGCTGGCTTCCGGCGCCGACTTGGAAGAGCGCCTGCTCGGCCTGCAACTGCTGCTGGAGCTCGGCTCTGACGCCGGCATCGGCGCCGCCCAGAACTGCGTCGGCCACAAGCAGTGGGAAGCGCGTTCGCTCGCCTTCCGCTACCTCACCAAGCACCGCGACGTGGCCTCGATCCCGCTGTTGATCGGCCGCTACGGCAAGGAGGACGGTCGGCTCGGCGAAGAGCTCGACCAGGCGCTGTTCGCGCACACCGCGACACGGTGCTTCGCGAAGAAGGAGTGGGACACGTGGTGGCAGAAGAACGGCGTCGGCTTCGCGCTGCCGCACGTCGACACCATCAAGGCCGGCGGCACGTCGGGCGGTGGCAATACCATCGCGTACCACGACATCCCCGTCGTCAGCAACCGTATCGCGTTCCTCGTCGACCGCAGCGGCTCGATGGGCTCCAAGATCGGCACCGACCAGAAGCGCACGCGCCTCGACGAGGCGAAGGCGCAGCTCACGCGCGTCGTGAATGCGCTGCCAGAGCAGCACCGCGTCAACGTCATCAGCTACGGCAGCGAGGTGCACCCGCTATGGGACGCGCTGCGGCCGCTCAACGCCGAGAACCGCGACGAGCTGCTCGAGAAGGTGCGCAAGTTCAACATGGCCGGCAGCACCAACATCTTCGACACCATCGAGCGTGCGTTCGCCGACCCGGACGTCGACACGATCTACCTGCTGACTGACGGCGATCCGTCCGCCGGGCGCGTCAAGGACGTCGACGGCATCGCCGAGGAGGTGCGGCGCTGGAACCGCACCCGTCAGCTGGTCATCCACTGCATCGGCATCGGCATCGACAGCTCGCTGCTCAAGCGCCTCGCTGCCGACAACGGCGGCGCCTACAAGTTCGTGCGCTGAGCGCCCGGTATGGCCGCCGCTCCCGCCGCCACCACGTCGCCGTCCCGCCGACGTGCGCCGCGCGGGCCGTGCATGTCGCGCGCGCGCCTCGTCGCCTGCGTCGCAACGATGGTCGGCGCCGGCGCGGTGACGCTGGCGACGCACTTCGCGGCTTGGCCGTGGCCGCTGCAGCAAGCGATGCGTGACTGGGCGATGCACTCCGGCGGCTTGGTGGCGACGACGCTTGCCACCGGGCTGATGCTCGGCGTCAGCCGCCAGCCCGACGGCGCGGAGCGCGACGCCTTGCTGCGCATCGCGCTCGGCGTGCCGCTCGCGATCACGCTGCTGCACGAACTCGGCCAGTGGATCTGGCCCGACGGCGCGCGCGACGGCTTCGACGCGCTGCGCGACTGCGCCCTCAACGTGGTCGGCGCGCTGCTCGCCGTCCGCCTGCTGCGCGGTCAGCGGCCGGCGTCCGCGCCGGCGTCGCCGCCGGCCGGCTGGAACGGGTAGCGCGCCGTCGCCAGCGGCCCCTCGTCGCTGAGCAGCACGCTCAGCTTGGGGTCGGCGAGCACGGCGTCGACCGTCGTCGGCTGGCCGTCGAGCAGCGCGGCGCGCGCGATCAGCCTGACGCCGTGGCTGTAGTCGACGTGCGCCGTCGTGTGCGCCTTGGACTTGGGCTGGATGGCGGCGCCGTCGCGCCGATGCCAGCCGTAGATCACGACCCGATCCGGCCACGCCTGCAGCAGCGTCGACAGCACGACGTCCTTCTTGTGTCCGGCGACGAGCGCGTCTGGTCGTTCGCGGCAGGTCTGCGCGTCGACCATGCGGTCGTGCATGGCGAAGATCTGCAGCGACGCGATGTCGTGGTCCTTGGGGCTGATCGGCTGTGGGATGACCTTGGCCTTGGCTTGCAGCCAGATGCGGTCGACGAGGCGCGGCGTCGGCAGCACGCAGTCGAGCTGGTCGCACAGCCACTGCGCCGTCTGCGGCGACAGCGGCATACGCAGGTCGTCCGTGTCGGTGCCGATAGCGAAGTAATCCGGCGCGCACCAGACGGTGATCGTGCGCCATTCGCCGTCGATCTCTTCGGAGACGGTCACCGGCGCGAGCGCGGCGAGGCGGTCCGGCACGTTGCCGGCGGCGAACTGCGACTTGACCCGCAGTTCGCGCTCGGCGAGCGGCAGCGCGCGCCACTGCGCGGCGAGCGCCGTGCCGGAGACGGACGTCAGCCGCGTCGGGAAGCGCAGCCGCGGCGGCGAGAACGGGGCGGGTTCGGCGACGGGTTCGACGGCCGTCGGCGTCGCCGCCGGTGCGGCGCCAGGCGCGGGCTCGGCGACGGGCGCTGCGGGCTCGCTGCGCGCGGCGTCGATTTGGGGCGCAGGCGGAACCGGCGGCGCGCTGCCGCACGCAGCGAACCAGACGGCGAACGGCAGCAGCAGCGAGCGGACGTTCATGGCGCTCATGCGCGAACGAACTTCTTCAGCGCGCCGACGACGTCGATCTGCTCGGCCTCGGTCAGGCCCTGGAAGATCGGCAGCGCCAGCGCTTCGGCGGCCGCCTGCTCGGCGACCGGGAAGTCCGCCGCCTTGGCGCCGAGGTACTCAAAGCACGGCTGGCGGTGGAACGGGATCGGGTAGTACACGGCGCAGCCGATGCCCTGCTGGCGCAGGTGCGCGATCGCCGGGTCGCGCTGCGCCTTCGGCACGCGCAGCACGAACTGGTGGTAGGCGTGCCGGTCGGTGTCGACCGGCAGCTTGCACCACTCCAGCAACTGCGCCTCGGCGAACAGCTTGCGGTAGCGCTCGGCGTTCTCGCGGCGCTGCAAGGTCACCTGCTCCATGCCGCGCAGCTTGACGCGCAGCGCGGCCGCCTGGATCGCGTCCATGCGGAAGTTGCCGCCGATCTTGTGGTGCTTGTAGAGCTCGGCCTGACCGTGGTTGCGCAGCAGCTTGCAGGTCGCGGCGAAGTCGTCGTCGTTGGTGGTCAGGAAGCCGCCGTCGCCGATGCCGCCCATGTTCTTGGTCGGGAACGTCGACCAGCCGGCGCACAGGCCGTCGCCGCCGGCCATGCGGCCCTGGTGCTTGGCGCCGATCGCCTGCGCCGCGTCCTCGATCAGCGGCGTCGAGAACTTGCGGCAGACGGCGAGCACGGCGTCGACGTCGAACGCGGCGCCGAACAGGTGCACCGCCATCACGGCCTTGGGCCGCTTGCAGCGCTGCAGCGCCGCTTCGAGCTTCTGCACGTCGACGTTGAGCCACGTCGGCTCGACATCGACGAACACCGGCGTCGCGCCGACGCGCGCGACCACGCCGGCGGTGGCGAAGAAGCTGTACGTCGGCAGCACGACCTCGTCGCCCGGGCCGATGCCGAGCGCCATCAGCGGCGCCAGCAACGCGTCGGTGCCGGACGACATGGTCAGCGCGTGCTTGCAGCCGAGGTACTGCTGCAACTCACGTTCGAGGTTCTCGACCTCGGGTCCGAGGATGTACTGACCGCTGCGGACGACGCGGACGACGGCGGCTTCGACTTCGGCGAGCAGCGCCTTGTCGCGCGTCAGGTCGATGAGGGGAACGGGCATCGGGGCGGAGAGGATAGGGTCCGGCCCGGCGCGGAAAAGGGCGCGGGCCGCCGGATCGTCGACCCGGCGGCTCGCGGCGGCGTCCCGTGCTGTCAGGCCCGCCCGCCGGCGCGTTGCGCCGCGGTGGACGGTGCGGCTACTTGCCCTTGGCGGCGGCGAACGCCTCGGCGCCCTTCTTCAACTCGGCCGGGAAGTCGACCGAGGCCTTCCGGCCGCCGTCTTGTGCACGGCATTGGCTCGTTGTCGCCCCTGCGCATGTACGCGGCCTTGGCCGTCAGCTTGGCGCCGCCGAGCGTGAACGCGCCGTCGACCGGCTAGCCGCGTTCGCCGCCGGGCGTTTGCCGCGCGCCCGAACCGCACTAGCCCGTCAGGATCGTTCGCGTTTGCGCGCGCCGTCGCGCCAGCGGTCCGCCAGCGTGTTGATCGGCTCGCACAGCAGGTCGACGACCGGGATCTCCGCCAGCTTCGCCTCGTCGAACGTCGCCTCGGTCTCGGTCACGGCGTCGACCAGCGCGGCGTGGCGGTGGCGGTAGCTGGCGAGCACGGAACGCAGCGTGGCGGCGTCGAGCCGGTCGCGGAAACGCACATGCAGCAGGGTCAGGCCAACGGCCTTGTTCTGCTCGACTTCGGGCACCATGACGACGGTGCGGTCGTCGCTGCGGCCGCGGGCGAGGAAGCACTGCTTCTCGACGGCGACGAGGTGCTTGGTGCCGCGCAGCGGCGGGTTGCCGGCCGTGCGTGAACGCATGCCGGCGGCGATGCCGCGCTGGTCGATGGCCTCGATGCGCGCCGTGCCGGCCTCGGCGTCGCCGTCGATGCGGTAGCGCGTGCTGCCGAGCACTTCGGCGACCGCCGGGTCGAGCCCGGCGAGCGCGCGCAGGTCGCGATAGCCGACGCGGTCGCGCGGCGCGCCAGCGGCGAGCAGCGCTTGCACGAGCGGCGCTCGCAGCACCTCTTCGTCGGTGCGCGAGATGCCGACGGTCACGGTCTTGGCTTGGTGCTTGATGGCGTCGACCGGCCGCGTCAGTTGGTCGATCGCGCGCGTCAGTTCCTCGGTCAGGCGATCGACGACCACGCCGGGGCCGCCGCTCTCGCCGAGCGTCGTCGGCAGCGCATCGAGCGGCACGAAGCCGAGCGCGTGGCTGCACAACGCCACGAGGCGCGCGGCGGTGCGCGCTTCGAGCGCGCCGTCGTAACGGCCGGCGTCGAGCTGTCGCTGGAACTCGGCCCACGCCGGGAGCAGATGTGGTCGCAGCGTCACCTGCCAGTCGACGTTCGGCGTGCCGGCGCCGAACGTCGCCTCGATCGCGCCGCGCATGCGCCGCAGCGGCAGCGCCGTGCCGTCGATCGCCAGCGCCGCGCGGTAGCCGAACAGGTGCCCGGCCATCGTCGACAGCAGGAACGCGTGCGCTGGGTGCACGGCGGGCACGTGGATCGTCGCGGCCGCGGCGGCAAAGCGCGCTTCGCCGGCGGTCGCGATCACGATCGGACAGCCCTTGTGCGCCTTGAAGATCGCCACCTCCTTGGCGACGTCGTCGGCGGTCGAGCCGCCGAGCCCGGCGGCGCAGACGAGCACCAGCGGCTCGGTCGACAGGTCGACGTGCTTCTTGTCCTCGGTCGCGTCGCAGGCGATCGACTTGTAGCAGAGCTCGCTGAGCTTGATGCGCACCTCGGCGGCGGCGACGCGGTTGTTGCCGTTGCCGACCAGCGCCCAAGAACGGCGCTGCGGCGCGTGCGCTTCGGCGATCGCGGTGATCGCTTCGTCCTGCGCCAGCACGGCGCGCATCGCCGTCGGCAGCGCGCGCAGCGCCAGTAGCTGTTCGTGTTCGCGCGCGTCGTCGGCGACGCCGACCGCGCGCGCGAGCGTCAGCGCGAGCAGCTGCCCGGCCGCGCACTGCGCGTAGAAGGCCTTGGTGCTGGCGACGCTCATCTCGACGTCACGGCCATCGCTCGTGTAGAGCACGCCGTCGGCCTTGTCGGTGAGGTCGCTGCCGCGGCGGTTGACGATCGCGAGCACGCGGGCGCCGCGCGCGCGCACGAGGTCGACGGTGCGGTTGGTGTCGGTGGTGGTGCCCGACTGCGACACCGCGATCACCAGCGTGTCGCGCATGTCGTCGCGCAGCTGGAAGCCGCTGAGTTCGGTCGCCGGCAGCGCCTCGACCGCGATCGTCGCCTTGGCGAGCGCGTCGGCGACGAAGCCGGCGACCGCTTGGCCGGCGACTGCCGCGGTGCCCTGGCCGATCACCAACACGCGGCGGATGCCGCCGGCGGTGAGCGCCTGGCGCACGACCGGCGGCAGCGAGCTGTCGGGCAGCGCGGCGCGCAGTCGACCGCCGTGGACGACGATGCGGCCGCGCAGCGTCTTGCGCAGCGACTGCGGCGCCTCGCCGATCTCCTTGTGCAGGAAGTGACGAAACATCCCGCGGTCGATGTCGCGCGTGGTGACCTCGGCGGTCGCCAACAGCTTGTTGGCGACCGGCTGCGGCGTGCCGTCGTACGACTGGCGCGCGATGCCAGCGACCTCGCCGGCGCGGGCGCGGTCGAGCACGACCACCTGCCCGCGCGACGCGGCGGGATTCTGCGGATTGCCGGGCGTCTCGCCGTCGAGGCGCAGGTAGCGGCCGCACTCCTCGACGACGCCATACGGCTCGCTGGCGACGACGAATGTGTCCTCGGCGCAGCCGACGTACAGCGCCTGTCCCGAGCCGCGCAGCGCGAGCGCCAGCCGGTGCGGCTCGCGGGTCGACGCGGCGGCGATCGCCACCGAGCCGGTGAACGTCGCCACCGTGCGGCGGAACGCATCGGCCAGCGGCTTGTCGCCGCGCATCTGCCGTGAGACCAGCACGGGTATCACCTTGGCGTCGGTGGTGATCGCTTCGTGCAGGCGCAGACCTTCGCTGCGCACGAGGTCATGGTGGTTGTCGACGTCGCCGTTGAGCGCGCCGAGCACGAGCGGGCCGGCGCTGCCGGCGAGCTCTTCGTGCGTCAGCGGATGCGCGTTGGCTTCGCTGATGATGCCGACGCTGGCCCAGCGGGTGTGGCCGAGCACGAGCGCTTCGGCGCCAGGCTGGCGCATGGCCGCGCGCAGCAGTCGGTCGGCGGTGATCGACGCGCGCAGCGCCTTGACGTTGTCGCCGAGCTCGCCGATCTCGGCGGCGTGCTTGTAGACGAACACGAGGCAGCCGTCGGCCGCGCGCACCGAGCCGTCCTGGAACAGCGGGTCGTTGTCGCGCGCGGTGCGCAGTGAGCGCAGCGCTGGCGCGTCGGGTTCGATGCCGCTGACGAGGATCGACACGCCGGCGGAGTCGCGGCCACGAACCTCCAGGCGATCGAGCGCGTCGAGCGCGAGCTGCAGGCTCGACCAAGCTGCCGCGGCGCCGGCCGCCTGTGCGTCGTCGCCGGCTAGGCCGCGCACGCCGGCGGCGTGCGGCAGGCGATCGCGGCGCACGGCCCACAGCGCGTCCTTGAGCCGCACGAGCGCGCGGTTGTGCTCTTCGACGCGCGAGTCGGCGCTGGCGGCCGCGGCGTCGCCGTCGATGGCCGCCTCGTGCTGCACGAGCCAGCCGGCGAGCGCCTGAGCGCGCCCAGCGAGCTCGTCGGCGAGCGCGCGGTCGGCGAGCAGGGTCCGTAGGCCGGGCACGCCGCGCAGCGCCGTGTCGAGCGTGCCGAGCGCGCCGGCGGCGCGATCGAGCGCCGCGACATCGACGGCGCCGGCGAGCGCCGCCTCAGCCGCGGCCATGGCGGCGCGCAGGGACGCGGACGTCGGGGCCGGACGCGCCGAGGCGCGCCGCAGCACGGCGATGATGCCACACATGGTTGGGGTTGGTGCTCCGCTAGCGGCTGGCGAACTGCTCGAGGCCGGCGCGCAGGTCCGCCGCCGCCTTGGCATCGCCCGTATCTTCGATAGCCTGAGCCAGCCGCTTGAGCCAGTTCGTGGCGTCGGCGGGCAGGCTCGCGGGGGCGGCCTTGCCGTGCGTCTGCGGCGCGGCCCAACGCAGCCGGATGCTGTCGCAAACCACCGCACCCATGGCGTTCGGCAGGCGTAGCGCCGTCCGATCTTTCGACACTTCGGCCCATGCCGCAGCCGGCACGGTGAGTTCGCGCGCGGCGTCGACGCCGAGGAACACGCGGCCATCGTCGGTCCACTGCACGAACTGGTCACCGTTCTTGCACGACAGCAGCTCGACGCCGCCGGCGAGCGTGACGTCGCGGTCGCGCGCGACCTGCGGCAGCGTCAGCGCCTGCCCGCTCTTCTTGCTGCATGCGGCTTGCATCGCGGCGAGCGCCTGCGCGGTGTCGGCGAACGCGCCGCCCTTGGCGAGCGGATGGTCGTCGCCGAGCCAGGCCTTGAGCGTCTTGTGCGTTTCGATGGCCGCCTGCTGGCCCCAAGGCGTCTCCTGGAACGTGCGCTCGTCGCCGAGCGCGTCGAGCAGCGGCTGCAGCGGCGGCAACTTGCCTTGCTGCAGCAGCAACAGCGGCAGGCGCGCGCGCGCCCGCGGGTCGCTCTCAGGCAGCGCCATCGCGCCGTCGTCGCCGCCGAGGGCGAGGCCAAAGCGCGCGTGCGTGCGCGCCAGCCACGCTGGGTCGTCGGCGTGCGCCTTGCACAGCTTGAGGATCGCGACGCGGCGGTAGCCGGCCGTGCGAACGCGCAGAGCCAGTCCGCGCAGCGCCGACGCGCGCCAGTAGAAGTCGCGGTCCGCGGCCCACATGGTCAGCAGATCGAGCACCGGCGCCTCGGTCGTCGCCGCGTCGGCGATTGCGTCGACCAGCGTCTGCGGCAGCGCGTTGCGGCCGTTCTTGTCGGCCCAGGCGACGACTGCTGGCACGGCGGCGCTTCCGCCATTGGCGACCTTGCGCGCGGCGGCGAGCCGCAGGCCGTAGCGCGGCGACGCGCACGCGCGCTCAACCTCCTTCGGCCAGTCGTCCACCGGGCCCTGGATCAGCGGCAGCAGCGCGAGCAGCGGCGAAGCGACGGCGAGCACCAACAGGACGTGCAAGGCGTTGACCCTCACTTCACCGTGTCCGCATCGAGCTGGTAGATCATGATCACCACGTCGTCTTCATTCTCCTCGCCGACGTACAGCTTGCCGGAGACGGTCACTACGCCCGGCTTGATGTCGGTGGTCACGCCGTCGGGCAGCGTGCAGAAGACGATCTCGTTGAGCTTCGGCGTGCCGTTGCAGCCGCAAGCGTCATTGATCAGCAGGAATGAGTTCACCGGCTCGCTGCCCGGCACCTCGCGCTGCATGAAACCGCGGATCTCGACCAGCTTTTCGTCGAGGTCAGTCACTTCCTTTGGCAGCGTCATGCCTTCCTGGTAGTCGAAGCTGGCGAGCTTCGCGAAGCCGACCTTGAGCGGGTCGTCGGCCGCGAGCAGCAGCAGGGCTGGAAGCAGGAGGCGGAGCGCCATGCGGACCGAGCAGGATAGCAGGCGAAGGGCGCTGGCGGCACGGTGTCGGAGTGGCGGGTGGTGGGCGCTGGCGGCACTGATCGTTACGGGGGGCAGGCGAGGGAGCAGGTCGATCCGCGGGAGCGGACTCTTGGCCGCGCCGCGGGTGTGGCGCCGGCAGGGTGCCGGTCGCCGTCGTCGGGTTCCCCCCAGGGCGCAGAATGGGGGTGTCGGAGCGCGTGTCCGGGCGGGCTGGGCAGGCGCGCCAGCGATGGTCGCCGCCCTCTCACCTCGTCGCTGCCGCGCCCGCCACCAACCGCAGCACGTCCTTGATCGACACGACGCCGACCACGCGCTGGCTGCCGTCGACCACGACCACGTGCTTCACGTCGCGGCGGCGCATGATCTCGACGGCGCGTTCGATCGGCGTCGTTGGCGCGATGCACTGCACGTCGCGCGTGGCGAGTTGCAGCAGCGGCTGTTGCAGGTCGGAGTCGGCGCGCAGCGCGGCGAAGACGTCGGTGCTGGTGACAAGGCCGGCGAGGCGGCCGTTGGCGTCGACGATCGGGAAGGCGTTGATGCGCTGGTCCAGCAGCGTTTGGATGCACTCGCGCAGGCAGGTGTCGGCGGCCATCACGACGACATTGCGGCTCATGATGGTGGCGATCGGCGCGCGCAGTTGTTCCGCCGGCACCCACTTCGGCAGGATCGCATTCGCCGGCTGGAAGCGCCGCGAGGTCGCGTCCAGCAGCTTGCGCAGGCCGCGGAAGCTGTGGGTCAGCACGCGGAACTCCGCCGCCGGAAACGCCAGCACGCGCGTCGGCTCGACTGCCGTCGCCGTGGTCGTGCGCACGCCCTGCCGAAGCAGCGAGCCTTCGCCGAAGTGCTCGCCCGGCCCGAGCACGTCGCTCGCCGCTTCGCAGCCGTTGGCGTCGCAGCGCGTCAGCCGGATCGAGCCGCGGTCGACGACGTAGAAGGCGCCACTCGGATCGCCCTGCGCGAACAACTGTTCGCCGGCTTCCAGGTGAATGGTGCCGTGGCGCGCCGTCGGCTTCATCGCCAGCGCGTTGAGGTCGCGCGGGAAGAACAGGTTGAGCGTCCAGTCGATGACGACGCGCAGCTTGCGGTCGAAGCGCGGCAGCTTCATCAAGTAGATCGTTCGCCACAGCCACCACGCCAGGAAGCCGGTGATCTTGAGGTTGCCGACAGCGGCGACGGCGTTGCGGTGGCCGAGCGTCGCCAGTTGGCCGAGGCTCTTGTGGCGGAACGGCTGCGGCGGCTTGCCGCGCAGCGCCGCGGCGATGTTGGCGGCGGCGACGTCGCCCTGGCGCGACGCGAACTGCGCCGTCGGCGGCGACATGCCGCCGTGGCCGTCGGGGTTGGCAGCGCAGTCGCCCAGCGCCCAGACGCGCTCGCTGCCCTGCAGTCGCAGGAACGCGTCCGTCGGCAAGCGCCCGCTGCCCGCAGGCGCGATTGCCTTGAGCATTGGATGCGGCGCGTTGCCAACCGTGCAGACGACCGTGCGCGCGTGCACGATCGTGCCGTCCTGCAAGTACACGCCTTCGCGCGAGGCGGCGCGGGTCATGGCGTTGAGGCGGAACTCGACGCCGCGCTCTTGCAGCACCTTCAGCGCGTGCGCGCCCAGTCGCTTGTCGAGCTCGGGCAGGATCTGGTCGCGGCCGTGGATGACGATGACGCGCATCGGCGCGCTGTGCAGCGACGGAAAGAAGCGCGCGGCGCTGCGCACGAGGTCGTTGATCTCGGCGGCCGTCTCGACGCCGGAGAAGCCGCCGCCGACGACTGCGAAGGTCAGCAGGGCGCGCCGCTCGGCCGGGTCTGACTCCAGCACCGCGAGCTCGAGCCGCGTGATGATCGCGTGGCGCAGCGCCAGCGCGTCGGCGACGTTCTTCATCGGCAGCGAGTGCTCGGCCATGCCGGGCATGCGGCTCGTGTCGACGACCGAACCTAGCGCGAGCACGAGGTGCGCGGGCGCGTAGACCGCGGTCTCGCCGCCGCCTTCGGCGACCACCGTAACGCGGCCGGCCGCGGCGCCGCCCTCGGCGGCGTTCGCCGCCAGCTCGATGGCGGTGACCTCGCCGCGCACGACCTCGGTGCGGCGCAGCAGGTGGCGCAGCGGGCTGATCACGTGCTCCGGCGACAGGCTGGCGCCGACGACCTCGGGCAGCAGCGGCTGGAAGACGAAGTAGTTCTCGCTGCTGACGAGCGTGATGCGCGCGGCCTTCGGCAGCAGGCGCTCGAGGCGGCGGGCGCAGCCGGCGCCGGCGAAGCCGCCGCCCAGGATCAGGACATCGGTCGGGCGGACGGGCGGGTCTTGGTGGTTCACGCAGGCGGCAGCGTAGCGGCGAGGCGGAACGGACGCGGCGGAAGTGACGCCCCGCCCCCTCACGTCACCTGCAGCCCTCGATCCCCGGATCGCCGTCCGGCAGCTTCAGGTCCATCGGCGTCGGCCGCTTCTAGCACGCGACCTTGACGCCCTGCGGGTTCACGCCGTCGAAGACGCTGCGGATCGTGCCGTCCTTGCCGCCGGCGGCGAGCGCCTGCAGCACGACGAGCAGCCGGCGCTTGCCCTGCGCGTAGAGGGCTTCCTGCAGTTTCTCCAGCTGCGCGTTGAGCTGGCGCAGCCGCGCCCTGCCCGCCTCCTTGTCGCCGTCGAAGCTCGGCGTGCCGCGCGGGTCGCGGTCGGCGAGCTGCAGCTCCTTCCCAGGCCGCACGCACAGCCGGTCGGCGAACGTCGTCATGCGCGCAGGCTAGCGGCTCGCGATCGCGCTTGGTCGCGCCGTCTAGTGCGTAGCCGCCCGCCGTCACTTCCCGCCGGCCTTCTTGCCGGCCTTGCCTTCCTCTCCGCCCGTGCTCGCCGCCCCGTCCTTCGGCGCGACGGTGATCCACGTGCGCAGGATCGCGACCTTCTCCGGCAGCGGGTCGCCGTCCTTGTCGACGCCCTTCTCCTCGAGCTTCTTCAACGTCGTCTCCACGCCTTCGGTGACGAAGCCGTGCACGGTGTGCTTGCCGTCGAGGTGCGGCGTCGGCACGAACGTCAGGAAGAACTGCGAGCCCTCGTTGTCCGGGTTGCCGTCGTTGGCCGAGCTCAGCGCGCCGGGCTTGTCGTGCTTCTGGCCGCTCTTCAGCTCGCCGTCGAGCTTGTAGCCGGCGTCGCCGGCCTGCGTGTTGTCGGGGCTGCCGCCCTGCGCCATGAAGCCCTTGAGCACGCGCGGGAACTGCAGGCCGTCGTAGAAGCCGCAGCGCGACAGGTAGACGACGCTGCTGCAGTGCATCGGCGCCGCTTCGGGCAGCAGCGTGACGACGAGCGGGCCGACGCTGGTCTCGAGGTGCCAGCGGTACGCGCGCGCCGCGTCGAACGGCAACTGCGGGGGCTTGGGCAGCGCCTTCCTCCAGTCGACCGACTTCGTGCTGACCTTGGCCTTGCGGAACTTGTCGATCGCGACGATCGCCGGTTCCTTGGCGGTCAGCGCGTCGTCCTTCGGCGCCGCGGCGACGGCTTTGTCCTTCTCCTTGCCCGCCTTGTCCTTGCCGGCCTTGCCCTGCGCCGGCAGGGCCAGCGGAGCGGCGAGCAGGGCGACGACGGCGAGCAGCGCGGACGGCGGCGGCAGGCGGCGGGGGTGGGCCATCACCGCACGATAGCCGTTCGACGACGCGCGCTGTTGCGCCAAGGCGACCGGGTCGCCGCGCGCGCTGTTGTCGGCGCCGGCGAACGTGCCGGCGGGCGCGTTCCTGGCCGGTCCGGTCAGCGTCCGACCTTCGCGCTCACAGCACGCGGTACTCGATCGCGTGCGCCTTGCCGTCGATCAGCAGTTCGACCATGAGCTTGCGCGGCGGCCTACCCGCCTGCAGCAGCTGCGTCAGCGTCGCCAGCAGCGACGCGGCGTCGCGCACACCGACGCCGTTGACCGACATGATCACTGCGCCCGCCGGGATGGCCAGCGGTTTCAGCGTGTCCGGCACGGTGACAACGCGCACGCCGCGCGCGACCGCGCCGTCCTTGGCCTTGCCAACCCACGGATCGACAACCGACGACTTCTGTAGCGCCGTCAGGCCGGCGGCGGCGACGGCGTCGCGTTCGCGGCCGGGATGCAATTGCACGATCGCGTCGTTGAGGTTGCGCAGCGGCGGGAACAGCGCCTTCGCGGCTTCGTCGGCCCAGGCCGTCAGCGCCGCATGGTCCTCGGGCGGGGCAGGCAGGTCCTTCGGCCCGATCGCCTGGAACAGGCCGACCGCCTCGGCGCGCGTCTTTGCTTCGGGCGAGACCAGCAGTTCCTTCACGCGCGGCAGCGACGGCTCGAGCCACGCCAGCGCGAGGTCGGGCCGCACCAGCGACGCTTCCTTCACGAACCACAGCGCCTGCGCCTGGTCGATCGGCTCCGGCAAGTCGAACATCTGCAGGAACGGCACCAGGCGCAGCTTGTGCAGATGGTCTTCAGGGATCGGGCCGCGCACGATCCCGGCCGCGCGCGCCGGCGCGCTGCCGGGCGCAGGCAGCGTCGCCTTCAGCTCGGCCTGCTTCTCGGGCGCGAGGTCGCCGAAGCGCCGGCCGGCGTTGGCGCGCAGGAATGCGATCGCGAGCGGAAAGGCGCGCTCGCGGATCGTGCGCAGCGGCTCGCCGGGCACGTGGGCGATCAGCTCGAACACGTCATCGACGCGGGCGACGTGGAAGATCGCGTAGAACGCGGTCGCTCGGTCGGCGGCGTTCTTGTTGTTGCGGACGATCTGCGCGAGGTAGCCGGCGTCGAGGCCGTTGGGCAGCTTGAGCAGGTCCTCGCGCGCTTGCCGCCAGCGCGGGTCGTCGACGACCTCGCG
Organism: Planctomycetota bacterium; assembly: GCA_016872675.1. GTDB lineage: Bacteria > Planctomycetota > UBA1135 > UBA1135 > UBA2386 > UBA2386. The sequence goes on from VGZG01000023.1 coordinate 30,146, forward strand.
GCCGTCGATGTCGAAGCGCTTTTGCGCCGACGCCGATTCCGCCAATGCCTCCATCATCCGCAGCAGGCGGAAGGCCTCGTCCGGCGGCGCGTAGGCGTCGGTCGGCGACCGGAACGGCGACAGTGCGTCGCGGTCGGGGTAGGCGGCGAACTTCGTCGGGCCGCCCTGCGCGGCGGCGGCGGCGGCGAGCAGCAGCGGGGCGAGCGAGCGGGCCTTCATGGCGATGCGGACGGGTCTAGTCGCGGCGAGTTGGCGGCGTAACGGCTCACGCGGGCTGGCCGTGCCAGGCGAGGAAGCCGACCTGCGCGAGCCCGATCAGCGCGCCGAGCACGCCGCCGAGTATCTCGATCGCGCGCAGCTCGCGGCTGGCGACCTCGAGAATCATCGCCTCGAGCTTCTCGATGGCGAAGCCGGCGACCTTTTTCTCGACCAGCGTTGGCACGTCGAGGCCCTTGGCGAGGCCCTTCTCGACCTCCTCGAGCACGGTCGCCTTGTGTTCCATCACGCCGGCGACGATCGCGTCGCGGATGCCCTGCACACGCTCCTCGGTGAGGAAACCGCCGATCAGCGGCAGGCCGCGCAGTTCCTGCACCTTCGGCGCGAGGCCCTTGTTGAGGACGGCGGCGAGCACGCCGCTGAAGTCCAGGTGGTCGAGGCCGCGCACGATGTCGGTGTGCTCGACGAGGTGGGTGCCGACGACGCGGCCGATGGCCTTGGCGAGGTCCTGCTGGCGGCGACCGATCAGGCCCTGCACCTTGAAGAACAAAATGCGTCGCGGCTTGATCGGCCGGAAGATCATCTTCACGGCCAGCCAGTTGGTGCTCCAACCGATCAGACCGCCGATCGCGGGAATGGTGATCCAGGTCCAGAGGTCGGGCGCTGCCATTGTGGGGGCGCGGAGTATCACGGCGGGGCACGCTCATGTCCAAGCGCCGGGAAGGATGGTTGGCAACGCGCGCGGCGCCGGCAGGGCCGGCGACTGGCTGTCCAGGTCAGATGCTGCCCAGCATGCCGGCGACGCCGTTGTTGGTGAGCGCGCCGAACGCGTCTTGCGCCGGGAACTGGCAGGTGGCCGACTGCGAGAAGAGCTGGAAGCCGACCAGCGCCGGGTTGCTCGGGATCGCCAGGCTGAACGCGTGGTTCGCGCCGGCCGGTAACCAGGCGGTCAGCGCGTCCAGCGACGCGCGCAGGGTTCCGTTTCGCGCCGGCGAGCCGCATCGCGCGGAGCGGCGCGGACTCCTCCGTCCGCCGGCGCCATCGCGGCGATGCGTGCGGCGGCGGGGCCCGGCGCGCAATTTCGCCTTGGCGCTGGGCCTCGCGCTACGGCCCGCCGCTCCCTCGTAATGCGGTCGCACACGCTTGTTCTGCGGGTTCGCCGCGGTCCCGGGCGTGGCCCCGGGCGCAGCTGGCGTCGCAATGGTCGATGCCGCTGCGGCTCGGTTGCGGTCGGTCGGCCCCGGTCGGGCGCCGATGCCTGCGTGCAGGTTTCGGGGCCGCCGCGGCATGATGCGCGCATGCTGCAGTTCTCTCAGGTGATCCAGGGCGTTGACTCGCACACGGCCGGCGAACCGACGCGCATCGTGACCAGCGGCCTGCCGCCGATCCCCGGCGCGACGATGGCCGAGAAGCGCGCCGCGCTGCAACGCGACTTCGACCACCTGCGGCGCGCGCTCGTGCGCGAGCCGCGCGGCCACGACGCGATCGTGCTGGCCTACCTGCTGCCGCCGTGCGCGCCCGGCGCGAGCCTCGGCGTGGTCTTCGCCAACGATGCCGGCTATCTCGGCATGTGCGGCCACGGCGCCATCGGCGTCGCCACCGTCGCGGTCGCGATGGGCATGGTCCCCGCCGTCGAGCCGGTGACCGACATCCGGCTCGACACGCCTGCGGGCGTAGTGACTTGCAAGGTCGCGGTGCAAGGCGGCAGGCCGGTCAGCGTCACGATCACCAACGTGCCGTCGTTCCTGCTCCGCCAGCGCGTCGTCGTGCCGGTGCACGGCTTCGGCAAGGTCGCGGCCGACATCGCCTACGGCGGCAACTGGTTTGCGTTCGTCGAGGCCGACCAGATGGGCCTGACCGTCGACAAGGCGGCGCTGCCGGTGCTGATGCAGGCGGCGACGGCGGTGCGCGAGGCGCTGGTGCGCGAAGGCGTGCGCGGCCGCCATCCCGCGCACGACGCCGACGAGATCGTCGACCACGTCAAGCTGTTCGAGGCGATCGACGGCGTCGAACCCGGCAGCCGCGCGCTGACGCTGTGCCCTGGCGCGGCCTACGACCGCTCGCCGTGCGGCACCGGCACCTCGGCCAAGCTCGCTGTGCTGCACGGCAAGGGCGAGATCGAGGTCGGTCAGTGGTTTCGCAGCGAGAGCGTGCTGAAGACCGCGTTCCGCGCGCGCATCGTCGGCGAGACCAAGGTCGGCTCACACGCGGCGATCGTGCCGGAGATCGAGGGCTCGGCGTGGATCACCGGCTTCCCGACCTTCGTGATCGACCCGAGCGATCCCTGTCGCTTCGGCATCTGAGCGCGCTAGCGTCGCAGAACTGGCTGCGCGCGCGTGCCCAGCGCATTTCGGCCCGGCGAAGTAGGCGTTGAGCGGCGAACTGCAGCAGTCCTGAGGCCGACTGCGGATCGACCGCGCAAATCCTGATCAAGGCACGTCGGCTCCGCCGCCGGCCGGTATGGTGTGCGCCATGCGGGCGGTCGCATGGTTCCTCGTCCTGGCCGCGGGTTGCGTCAGTGGCAGTCCGGGGGGCGTCCAAAAACGTTGGCGTGGCCAGCCGGCCAATGCCGGCGCGTCGCGCGCCGAAGCCGTCGCCGTCGCCGTGCCACAACCGCCGACTTGGCGCGCGATCGGCAAGAGCGTCGAGGGCCGGCCGCTGCGCGTGCTGCGCCTTGGCCATGGCCCGCGCAAGGCGCTGTGGGTCGGCGGCATCCACGGCGACGAGCGCGAGGGCGCGATCGCGACTGCGGAGCTGCCGGCGGCGTTCCTCGCCACGCCCGGAGCCGTCGACAAGGTCACGCTGACGATCCTCGAGGACGCCAACCCCGACGGCTCGGTCGCCGGCACGCGCGCCAACAGGAACGGCGTCGACCTCAACCGCAACTATCCGGCGAAGAACTACCTGCCCGGTCAGGGCCGCGGTGACAAGCCGCTCGACCAGCCCGAGGCCAAGGCGCTGCACGATCTCGTGCTGGCCGTGAGGCCCGACGTGATGGTCGTCGCGCACGCATGGCGCGGCGACACGTTCATCAACTTCGACGGCCCGGCGGAGCGGCTTGCCGAGCGCTTTGGCCGCGCGTCGGGCCTGCGGGTCAAGCCGTCCGACAAGATCGCGCCGACGCCGGGCTCGCTCGGCTCGTGGGTCGGGCACACGCTGCGCTGGCCGATCCTGACGCTGGAATACCTGCGCGGCTCCGGCCAGCAGGAGAACTGGCAGAAGACCAAGGCGGCGATCCTCGCCGTGCTCGTCGGCGACTGACGCATGCTGCGCCTCCTACGACGGCTGCTGTGGCTGTGCGGCATGCTGCTCGGCGTCAGCTTCGCGACCTTCGCGGTCGTCGACCTCGCGCCGGTCGACCGCGCCGAGCTGGCGATCGCGCGCGCCGCCGGCGACCGCGCCTTCGCCGACCTCGACGCGCGCGAACGCGCGATCCTGCAACTGCGCGCGCAGTTCGGCATGGTCGATCCGGTCACTTTGCAGCCGGCGCCGCTGGGAACGCGCTACCTGCAGTGGCTTGGCAACGCCGCGCGGCTGCGCTTCGCCGGTCCGAACGGCGATCACGACGCGCTGTGGCGGCGCATCGCGCAGGCCTGGCCGACGACGGCGCTGCTTGGCGGGCTCGCGCTGCTGCTGGCGTTCGGGGTTGGCGTGCCGCTCGGCGCGCGGCTCGGCATGGCTGCCGGCACGGCGCGCGAGGGCGTGGCTTCGGCGCTCTTGCTCGCGTTCGCGGCGCTGCCGGAGTTCCTCGTCGCGACGCTGCTGCTGCTCGCCTTCGGCGCCGCCGGCCTGCAGTGGCTGCCGGTCTCGGGCCTGCGCTCGCCGGACGCCACGACGTGGCCGGCGTGGCAACAGGCGCTCGACAGCGCGCGCCATCTCGTCCTGCCGGTCGCCGTCATCGGCGTCGGCCCGCTGGCGCTGGTCGCGCGCTTTGTCCGCGACGCGGTGGCGCGCGCCGACCGCTCGCCGTGGGTCGAGACGATGCGTGCGCTCGGCGCCGAGCCCGCGGTGCTGCGCCGTCGCCTGCGTCGCCACGGCGCGCTGCCGGCGGCGACGCTGGCGGGCAGCCTGCTGCCGATGCTCGTCGGCGGCTCGGTCGTTGCCGAGAACGCATTCGCGCTCGACGGGCTGGGCCATCTCGCCTTCACCGCCGCGAGCGAACAGGACCAGCCGCTGTTGCTCGCGCTGGTCACGCTTGGCGCGATCGCGACGCTGCTCGCATTCGCCTTCGCTGACTGGCTGCACGCGCGCCTTGACCGCCGCGCAGGAGCAGCGTGAAGCCGCCGCGCGCGCCGGTCCGCCTGCTGCGCGCGCCGTCGCTTTGGCTCGCGCTCGCGCTGGTCGCGCTCGGCGCGCTTGCGCCGGTCGTCGCCAACGACGCGCCTTTGGCGCTGCGGCGCGATGGCGCATGGTCGTTCCCGGCGTTCGCCGAACTCGTCGGTCGCGCGGCCGTCGCGCCCGATGGCGGCGGCTGGCGCGACTGGCTGGCGCTGTCGCGACCCGACGTCGTCGTCTGGATGCCACCGGTGCCGCACGGACCGCTCGCCACCGACGCGGCGCTGGCCGGCGTCGGCCCGTCGAAGGCGCACTGGCTCGGCTGCGACGAGCTGGGTCGCGACCTGCTGGCGCGTATCGTGCACGGCGCCTCGGCGCTGTCGTCGCTGGCCGCGCCGGCCGTAGCGCTGGCGCTTGTCGTCGGCGCGTTGCTCGGCACATGGGCCGGTCTGCGGCGCGGTTGGTTCGAGGCCTGCGTGCTGCGGCTCGTCGAACTGACCGCGTGCCTGCCGCTGCTGCTGTTCCTGATGTTCGCGGCGGCCTTCCTCGGCGACTCGGCGACGGTGGCGCGGCTCGCGCTCGCGGCGCTGCTATGGCCGAGCTTCGCGCGCATCGCCCGCGCCGAGGCGCTGGCGCTCGCCCAGCGCGAGTTCGTGCGCACGGCGAGGGGGCTCGGCGTGTCGGAGGCACGCTTGCTGTTCGCTCATGTGCTGCCGCAGATGAAGGGTCCGCTGGCGACGACGGCAGCGTTCTGCGTCGCCGCTGCCGTCGTCGCCGAGGCGACGCTGGCGTTCCTCGGGCTCGCGACCGGCAGCGCGTCGACGTCGTGGGGCGAGATGCTGCGCAGCGGCGTCGAGCGCGCGGCGCTCGGTGAGTGGCGGCCGTGGGCGGCGCCGGCGGCGGCGCTGACGCTGGTCGTGCTCGCATGCCATCGCGTCGCCGAGCGCTTTCGCGACGATCCGGCGCGCTGACAGGGCCTTGCGGCGTGGCTGTGGCGCGCGCGATCAGCCGCCGCGCGTGTGCATCTCCAGGTGCGGTTGCTGCCGCAGCGTCGCCGCGGCCGCGAGCGGAGCGCGATCGGGCAGGCCGGCGCGGACCTCGGCGCCGCGGTCGCCGCGCGCCTGCCATGTCGCCGTGATCGCCGTGCGCAGCGTCGCGTCGTCGGCGCCGCCGCGCAGCAGTCGGCGCAGATCGGCGCCGGTCGCCGCGTACAGGCAGGTGAACCACGTGCCGTCGGCGGTGAGTCGCGCACGGTCGCACGTGCCGCAGAACGGTTGCGTCACCGACGCGATGATCCCGAAGGTCGTGCCGTCGCCGAGTTCGAAGCGCTCGGCCGGGGCGCTGTCGGCGCGCGGGAGCGCGCGGATCGGTCCGAACGCGCGCTGCAGCCGTTCGAGCATCTGCGTGCGCGTGACGACGCGGTCGAGCTGCCAGCGCGTCGCGCCACCGACGTCCATGTACTCGATGAAGCGGATCTCGGCGCCGACGTCGCGCGCGAAGTCGACGAGCGCCGGCAGTTCGCCGTCGTTGACGCCGGCGATGACGACGGTGTCGAGTTTGAGCCGCGAGAAGCCGGCGTCGCGGGCCGCCTGCACGCCGGCGAGCACGCGCGGCAGGTCGTCGCGCCGCGACAGCAGGCGGAAGGTCTCGCGGGCGAGCGTGTCGAGGCTGATCGTCACGCGCTTCATGCCGGCGTCCTTCAGCGCCTGCGCGTGCTCTGCCAGCAGCACGCCGTTGGTCGTGATCGCGAGGTCGCGCAGGGCCGGCCGCGCCGCCAGCGCGCGCACCAGCGTGGTCAGCCCCTGGCGCAGCAGCGGCTCGCCGCCGGTCACGCGCGCTTCGTCGACGCCGAGCGACGTGAACACGTCGACCAGCCGCAGGATCTCCTCGAACGTCAGCACGTCTGACTTCGGCAGCCAGACGTACTCCTCCTCCGGCATGCAGTACTGGCAGCGCAGGTTGCAGCGATCGGTCACCGACAGGCGCAGGTTGCGCAGCGGGCGGCCGAAGCGATCGGGGAGCGCGGTCATTGCGGGGGCGGAGCACGATAGCGCGCGCTGGCGGCGGGGGGAGCGCGCTGTTCGCGCGGTCGCGCATGCGGCCCGGCGGACGCGCGCGGAAGCCGCCGCGTCGTTGCCAAGCCGCCGCCGGGCGGCGACCATCCGCGCGTGAGCCTCAAGATCATCGGCGGCGAGTACGGCGGTCGCGTGCTGAAGGCTGTGCGCGGGCTTGGCACCCGGCCGCTGCTCGGCCAGGTCCGGGAAGCGCTGTTCAACATCGTTCAGGACCGCGTCGAGGGCGCCTACGTCTGGGATTTGTTCGCCGGCACCGGCGCGTCGGGCATGGAGGCGCTTTCCCGCGCCGCCGCCCGCGTGCTGTTCGTCGAGAAAAACAACAAGGCGCTCGAGGTGCTGCGCGGCAACCTGCAGTTGCTCGGGCCGGACGCGGTCGGCCGCGCCTGCATCCAGCGCGCCGACGCGTGGGATCCGCCGCCGATGACGCCAGCGGTGTTCGGCGCCGGCCACCGCGACGACGCGAAGGCCGTCGACGCCGAGGTTGCGCCCGACCTGGTGTTCCTCGACCCGCCGTACGCGCTGGTCGCCGAGGATCCGGTCAAGTGCCTCGCCAAGGCCCGCAAGCTGCTCGAGCGCACGGCGCCGCACGGCTGCGTGCTGTTCCACTTCGAGGCCGGCGTGCTCGACGACGACGACTTCGGCGACGACCTCGACGTCGACCTGCGCGAGTGGGGGTCGACGGCCATCGTGCTGATGTGGCGCGCGGGCGAGGCGCCGGAGCGCCTGCGGCGCCGCAAGGAGAAGGAGCGCGAACGGGAGCGCGAGCGCGGCGACGACTGATCGCCGCGCGCCAGCGCGCCGGGCCGATCAGAACGTCAGCCCGAGCTGCGCGACCGCGCCGTAGCTGTTGTCGCTGACGTACGTGCCGGCGATGTCGATGTGCAGCACGTCGAACGGCGACAGGCCGAGGCCCGCGCTGATCGCGTCGTCGAGCGTGTTCTCCAGGTCGGTCTGGTAGCCGACGCGCAGCTGCAGCCAGCGCCACAGGTCCAGCTCGGCGCCGGCGCGGGCGAGGCGCACGTTGTCGTCGCCCAGGCCGCCCTCGGTGCCGAAGCGCTCGGCGATGATCACGTCGACGTCGCCGGTGAGCGTCAGTATGCCATGCTGCCACGCCGCGCCGACGGCGGCCGTCGGGTTGAGGTCGTAGACGAAGGCCTGGCCGAGCGTGTCGACCGTCGTGTAGGTCTGGTCGATCAGGTTGCGGCCGACGGCGCCTAGCGTGATGCCGTTCTCGATCTCCCAGGCGACACCGAGGTCGAGGTTGAAGGCGCTGTCGTCGTTGCGGTACTGGTCGTCGTCGAACTCGCCGTTGTCGAAGCTGTCGACATTGACGCCGTAGTTGATCGTGTCGACCTGCTGCAGCTTCGGCGTGACGCCGAACGAGATCCGCGACGAGTCGTCGCCGAACGAGGTCGCGAGCGACACGCCGACCTCGGTGATGGCGACGCCGACGATGCGCGCCTCGCTGAGGAAGGTCGGCGACGAACCGATCGAGCCCGGGTTGTTGAGCGCGTTGACGTCGGCCGGATCGACGTCCACGAAGGCCTGCAGGTCGGCGAACGTCTTGGCGTGCAGCGCGAAGCCGAAGCGGCGCGACGGGATGGCCAGCATGAGGCCGAGCCCGAGCGTGCCGGTCACTTGGCGGTTGTCGAGCCCCGTGAGACGGTCGGCGAGGTCGATCAGCTCGGGCTGCGTGTACGTGCCGGCGGCGTCGACGCGGTCGACGGCGTCGACGAAGTCGTTGATGTCGTCGACCAGGCCGTCCTTGTCGTACGTCGTGGCGCCGATGCTTGGCAGGATCACGCCGAAGTCGTCGCTCGCGCGGCTGCGCGTCAGCAGCGCCGGGTTGGCCCAGCCGGCGGCGAGGTAGTGGGACGAGGCCGTGCCGACGCCGCCCATGCCGGCGTTGCGGGCTTCGTAGTACTGGGCGGTGGCCGCGCCGGCGAGCAGCAGGGACGCGACGGGGAACGAGAACGAGAGGGTGCGCATGATTCGAGGTGTTGGCGGCGGTCGGCCGTCAATGGACGGCGCCGCCCGATAGCCGCATCGTGACCTGCGCGAAGGCGTCATACCAGCGCGGACTTGTGCTCGCCGGCGCGGATGGCGCGCGCCACCGGAGTGGCCGTATCAAGCCGCGCCGCCGCGCGCGCCGATACCTCGATGCGCCACGGGCAACCGTGCGCGCGTCCGGACCAAGCACGTGTCCGGGGCCGAAGCTCCGTTCAGCGAGCGCTTCGTCGCAGTGTCGCCGCCGCGCGGCCGGAAACGGTTGCGCGGGCCCGACGCCGGCGCGATGCGCCCGGGATCGGCGCCGAGGCTCCGGGCGCGGCGCCGGACCGGACGTTCGCTCCGAGCCACTGGAACCAGTCGAGACTGCCATGAGAAGCGCCTTGTTCGTGCCCTTCCTGCTCGCCGTCGCCGCGCTGCCGGCGCAGGACCATGAGTTCGGCAATCGCGTCGCGACCACGCTGACGCAGGTCCGCAAGGATCCCGAGGCGTTCAAGAACGTAAAAGTCAACTTCACGGTCCAGTTCGCGTCGCTCGGCGTCATCGCCAATCCGCTCTTCACCAAGTTCACGCCGACGGAGTTCGCCAATTTCTACGCGTGGGCCGACGAGCAGCCGATCTGGCAGGAGAAGGCCTACAACGACGTCTTCGGCCTGCTCTTCCTGAGCAAGTCGAGCGCCAGACTGGAGACGCTCTACGGCCTCGATCTGTACCAGCGCGTCAACGTCACCGGCGTGGTGCGAAACACGTTCCAGAACAAGCCGTGGATCGAGGTAACCGATTTCACCGTCGTGAAGGGCCAACTCGACACGCCGACGATCACGCACCTCTATCGCGGCGAGAAGTTCATGGAGCAGCGCCAGTGGCAGCGCGCCGTCGCTGAGCTGTCGCTCGCGAACGTCGCCGAACTGCCGCCGACGGCCGCGCGCTTGACACACAAGAACCTCGGCATCTGCAACCTCAAGCTGGGCGAGGCCAACGCAGCGATCGCGCACCTCGAGGTGGCCAACGCGCTCGGCAAGGACGTCGAGGTCAAGACGCTACTGTGCACGGCGACGCGGCAGCCAACGCTGGCGCTCGACCGCGCGGTCGACATCGCGACGATCAAGGACAGCGAGCGCCCGATCTGGGAGGCGTTCGGCAACGACTCCCGCGGCGCGCCGGCGCGTCCGGCCCGCTGAGCCGCTCGGACGGCTGCATCCGGCGTGCGAATCGCTGCGGCGAGGCCGTGGCGCGCCGCCGGCGCCGCCTGCGCGGCTGAAAATCGCGGGCCAGGGGGGCATTGTCTGTGGGCCCGCCATCTCATGACCTCCGCGCCCGCCACCCCGCCGTCGTCCCTAGGCTCCTGCCGCGGGCCGTTCCGGCTGTGCCTCGCGCTGCTGGTCACGGCGGCGATCACCGTGCTCAAGGGCGCGCTGACTACGAGCACCGGCTCGGGCATGGCTTACCCCGACTGGCCGTTGTCCGACGGGCAGGTGATGCCGGCGTCGAGCTACACGACGCTGCCCGGCTTCTTCGAGCACTTTCACCGCGTCGCGGCGTCGGCGACCGGCCTGCTCGCCCTGGCGCTGGCGCTGTGGCTGCACTTCGGTCGGCTCGGCTCGCCGCGCGCGCGCGCGACTGCGTGGCTCGGCGGCTGCCTCGTGCTGACGCAGGGCGTCGTCGGCGGCCTCGGCGTGCTGAAGAACCTGCCGGCGGTCACGTCGGTGACGCACGGCACGCTCGCGCAACTGACGTTCGCGACGTTCGGCTGGCTCGCGTACCAGCTGTCGGACCGCCACCGCGCCACCGCGCCGGTGACGAGCGTGCCCCCCGGCAGCGGCCGCGGGCTCGCGCTGTTCGCGCTGGGGATGCTCGTCGCGCAGACGATCGTCGGCGCGATCGCGCGCCACACCAACAGCCCACACGCGTTGTGGACGCACGTTGGCAACGCGCTGGTGGTGTTCCTCGTCGCGACGATCGCGACGGCGTTCGCTGTCGGCCGGCTCGGCGAAGCGCCGGGCATCAAGGGCCTCGCGCGAGCCATCATCGGCCTGATGATCGCGCAGATCGCGCTTGGTTTCGTCGCGCTCGCCGTGCGCAACCCCGACGGCAAGCGCCCTGAGAACGTCGAGCAGCTCGGCGCCGCGACCGCGATCTCGGTGCACGTGCTGATCGGCGCGCTGCTGACCGTGCTGATGGCGACGCTCGCCGCGCACGTCTTCCGCGCCACGCGCCGCCCCGATGGCGCGCAGGCCGTCGCATGACCGCCGTCACTACGCCCGCTGGCGGCAAGCTGTCCGCCTACTGGGAGCTCGGCAAGCCGCGCCTATCGGCGCTCGCCGTGTTCGCCGTCGTCGCCGGCGCCTACATGGGCTGGCCGGCGAAGGGCAGTCATCCGCCGCTCGATCTGCTGATCGCGGTCACCGTCGGCACGTTCCTCGCCGCCGTCGGCGCCGCCGCGCTCAACATGCACCGTGAGCGGCACCTCGATACGCTGATGGTGCGCACCCAGCAGCGACCGCTGCCGACCGGGCGTTTGTCGCCCGCGGAAGTGCTCGCGTTCGGCCTTGCGACGTCGATCGCCGGCGTCCTGCTCGTGCTGGTGTTCGCTTCGCCGATGGCGCCGAACGGCTCGCGGCCGTCGGGCCAGTGGAACTGGACGGCGGGCTCGCTGTGCGCGGCGATCGTCGTCAGCTACGTGCTGGTCTATACGCCGATGAAGACGCGCACGTGGCTCAACACCCTGGTCGGCGCGATCCCCGGCGCGCTGCCGCCTGTGGTCGGCCACGCCGCCGTCGTCGGTGAGCTGGCGATGCCGCAGGCGGTGCTGTTCGCGATCCTCTTCTGCTGGCAAATCCCGCACTTCCTGGCGATCGCCTGGCGCTACCGCGAGGACTACGCGCGCGCCGGCATGCAGATGCTGCCGACGCTCGACCCGAGCGGCCACCGCACATCGCTGACGATGTTGCTGTACGTCGCCGGCCTCGGCATCGCCAGCTTCGTGCCGTACTACACGCGCATGGTCGACGACCGCTACGCGGCGGTGACCATCTGGCTCGACCTGCTGTTCTTCGTTCCGACCGCGATCGCCGCGCTGACGCGGCGTGACACGGCGATGCGCATGACCTTCCTGACGTCGATCGTCTACCTGCCGCTGCTGTTCACGACGATGGTGCTCACGCGCCAGTGACCCCATGCTCGCCGCCTTCGACACTGCCATTCTGGTCCACGTCGACGCCGTCCTCAACGCCTGCGCGTTCGTGTTCCTCGTCGGCGCGCTCATTGCGATCAAGCGCGGCAACGTCGAGCTGCACAAGAAGCTGATCTTCGTCGCGCTCGGTTTCTCGGCGGCGTTCCTCGTCTGCTACCTCGTGTACCACTTCTCAGGCAACGAGAAGCAGTTCCCGCACCAGGGCTGGATCCGGCCGGTGTACTTCGTGCTGCTGATCTCGCACGTCGTGCTCGCGGTCGTGCAGGTGCCGCTGATCCTGCGCACGGCGTGGCTCGGGCTGAAGGACCGGCGCGAGCAGCACCGCAAGTGGGCGAAGGTCACGGCGCCGATCTGGCTGTACGTGTCGGTGACCGGCGTCGTGGTGTACTGGCTGCTGTACCACTACCAGCCGAACTGACGGCGGCGGGTCGCGGCCGGGCGCGCGTGTGCGGTGCCGCGGTCGCGTGATCGCGTGATCGCGGCCAGCGGCGGCGCGTTGGCAGCCTGCGCCACAGGACTGCCGCTGAACCGGTGCGTGCATTCGTGACTGGCGCGAAGCCGACGACCGCAGGCGAATCGGCGCATTCGCCGAGCAGTGAATCCGCGGACGGTGGCCGGCGAGCCTCCGGGCGCGAAGACGCGTATCGGGCGGCGTGGCCTTCCGTGACGCGGACTCCTAGGCTGCGCGATCGGCCGCGCCCGCGCGGACTGCTCCCGCCGCGAACTGCTGCGCCAGTGTTCCAACGGCTTCGGCCTACTGGCGGCGTCGTCGCTGCTGCCGCGCGCGCTCGCCGCTGCTCGGCCTCGATCACGAGCGCCTGACGTTCTTCGCCGGCGGGCGCCACCAGCGCCTCACCGACGTCCATGGCACGGTGATGCGCGACCTGATCGCGTGACGCGGCGGATGCGTGCGGCACGGCATGGCGGCGCCGCAGCGCACGTCGCACGCCGCGCATGAGCCGCGGATCGGCGCCGCAACGATGCATCGACGCATCGACGCGCCGGCGCATGAACGAACCGATGCGCCGCGACACGGACGCATCCCGCGCCACGGCGCCGCCACACCGCCGCCGCCTGTACCACCTCTGCCGCACCGACATCGCGCGCTTGCCGCGGTCGCGCCGGCGCGCGACCGTGCGCCGATGCCTCGTCCGTCCCGCCGCGACTTCGTCCGTTCCGCCGCCGTCGCCGCTGCCGGTGGCGCCGCGCTCTCCGCCTGCGCCACCGGTCCAGCCGCTGCGCCGGCCCCGCTGCCGCGCGACCTGCCGCCGCGCGCGCCCGGCGACGGCGCGATCCGCGTCGGCATCGTCGGCTTCGGCGTGCGTGCGCGCGAACTGGTCGGCCAGTTCCTCGCCGACCCTAAGTGCGAGATCGTCGCCGTCGCCGACGTGGTCGCGGCGCGCGCCGCGGAGGGCGCGCGCATCGTCAACGAGCGGCGCAAGCGCGCCGTCTGCAGCGTCGTCACCGATTGGCGCGCCATCGTCGCCGATCGCGAAGTCGACGCGATCCTCAACGCGACGCCCGACCACTGGCACGCCGAGCCGTCGATCGCCGCGGCACTGGCCGGCAAGCACGTCTACTGCGAGAAGCCGCTGACGCTGACCATCGCCGAGGGCCGCGCCATCGCCGCCGCCGTCGCCGCGACGGGCGTGTGCTTCCAGACCGGCTCGCAGCAGCGCAGCGAGTTCGGCCACCACTTCGTGCGCGCCGCCGAAGCCGTGCGCAACGGCCGCATCGGCAAGGTCCGCCGCATCACCATCCACACCGGCGATCCGGCGATCGCGTGCGACCTGCCGGAGCAGCCGCTGCCGGCGGGCATCGACTGGGACGGCTGGCTCGGGCAGGCGCCGATGCGGCCGTTCCACGCCGACCTGTGTCCGATCGGCATGCACGGCCACTTCCCGGCGTGGCGCAAGTACCGCGAGTACGCCAACGGCGGCCTCGCCGACATGGGCGCGCACCACTTCGACATCGCGCAGTGGGCGCTCGGCATGGACCACAGCGGCCCGGTGCGCGTGATCCCGCCGGCCGATCGCGCGGCCACGCGCGGCCTCGTGCTCGTCTACGCCGACGGCTGCGAGATGGTCCACGGCGGCCCGACCGACTGCACGTTCGAGGGCGAACTCGGCACGATCGAGTGCTCGCGCGGGCACAGCCGCGCGTTCCGCGGGACCGACCGCAGCGCGCCGGACGCGCCGGATCTGCTGGCCGAGCCGAAGGACGGCGAACTGCGCTTCCCGCGCAACGCGGGCCACGTCGCCGACTTCCTCGCCGCCATCCGCGAGGGCCGCGAGCCGATCTGCACCGCCGAGATCGGCCACCGCACTGCGACCGTCTGCCAGCTCGCGTCGATCGGCTACCGCCTCGGCCTGCCGCTGCAGTGGGACCCGGTCGCCGAGCGCTTCGTCGGCGACAACGCCGACGCCGGCAACGCACTGCGGGTCGCGCCGGTGCGCCCGCACGCCTGAGCAGCCGACACGCCGCGTCGCGCCGCGCGCTACGCCAGCAGCGCGCGCACGACCTTGGCCGGTTCGACGCCGGTCAGCCGGTCGTCGAGGCCCTGGTGGCGGAAGGTGAAGCGCTCGTGGTCGATGCCGAGCTGATGCAGCAGCGTCGCGTGCACGTCGTGCACCGACACGCGATCCTGCACGGCGCGGTAGCCGAAGTCGTCGGTGGCGCCGTGCGCGTGGCCGGCGCGGAAGCCGCCGCCGGCGAACCACATGGTGAACGCCTGCATGTGGTGGTCGCGGCCGTCGCCCTGCGCCATCGGCGTGCGGCCGAACTCCGAGCCGAACACGACGATGGTGTCGTCGAGCATGCCGCGCTGCTGCAGGTCGGTGAGCAGCGCCGCCGCGCCCTGGTCGACCTCGCGCGCGGTGCCGGCCGAATGCTCCTTCACCGCGCCGTGGTGGTCCCAGTCGCGGTGGTAGAGCTGCACGAAGCGCACGCCGCGCTCGAGCAGGCGGCGCGCCAGCAGGCAGTTGCTGGCGAACGAACCGTCGCCGGGCGCAGCGCCGTAGAGGTCGAGCACGCGCTGCGGCTCGCCGCGCAGGTCGGTGAGTTCGGGCACGCTGGCCTGCATGCGGAACGCCAGCTCGTACTGGCGCAGGCGCGCGCCGATGTCCGGATCGCCGAGCCGCGCTTGGGCATGGCCGTCGAGCCGGCGCACCGCGTCAACCACGTCGCGCTGGCGCGCGCCGTCGACGCCGGCCGGCGACTGCGCGTACAGCACCGGCTCGCCGCCGCCGCGGAACAGCACGCCCTGGTGCTGGCCCGGCAGGAAGCCGGAGTGCCACTGCCGCGCCGCGATCGGCTGCTTCTGGCCGTAGGCGCCGGTCGACACCATCACCACGAACGCCGGCAGGTCGCTGGCCTCGGCGCCGAGACCGTACGACAGCCACGAGCCCATCGCCGGCCGGCCCTGGTTCATGGTGCCGGTGTTCATGAACGTGTGCGCCGGATCGTGATTGATCGCGTCGGTGTGCAGCGAGCGCACGATGCACAGCTCGTCGGCGCACTGGCCCAGGCGCGGCCAGATCGTCGCCATCGACTGGCCCGAGCGGCCGCGTCGCGCAAACGGATGCTGCGGCGCCAGCACGCGCAGCGCCTGGCCCTGCAGCTGCGCGATCTGCTGGCCCTTGGTCAGCGACTCCGGCATCGGCTCGCCGTCGCGCCGGCGCAGCTCCGGCTTGTCGTCGAACGTGTCGAGGTGCGTCATGCCGCCGGCCATGTAGAGCCAGACGATGCGCTTGGCGCGCGGCGCGAAGTCCGGCAGCCGGCGCGCGCGCGCCGGGTCCTGCGCCGAAGCGCGGCCAGCGAGCGCCGACAGCGCCATCGCGCCGAGGCCGACGCCGGAGCGGCGCAGGAAGGCGCGGCGCGCCAGCAGCAGCGGCAGTTCGTGCGGGCGGACGTTCATGGCCGGGTGATCGTCTCGTGCAGGTTGAGCACGACGCGCGCGACGCTGGTCCACGCCGCGAGCTCGGCGGGCTCGACGTCGGCGGGGCGCGGCGCGCTGCCGACGGCCAGCAGCGCGTCGGCGGCGGCGCGGTCGGCGGCGAAGTGGGCGCGATGCGCCGTGAGCAGTTCGACGAGCGCGGTCAGTTCGTCGGCCAGCGCCGGCCGGCCGGTCGCCGCCTGCAGCGCC
>VGZG01000024.1 GCA_016872675.1 Planctomycetota bacterium
TCCGATGACACGGTGCGCGGGGAATCCGCCCTAGCGGTTGTTCAGCGCCGCTATGCTGTTCGCCCGCTCCGTTTCCGCATGACGCCACGCTTCGATCCTCGCGCGCGCCTCGACCAGTTCCCGATCCTCCGCGTCCTGAAGGAGCGCGTGCTGGTGTTTGACGGCGGCATGGGCACCCAGATCCAGTCCGCCAACCTGATTCTCGACGACTTCCGCGGCCTGGAGGGCTGCAACGAGTTGCTGGTCGAGACCCGCCCTGACGTCATCGGCGGCATCCACGAGCGTTACTTCGCGGCCGGCGCCGACGTGGTCGAGACCAACAGCTTCGGCGGCTTGCCGTACGTGCTGGCGGAGTTCGACCTCGCCGCGCGCGCCTTCGACCTCAACAAGCAGGCGGCCGAAGTTGCGTGCCGCGCGGCGGCGAAGTTCAGCACGGCCGCGCGTCCGCGCTTTGTCGCCGGCTCCGTCGGCCCGGGCACCAAGTTGGTGACGCTCGGCCACATCGGCACGCAGGAGATGTACGAGGGCTACAAGGTCTACTGCAAAGGCCTGATCGCCGGCGGCGTCGACTGCCTCAACCTCGAGACCTGCCAGGACATCCTGCAGGTCAAGATCGCGATCAACGCCGCGCGCGACGCCATGGCTGAGCTCGGCCGCGAAGTGCCGATCTTCTGCACGGTGACCATCGAGACCACCGGCACGATGCTGGTCGGCAGCGACATCGCCGCCGCTGTCACCACGCTGGAGGCGCTGCCGGTCGACGTCATCGGCCTCAACTGCGCGACCGGCCCGGACCTGATGCAGGAGTCGGTGCGCCACCTCGGCAAGACGACGACGCGCACGATCATGGTGATGCCCAACGCCGGTCTGCCGCGCAACGTCGGCGGCAAGGCGGTGTACGACCTGACGCCCGCCGAACTGGCGCGTTTCCAGGCGCGCTTCGTGCAGGACTTCGGGGTCGGCGTCGTCGGCGGCTGCTGCGGCACCACGCCCGAGCACGTGCAGGCGATGCAGGCGGCGATGCAGGGACTCGTGCCGCGCGAGCGACCGAAGGATTACACCCCGCAGCTGGCGTCGTTGTTCCACTCGATGCCGCTGACGCAGGACCAGGGTCCCTTGATCGTCGGCGAACGCACCAACGCCAACGGCTCCAAGAAGTTCAAGGAGCTGATGGTCGCTGGCGACGTCGAAGGCATGCTGCAGATGGCGAAGGAGCAGGTGCACGAGGGCTCGCACGTGCTCGACGTCTGCACCGCGTACGTCGGCCGCGACGAGACTGGCGACATGCTCAAGCTGCTGCGCCCGATGGTGCAGCAGGTGACCGCGCCGATCATGGTCGACAGCACCCAGATCGACGTCGTCGAGAAGGCGCTGGAGGCGATTCCGGGCCGGCCGATCATCAATTCGATCAACCTTGAGGACGGCGAGGGGAAGGCCGATGCGCTCTGCCGCGTCGCCCGGCGGCATGGCGCGATGTTCGTCGCGCTGACAATCGACGAGGAGGGCATGGCCAAGACCGCTGAGCGCAAGCTCGCCGTCGCCAAGCGCCTGTACGACATCGTCGTCAACCGCCACGGGCTCAACCCCGGCGACCTCGTTTTCGACCCGCTGACATTCACCATCGGCTCGGGTGACGAGGCCAGCCGCGACGCCGGCGTGCAGACGCTGGAGGGCATCCGGCTGATCAAGCAGCACATCCCCGGCGTGCGCACGATCCTGGGCCTGTCGAACATCAGCTTCGGCCTCGACCCGTACGCGCGGCAGATCCTCAACAGCGTCTACCTGGCGGAGGCGATCAAGCACGGTCTCGACGCGGCGATCGTGCACGCCAGCAAGATCATCCCGACGCACAAGCTCGACGAGGAGGATCGCAAGGTCACGCTCGACCTGATCTACGACCGGCGCAAGGAGGGTTACGACCCGCTGTTCGCCTTCTTGGCGCGCTTCCAGGGCAAGAAGCGGATCGACGCCGGCGCGACCAACGATGAGATGACCCTGCCGGTCGAGGAGCGCCTGAAGAAGCGCATCATCGACGGCAACAAGAACGGCATCGGCAAGCACCTCGACGAGGCGATGGCCACGCACGCGCCGCTCGCGATCATCAACGACATCCTGCTCGACGGCATGAAGGTCGTCGGCGACCTGTTCGGCAGCGGCGAGATGCAGCTGCCGTTCGTGTTGCAGAGCGCCGAGTGCATGAAGGCCGCGGTCGCGCACCTGCAGCCGTTCATGGAGAAGGTCGAGGGCGAGGCCAAGGGCACGATGGTGCTCGCGACCGTGCGCGGCGACGTGCACGACATCGGCAAGAACCTTGTCGACATCGTCGTCAGCAACAACGGCTACAAGGTCGTCAACCTCGGCATCAAGGTGCCGGTCGAGCAGATCCTCGAGGCCGCCAAGGAGCACAAGGCCGACGCGATCGGCATGAGCGGCCTGCTGGTGAAATCGACCGTGGTGATGAAGGAGAACCTCGAGTTGATGGCGCAGCGCGGCATCGGCGTGCCGGCGATCTGCGGCGGCGCGGCGCTCAATCGTCACTACGTCGAGCACGACCTCAAGGACGCCTACCCGACCGGCAAGGTCTACTATGGCTCGGACGCGTTCTCCGGCTTGCACATCATGGACGAGCTGACCGGGCGCGCGAAGCCGAAGACCGCGCCGCAGCCGGTCGCCACCGCGGTCGGCGCCGCCGCCCCGGTCGCCGGCGCCGCCGCCGGGGACTTGCGGCGCGTGCAGAGCCACCGCCGCATGACGCGCGCGCAGAAGGAGGAGCTGCTGGCGCACGCGTTCGCCGAGTACGCCGATAGCGGCGTCGTTCCGGCGCCCGTGGTCCCGACGCCGCCGTTCTGGGGCCCGGCCGTGGTCACGCCGGCCGAGCTCGACCTCGGCACGGTGATGCAGTACGTCAACAAGAAGGCGCTGTTCCGCCTGCAGTGGCAGTACAAGCAGGGCAAGCGCAGCGAAGAGGACTACCAGCGCTTTGTGCAGCAGATCGTCGAGCCGCGCTTCAAGGAGCTAGTCAAGAAGGTCAAGGCCGACAAGACGTTGGAACCGCGCGTCGTCTACGGCTGGTGGCCGTGCTACAGCGAGCGCAACTCGCTCGTCGTGCTCGACTGGCGCGACCGCAGGACCGAGCTCTGCCGCTTCGACTTCCCGCGCCAGCCTGCCGGTCGGCGGCTGTGCCTGTCGGACTTCTACCGCCGCAAGGACAGCGGCGAGCTCGACGTCGTCGGCTTCTCGCTGGTGACGATGGGGCAGGTGGCGACGCGCGAGAGCGAGCGGCTCTTCCGCGAGAATCGCTACGACGACTACCTGCACTTCCACGGACTGTCCGTCGAGGGCGCCGAGGCGCTGGCCGAGTACTGGCACAAGCGCATGCGCCAGCAGATCGGCATCGCCGCCGAGGACGCGCCGGCGATCGACGACCTGTTCAAGCAGAAGTACCAAGGCAGCCGCTACTCGTTCGGCTACCCGGCCTGCCCCAACATCGAGGACCAGGCGCGACTGCTGCCGCTGCTGGAGGCCTCGCGTATCGGCGTGTCGCTGAGCGAGGAGTTCCAGCTCGTGCCCGAGCAGAGCACCTCGGCGATCATCTGCCACCACCCGGCGGCGAAGTACTTCAACGTCAGCGTGATGCAGTAGGGGGCGGGGCTCCGCCGCTCCCTACCGTTGCGCCAGCGCCCAGTGGGCCAGCCGCCCGTCCGGATCGAAGTGCAGCTCGAGCGCGTCCTGATCGACGCGCAATCCGGTCCACCAGCCGATGCGCCAGCTGCACCAGCGCTTGCCGTCGCGCTCGTCGGGCGGGCCGAGCAGCGCGACGAGTTCGGCGCGCGGGCGGCCGGTGCGCAGCTCGCGCGCCACGAGGCTGGTGATCATCTCGCCGCGGGGGCAGTCGCGCGCGCCGCCATCGGCTGCGCGCCACGCCGCCGCGTCGAAGGCGCGGTCGTTGAACGGGTCGCCGCCCCAGTCGGGCATCGAGGCGAGCGCGAGCGCGAGCCAGCCGACGAAGACGATTGCGGTCAGCCACAGCCACGGCCGCACGCTGGTCTCGAGCGCATATTCGAGCGCGACGAAGCGCCGGCCGAGGGCGTGCCACCACGGCGTCTTCGCCGGGCGGTCGGTCCCATGGCCGTCAGCCATGCTCGACCTGGATGACCTCGACCGGGCAGTCGCGCTTGGCCTGGTCGATGTCCTCGCCCTTGCCGACGAAGTGCTGCGCCGCGTCGGGTTTGAGCACGCAGTCCTTGTCGTCGTCGACCAGGAAGACTTCGGGCACGATATCCTGGCACAGCTTGCACGAGATGCAGCCGGCTTCGATCCAAACCTTCTTGATCGTCGCGTCGCTCACGGGAGGTCGGTCATGGTGGGACGCGGGCGGGCGGGGCGCAAGCCGCGGGACGGGCAACGGCCGAAGTCGCCGCCGCCTCGGCCGTCGGCGCCGCCGTCAGCGCGGCGTGATCCTCTGCTGCGGCATGCCGTCCGCCTTCGGCAGCGCCGCGATGGCCTGCTGCCAGGCCGCCTCCGGCACGGACACCGCGACCTCGGTCTGGTTCGGCAACACGGTCACCGGCTGCGCCAGCGGGATCTCGCCACCGCCCTCGTCGTTGAACAGGCCGACGTGCAGCGTGTGCGGGCCGTCGCCGATCGGCACGTTGGCGACGCCGTTCTCGGCGACGACGTGGCCGCCGTTCGGCTGCAGGTACTCGCTGCGATCGCCGTTGCTCCACGACGTCTCGTACTTCGCCTCCGGTTGCTTCGGGCCGGTGAACCACACGCGCACCGTCGCCCGCTCCGGCAGCTTCGGCGCGCCGGTGACGCGCACGGCGACCGTCGGCCACGCTTCGACGCGGGCCTCCACGCGCGCGCCGTCGCCGCGCACCGGCAGCGGTCGGAAGCCGTTCACGCACACCAGCAGCTCGTACGGGCCCGGCGCCAGCAGCAGCTCCGACGTGTCCTCCCAGAACGTCTCGCCGCGCCAGCCGCCGGTGGCGTTGGTCACGAACGCCGCGCCGTAGCACTCGTCCAGCTGCTTGCCGTCGGCGCCGCGCACGGCGAGCTCGACGACGCGCAGCGACGCGCGCAGGTCGATGTCGACGAGCCGCGGGTCGGGCGTCGCGGGCGGCGGCACGACCACGTCGGGGATGGCCATCAGCTCGCGTCCCTGCGTCCACAGCTCGATGCGCAGCGTGTAGGTGTCCGGCGGCAGCGTGTCCCAGCGCACGTCGGCGCGGCCCTGGGCGTCGAGGTCGATGCCGGCGGTCAGCGACGTCCTCGGCGCGTCCGGGTCGGCGGTCGCCGCCGCCGGAGGCTTGCTCGGCACGAGCGTGAAGCGCAGTTGCTGCGTCGGCGTCTTCGGCGGCAACAGCGCGCTCGCGGCGAGGCGGCCGCCGGGTTGCAACTCGACCTTCAGGTCGTCGGCGCCGAGCCGGAACGGGATCGGCTCGACCGGGAGCGCGTTCTCGCAGCGCACGACGAGCCGGTGTTCGCCCGGCTCCAGCACGCCGCGCACCGCGAAGCGCCCGTCCTTGCCCTTGTGCGCGTACTGGCCGTCGATCCACTGCCATTCGCCCTCGCGCTGGCCCTCGCGCGGCGGCATGCGGCGTTGGACCATCAGGTGGGCCTCGCCCGCGAACGGCTTGCCCGCCGCGTGCACCACGCCGGCGACCAGCAGCGGCGCGTCGCCGAGCACGACGTCGCCGACTTCCTCGCGGCCGTTGCGCAGCGCGCGGCCGGCGATCTCGCCGCGCTGCGGCATCGCGTCCTTGACGATGGTGTCGAGCCAGAGCTTCGTTGCCACCTGCGGCTCCTCGACGCTGCCGAGGTTGACCGTGAAGCGACCGTCGGCGTCGGTCTTCGCGGCCTCGTGCATCCACATGTTCTCGCCGACCGCGCGCACCGACATCCGGACGTTGCGCGCCGGTTGGCGATCCGACGTCAGCAGCCGGCCCGACAGGATCACCGCGTCGGTCGGCGGCCGCAGCAGGACGTCGACTTCCTGGCCCGGCGCGGTCGGGCCGACGCACTCGGCCTGTATGCCGCCGTCGGCGTCGCTGTGGATCGAGTAGCGCACGCCGAGCGCGACCAGCGCGAAGCGCGCGCAGCCGTCGGCCTCGGCCTTGGCCATCTTGCCGACGTCGAGGTCGTGTGAGTTCTCCTGTGTTGCCCCTAGAATCTTAGACGCGTACGCACGCCCGAAGCTCGCCACCGGCTTGCCGGCGGATTCGGCGCGCACGCGCAGCTTGCCGGTCGGCGGCAGCCGCAGTTCCACCGGTTCGGTCGGCGGCGCGGCGACGTCGAAGGGGACGCCGGGATCGCGGCTGCCGAGCACCAGCGCGCGCACGTGCCAGATCGGCTTCGGCGGCGGCGTGCCGTCGTCGCGGCGGCGGAAGCCAAAAAATCTCCAGCGCCAGCCCATCGCGCCGTCGACGTCGAATTCGCACTTGGTCTGCAGGTGCGGAATCGTCGCCAGTCCGTGCGCGTCGGTGTGCGCGAGCGTGCCGTGCTGGGTCAGCACGTTGTCCGCGTCGGCGCTGTCGACGGCCACGAGGCCGACGGGAACGTCGGCGCACGGCTCGCCGCGCTCGTCGAGCACGCGCACGCGCACGTTGCGATCCGGCGCCAGCTCCACGCGGTAGCCGCCGGCGGGCGGCACCGAGTTGTCGCGCAGCGTCAGCTCGCCGTAGAGCGCGCCGTGCGTGACCGCGACGTTGGTCCAGTCCTTGCTCATCGTCACGCGCGCCTTGCCCTCGGCGTTGGCGCGCATGCGCCAGCCGGCCTTGCCGGCGACGCGCTCGCCGAACTGGAACATCACCTCCGTCGCTTCGTCCCAGCCGTCGTCGTCGCCCGAGGCTTCATTGACGAACTCGTGCGCGCTCTCGTCGTACCAGTGCACCAGCGCGTCGGGCTGCGGCGCGCCGGTCGCCTTGTCGACGACCAGCAGCTCGATCCAGCGCGCGCCCTCGGGCAGCGGCCGGCCCGAGCCCATGTCGTCGCCGAGCGCGGCCGCGCGTTCGCCGTCGCCCGGGTTCGTCGCTGCCGAAGCCTCCTTCGGACCGTCGGCGTCGCTGCGGCGGAACGAACCATCGGCGACGTTGGCTTCGCCGGCGCGCGCACCGTTGCCGTCGTCGTCGGGACCGGCGAGCGCGGGACCGCCGCTGCCCTGCATCGCGGCGATGCCGACGACCGCGAGGAGCACGAACACCAGCGCTGCCAGCAGCGCCGTCTGCGACCGGGGGGGCTTGGACACGACGCGCATGGTAACAACTGGCCGCGGCGATGGTTCGCGGCGTGGTGGACGGCGCGCGATGCGCCGGGGCGCAGCGGTCGGCGGGAGTCGATCTGCCGCCGTCCACGGTGGTGGCGCGCGGCGCTTGCGACGTGCGGCGCGTCCGTCGCGAGGCCGTGCTGCGCGCGGTTCCCCGAGCCCCCGCCCGGCCGCGCACAACGCAGCGCGCCGGACCGGGCGTCAGCACGACCGTGACCTCCAGGCCGGGGGCCGTCGGCCCCGCGACCACGGCCCAGCGCTTGCCGAGCGGCACGTGCAGGAAGCGCGCGCAGCCGTCGGCGCCAACACCGGCGCCGCCGCGCTGCGCCACGCGGCCGCGGCCAGCACGGCGACGAACAGGACGACGGCGAGGCGCGGCTTCGTCATGGGGCGGGGGCGGGGCGCGCATGGTAGCGGTGGCGCACCATCGTCGTGGGCGCGACCTCACAGCGGCGTCGAGATGCCGGCGCGCACCTGCCGCCGCCGCCTTGCCCGCTCACCACGGCAGCGCGTCGAGATCCGCGCCGAGCACGCGCTTGGCGATCGCCGCCAGCTGCGCGCGGTCGCCGACGAGGTGCGTCGTGCGGTGCACGTGCGTCGCGGCTTCGCCCGGCTGCAGCGCGAGCGCTGGCGACGAGGTCTCCAGCTCGAAGAACGCGCCGAGGCCCGGGCCGCCGTCGGGCTGCGGTCCGTCGTTGTAGCTGTTGACGACGTCGCCGGCGTACGGGTCGACGTCGTCGCGCCACAGCGAGTTGACGTAGTCGGTCGCCGCCGGCGGCAGCGTGAACTCGACGAGCGTCAGCCAGCCGCGCGCCGCGTCCCAGCTGCCGAGCACCTGCTTGGCACGCCTGGGGCCGACGCCGATCTTGCCGCGCGAACGCGCGTCGGCGCGGAAGACGAGCAGGCTGCGTTGGTGGTCGACGTGCAGGCGATCCTCGGCGACGGGGCCGAAGTACGCGTCGTTGACGATGGGGCCGTGGTAGCGCTCGGGGCCGTCGACGAACGGGATCAGCGCGCGGCTCGTCGGCGACGCCGCGTACATGCCGAGGATCCAGATCGACGGCAGGCCGCCGGCCTTGGTCCACGCCGCGTCGCCGGCGTTGGTCACGGTGTTGACCGACTCGAACGCCACCGCCGACACGCCGGCCGGCAGTTCGACGCCGAGCGGGGCCAGCGCGTCCTGCGGCCGCAGCAGGTGCACGGCGCGTTCGATGCGCAGCGCCAGCGTCGTGCCCGAGCGCGTCGTCAGTCGCGCGTCGTGCGCGAACGCCGCGTGCGTCGACGAGCGCGACGTGACCGTGTACGGCTCGCTGTCGATCGCCGGCGGCGTCTGCCACGCGTCCAGCGTCCACGGCGCGTCCTTGGCGAAGAACAGCGCGTGCGCGCTGCCTTCCGGCCCGAGCCAGAAGCGGTCCTCGCCGCCGAAGACCTGGATGTGCGGCGTGTAGCCGCCCTGCGCGATGCGCGCGCGGTGCAGCCAGCCGAACGACGGCTCGGCGCGGCCGCCGGTCGTGCTGGTCATCACGCGGCCCTGCCACGCCGGCACGACCGCGAGTCGCGCGCCGGTCGGCGACGTCAGCACGATCGTCTCGACGTGCCGACGCAAGAAGGCGACGTCGGCCGAGAACGTCGCGTCGCCGGCGTCCGGCGCGCCGGCGCACGCCGCGAGCAAGGCCATCGACACGAAGCACGAGCGCGATCCCGGGCGCGGCGTCTGCATGCCGCGCAGTGTCCGGCGCGCGCGGCGGTCAGGCCAGCGCCGGGTAGTCGTTGTAGCCCTTCTCGCCGGGCGTGTAGAGCGTCGACCAATCCGGCGGATTGAGCGGCTGGCCCAGGCGCGTGCGGCCGGCGCGCCGCCGCGACTTCGTTCCCAGTTCGTCGTTCCGTTGGCCTCGGCCGGCGCGCATAGTCCGCCGGTCTCGCCTCCCTCGTCCCCGCTCTTACGGAGTCCGCCTCATGGCGCTATTGCCTCGTTCCGACAAGTGGCTGTTCTGGGGCTGCTTCATCGCCCTCATCACGACCGCGTTCGGCTTCATCCTCCGCGTCTTCCTGATGGACGGATGGGCCAAGGAGTTCAACTTCTCGGCGACGCAGCAAGGCGAACTGATGGGCGTCGGCCTGTGGCCGTTCGCGATCAGCATCGTGCTGTTCAGCCTGGTCATCGACCGCATCGGCTACAAGACCGCGATGTGGTTCGGTTTCGGCTGCCACATCGCCTCGCTGGTTATGACGGTCAACGCGAAGAGCTACGAGGGCCTGTACTGGGCCAACTTCGTCGTGGCGCTCGGCAACGGCACCGTCGAGGCCTACATCAACCCGGTCGTCGCGACGCAGTTCCGCAACGACAAGTCGCGCTGGCTCAACATCCTGCACGCCGGCTGGCCGGGCGGCATGGTGGTCGCCGGCCTGCTGGCGCTGAGCCTGCCCGAGTCGATGGCGTGGCAGACCAAGATGTGGCTGCTGGCGCTGCCGGCCGTCGCCTACGCGCTGGTGCTCGCGGCGCAGGAGTTCCCGGTCAACGAGCGCGTCGCCGCCGGCGGCTCGTACGGCGACATGCTGAAGGAAGTCGGCGCGCTCGGCGCCTTCATCATCGTCTGGATGATCGCCGTTGAGTTGGCGCGTTCGGCCGCGGGCTCGGCGAGCCCGATCCAGCACGGCACGATCGTCGCCGCGATCGCCGCCGCCGGCATGTTGGCGATCACGCGCTCGCTCGGCCGGCCGCTGTTCCTGCTGATGCTGCTGCTGATGGTGCCGCTGGCGACGACCGAGCTCGGCGTCGACAGCTGGGTCAGCGCGCTGATGACGCCGATCCTCGGCGCCAACGGCCTGTACGTGCTGCTCTACACCTCGCTGCTGATGATGGTCCTGCGCTTCTGCGCAGGCGCGATCATCCACCGCCTGTCGCCGCTCGGCGTGCTGGCGGCGTGCTCGGCGGTCGCTGCGGTCGGCCTCGTCGCGCTCGCCAACGCCACGAGCGGGATGACGATCTTCTTCGCCGCGACGCTGTACGCGGTCGGCAAGACGTTCTTCTGGCCGACGATGCTCGGCGTCGTCGCCGAGCAGTGCCCCAAGGGCGGCGCGCTGACGCTCAACGCCACCGGCGGCGTCGGCATGCTCGGCGTCGGCGTCATCGGCGCGATGCTGCTCGGCAACATGCAGGACAAGACGCTCGACGCGTCGATCCAGCAGGCCAACGCCGCGGTGCACGCCAAGGTCATGGTCGAGAAGACCGGCCTGCTCGGCGCCTACCGCGCGGTCGACGAGGAGAAACTCAAGGCGGCGAGCGCCGACGAACAGAAGGTCGTCGCCGACGCGCGCGGCGGCGTGCAGCAGGCGACGCTCGACCAGGTCGCCGTGCTGCCGATCGGCATGCTCGTCTGCTACGTCGCGATGATGCTGTGGTTCCGCAGCAAGGGCGGCTACCGCCCGGTCGGTGCCAGCGCGCACTGACGCGCGGCGCGGCCTGACGCGCCGCCGCGGCGGCGCGTGGCCTCGGCGGCAGCGCGGCGCCTGCGTCCGGGCCGCGGCGCTGCGTGCCACCGCCCCGTCGCCGCGCCACCGCGCGCATGGCAGCATGTGCGCCATGCGCCGCCTCGCCGCCGCCCTCGCCGGCTTCGCCCTGACCGCCGCTGCCCTGCAAGCGCAGGGCACGCAGGCCGACTACGAACGCGCGCGCTCCTTGCCGGTGGCGTGGTCGAAGCTCGATCGGCCATTCCGGCCGCAGTGGCGCTGGCTCGACGGCGGCAAGCGCGTGTGGTTCGTCGACGATCGCGGGCCGCAGCCGCAGTGGACGCTGGTCGAGGCCGACGGCTCGGTGCGTCGCGCCGCGTCGCGCGAGGCGCTCGGGCTGCCCGACGTCGAGGCGACGCTGGCGCCGCGCGCGCGCTGGCGGCCGAGCGGCGGCTCGGGCCACGCGACGGCGATCACGTTCATCAATCGCTTCGAGCGGGCGGTGCGCGTGTTCTGGGTCGCCGGCGACGGCGACCTGAAGCCGTACGGCGAAGTGCCGGCTGGCGGCGAACGGCGCTTTTCGACCTTCGCCGGGCACCAGTGGGTGCTCGACTTCGCCGCCGACGACCTCGCTGGCATCTTCGTCGCCGAGCGCGACGCCGGCCGCGCGGTGGTCGACGCCGGTTCGCGCGAGCGCGCGATGGCGCGCGCCGTCGACGAGCCGCCGCCGGCGCCGCGCGCGGGCGAGCTGTTCGTCAAGGACCACGACGTCTGGCTGCGCCGCAGCGGCGAGGAACTGCGATTGACGCGCGACGGCTCGGCGGTCGATCCGTACCACGCGCCGACGCACTGGTCGCCGAAGGGCGGCGCGGCGCTCGGCTTCCAGGTGGCGCCCGGCGAGGAGCGGCTCGTGCACCTCGTCGAGTCGGCGCCCAAGGACCAGCTGCAGCCGAAGCTGCACGTGCTGAACTACCGCAAGCCCGGCGATCGCATCGATCGGCCGCGGCCGCGCCTGTTCGACGTCGTGGCCGGTCGGCAGATCCCGGTCGACGACGCGCCGTTCGCCGACGCGTGGTCGATCGACCACGTACACTGGGCGGCCGACGGCAAGGAAGTGTTCGTGCTGCACAACCAGCGCGGTCACCAGCGGCTGCGCCTCTACGGCATCGACGCGGCGAGCGGCGCGGTGCGCACGATCGTCGACGAGCAGAGCGCGACGTTCGTCGACTACTCGCAGAAGACGTGGCTGCACTGGCTGCGCGGCGACAAGGAACTGCTGTGGGCGAGCGAGCGCGACGGCTGGAACCGCGTCTGGCGCGTCGACGTCGCGACCGGCGGGGCGCGGCCGCTGTACGAAGGCGCGTTCGTGCTGCGGCGCGTCGAGCGCGTCGACGAAGCGGCGGGCGCGCTGTGGGCGACCGTGCTCGGCGTGCATCCGGGCCAGGACCCATACCACCGCCACCTCGCGCGCATCGGCTTCGACGGCGCGGTCACGCCGCTGACCACGGCCGACGGTTCGCACGAGTGGGAATGGGCGCCGGATCGCCAGTCGTTCGTCGCGCGCTGGTCGCGCGCGGACCACCCGTGGGTCACGGAGTGGCGGCGCGCGGACGGCGCGCGGATCGCCGAACTCGCGCGCGACGACGACGCGGCGCTGCGCGCGGCGGGCTTCCGGCTGCCGGAGCGCTTCGTCGCCAAGGGCCGCGACGGCGCGACCGCCATCCACGGCCACCTGATCCTGCCGTCGACGTTCGACCCGCAGCGCCGCTATCCGGTGGTCGAGGACATCTATGCCGGCCCGCACGACCACCACGTGCCCAAGCGCTGGGGCCTCGGCCACCGCCAGCGCGCCATCGCCGAGCTCGGCTTCGTCGTCGTGCAGATCGACGGCATGGGCACCAACTGGCGGCACAAGGCCTTCCACGACGTCGCGTGGCGCAACCTCGAGGACAGCGGCTTCCCCGACCGCGTGCTGTGGCTGCGCGAAGCGGCGACGACGCGGCCGTGGCTCGATCTGTCGCGCGTCGGCATCTTCGGCGGCAGCGCCGGCGGCCAGAGTGCGCTCGCGGCGCTGCTGCACCATCCCGAGCACTACCACGTCGCCGTCGCCGACTGCGGTTGCCACGACAACCGCATGGACAAGATCTGGTGGAACGAAGCGTGGATGGGATGGCCCATCGGCCCGTGGTACGCCGAGTCGTCCAACGTCACGCACGCCGCCAAGCTGCGCGGCAAGCTGCTGCTGACAGTGGGGGAGCTGGATCGCAACGTCGATCCCGCGTCGACGATGCAGGTGGCCAACGCGCTGCTTGCCGCTGACAAGGACTTCGAACTGGTGGTCGTGCCGGGCGGCGGGCACGGCGTCGGCGAGTCGCCGGTGTTGGTGCGGCGGCGGCAGGACTTCTTCGTGCTGCACCTGCACGGGGTGGAGCCGCGGGGGAAGTGACGACGGGGGTGGTGGAGCTGCGGCGATAGGCCGATCCGCTCGGAGCGGGTATGACCCGACCCGTGACGACCATGCGCTGCGTCGTCGTGCGCGAGCACGGCGGCTTCGACAAGCTTCTGCTCACCGAGCGTCCGATCCCGACGCCGGGCCCTGGCCAGGTTCGCGTTCGTGTGCGCGCGATCGGACTCAACCACCTCGACACGTGGGTGCGCCGCGGCGTGCCGGGCCACGCCTTTCCGCTCCCCTTGATCCCGAGCAGCGACGCGGCCGGTGTGATCGACGCGCTTGGATCCGATGTGCACGGTCACAAGGAAGGCGACGCCGTCGTCGTGCTGCCCGGCGTCTCGTGCGGCGCGTGCGAGGCCTGCCATTCCGGCATCGACCAGCTCTGCCGCAGTTACCACATCCTCGGCGAGAGCTGCGACGGCACGGCCGCCGAGTACGTTTGCGTGCCCGCTGCCAACGTCGCGCCGCTGCCCGCCGGCCTGTCGTTCGAGCAAGGCGCGTCCATTTGTCTCGTCTTCCAGACCGCCTGGAACATGCTGGTCCGGCGCGCCGAACTGCGCGCCGGCGAAACGGCGCTCGTCCACGCCGGTCTCTCCGGCGTTGGCAGCGCCGCCGTGCAGATCGCCAACGTGCTCGGCGCACAGGTCATCGCCACCGCCGGAGGTCCAGCGAAGTGCGAGCGCGTGCGCGCGCTTGGCGCCCACCACGTCATCGACCATACGCAGCAGGACGTCGCCGCCGCCGTGCGCGCGCTCACCGGCAAGGCCGGCGTGCACGTCGTCTTCGAGCACACCGGCGCTGCGACCTTCGACGCGTCGCTCAAGTGCCTCGCTCGCGGCGGCCGGCTCGTCACCTGCGGCGCCACGACCGGCGGCGACGTGCGGCTCTCGCTGCACGCGGTGTTCTTCAAGAACCTGTCGATCCTCGGTTCGACGATGGGCAGCAATGGCGATCTGCGCGGCGTCCTGCGCCTGTTCGAACAGGGGCGGCTGCGGCCGGTGCTCGACCGCGCGCTGCCGCTGGCGCAGGTCGCCGAGGCGCACCGGCTGCTCGAAGCCCGGCAGGCGCTCGGCAAGCTCGTGCTCACGCCTTGAGCTGGCGTTCTTGCTCGCCCTCGCGTGTGTCGCCGTCGCTCCCTGCGGCACCCCCGCAGGGCGCCGCCGCGCTCGCCGTCACGCTCGTTCCGGGCGCCATCGAGTTCGCGGTCGATGGCCCGGCGACGTCGTGCCTTGCTGGCGTGCTGCTCTCGCTGTCGCCAGAACTCGCGTGCGGCCTCGATGGCTTGCCGCCGCTGCTGGTCGACCACGCGATCGCCGGCGCGGGCATCGTCGAACAGGGCAGCCACTACCTGTCGGTGCCGGACACGCCGCTGCCGCCGGGCATCATGATCGACGCCCAGGGCGCAACCTTCGACGCCATCGCCTTCCTGTCGTCGGAGGCCGCTGCCTTCGTGCTCGACGCCAGCAGCCAAGGCTGAACCGCCGCCGCCACCGCGACGAGGAAAACTCAAGCCACGTTCTGGCTGGGACGAAGTACACTGCGCTACCGCGCCGCGTGGCGTGTTGTCGTCACGATCCGTGACCACCCCATTCGTTCCTGGCCGCGCCATCAGCGCCCTGTTCGCGTGCGTCGTCGCCACTGCTTGCGGCGGCGGCGGCACGTCCCCCGTGCAGCCGCAGGATCCAGCCATCGCGTCGGCGACGATCGGGCCCGAGGGCGGCCAAGTCGTCTTCGCCGACGGCCCACACGCTGGCATCGGTGTGTCGATCCCGGCGGGTGCGCTCACTGCGCCGACGCCGATCGAGCTGCGCGCGCACGCGCCGTCGGACGCGGTTCTCGGTCTGTTCCCGGTCTTCCGCGTCGAGCCGCGCGGCCTGCCGTTGCTGGCTCCGGCGAGCGTGATCGTGCGCGCCGCCCCGCAGTTGGCGCAGTCGGGCGGCGGCCTCTCCGCGACCTGCCTGCTGCAGCCGCGCCTCGCCGATGCGTGGCAACCGCTGCCGACGACGGTCGTCGACGGTGGCGCGCGCACCGTCGCGGCGTCGACGACCTGGCTCGGCGACTTCGCGGCGCTCAACGCATCACTACACCGCTTGTTCACGCAGCCGTTCGCGCTGCTGGACCCGGCGTCGCCGACGCGCGCCGAGACGATCGAAGGTGGCGCCGCGGTGTTCGCGGCGGGCTCGGTCGTGCTGACGGTCGGCCGCGGCAGCCTGGCATCGTTTTGGAATTCGCCGGCAGCGGCCAATGTGCTCGTGCTGCCCGGTCTGTTCGGTTCGCCCGTCGACTATCTCGGCAGCGCCGATCTGGTTGCCGCGCTGCCGCCGTCCGTGCAGAACGTCGTCGTGCTGTCTTACCCGTCGGGTCGCGGCGTCGCCGCCACGGCCAACGCGCTCTACGACCTGATCGCCGCGCGCCAGCAGGCAGGCTTCGGCTGCGCCATCGTCGGCCACAGCATGGGCGGACTCGTCGGTCGCTACCTCGTCGAGCAGTCCCACGCTGACGCGCTGCGGTCCGGCTGGCAGGCCGGCGCGCCGTCGCTGGCCAGCGCGGTCGCGCACCTCGTGCTGATCGGCGTGCCCAACGCCGGCTGCGACATCGGCGAGCAACTCGTCGCCACGATGGTGGTGCCGGCGCCGTCGTCGGAGCAGCACAAGGTGCAAGCCGCCCTCGACCTCAGCTACCGCAGCGACGCGATCACGGCTCGCATGAACGCGCTCTATGCCGACAACGCCACGCGCTACCATGTCGTCTACGGCGACCTTGGCGGCGGCGACGGCGTGGTCACGGTCGCCAGCGCGTTGGCGCTGCCGCTCGGGCCGGGCGAGACGGCGATGGCCTTCCCGACCTTCCATGACGCGCTGCACGCGCTGGCCGCGATCAACGGCGTCGCCGCGCACGTTGTCGCGCTGCTGCAGGCGCCCTGACGGCGACGGACCACACGGCACGGCTGCGTGCTGCGACGGATCGCATGCGCAAGGCGCGTGGCGCCGTATCGGCGCTTGGCGAGGCCCGCGGCGGCGGCTTGACCGACGCGCTGCCCGCATCGGCTGTGGCCTTCGCCGCGACCGGGCTGTCGTTGCCGCCGCCTCGCTGCGGCGACCGAGGCCGCGACCGGGTACCCTGCGCACCATGGTCCCTGCCCGGACTGCCCGTCGCAGCACGCCGCGCAGGCGCGAGACTATCGCCGCCGTGTTCGCGGCGACGTCGCTTGGCCTGCTGCTGGTAGCCGCCAGCAAGGCCGGCGTGATCGCGCTGCTGCTCGGCGACTCGGAGCGCGCGCTGCGTGCCGACTTCGCGCGGCGCTTCCGCCGCTTGCGGCTGCGCAAGGGCGACGGTGCCGCGCACAAGGCGATGGCCGACGTCGTGCGGTTCATCGACCGTGGCGGCGTGCTGCCGCTGGTGCCGCTCGACCTGCGCGGCACGCCGTTCCAGCTCAAGGTCTGGGACGCCCTGCGACGCATCCCGACCGGGCGCACGACTTCGTACGGCGCACTGGCGAGCAAGGTCGGCGAGCCCGACGCGGTGCGCGCGGTCGCCGGCGCGTGCGCACGCAATCCGATCGCCGTGCTGGTGCCCTGCCACCGCGTAATCGCGAGCAGCGGCCGGCTGCACGGCTACCGCTTGGGCCTCGACCGCAAGCACCTGCTGCTGGCGCGCGAAGGGATCATGCTGCTGTGAGCGGCCGCCAGCGCGAGCTCGCGTTCGCCGCGTCAGCGGCGCGCGAGGAGTTTGCGCCGGGCGCATGGTTGCTGCGCGGCTTCGTCGGCGCGCGCGAAGCCGACGTGCTCGCAGCGATCACGGTGGTGATTGGACAGGCGCCACTGCGCGCGATGACTACGCCGGGCGGCAAGCGCATGTCGGTGACGACGACGAGTTGCGGGGCCTGTGGTTGGGTCAGCGATCGGCGTGGCTACCGCTACGAATCGGACGATCCGGCGACCGGTCGGCCGTGGCCGGCGATCCCCGCAGCGCTTGCCGCGCTGGCGCGCGCCGCGGCGGCGGCCGTCGGTCATCCGGCGTTCGCGCCCAATGCGTGCCTCGTGAACCGCTACGCCGTCGGCGCCAAGATGACGTTGCACCAGGACCGCGACGAAACGGACTTCGCGCAGCCGATCGTCTCCGTCTCGCTCGGCCTGCCGGCGACGTTTCAGTTCGGCGGCGCCGAGCGGAAGGAACCGACCGTGCGCGTGCCGCTGCAGCACGGCGACGTGGTGGTGTTCGGCGGCCCGTCGCGGCTGTGCTTCCACGGCGTGCTGCCAGTCAAGGATGGCGTGCATTCCGAGCTCGGGCCGTACCGGGTCAACCTGACGTTCCGTCGGGCGCGCTGAGCGGCGCACGGCCCGCCACGCAGCCCGCCGCGCGGCCGGTTCGCGGGCTCCGCTGTTGGCGCGCGCGCATAGCTTCGGCAAGATCCTTGCCCCCGATGAGCGACGCCCCCAAGGTCCTGACCGAGCGCCACGGCGACGTCGTGCTCGTGACGCTGAACGCCCCTGAACGCCGCAACGCCATCGACCAAGAGATGGTCGACGGCCTGCATCGTGCGCTCGACGCCCACTGGCACGACGAGTCGGTCGCAGCATTGGTGCTCACCGGTGCTGGCGACAAAGCCTTCGCGGCGGGCGCTGACATCGCGCAGCTGCGCGAGCGCACCGCGCGCGACGCGCTGAAGGCGATCAACAGCGGCATCTTCCAGCGCATCGAGGAGTTCCCGGCGCCGGTGATCGCGGCGATCAGGGGCTTCGCGCTCGGCGGCGGCTGCGAGTTGGCGATCGCGTGCGATCTGCGCGTGCTCGGCGAGTCGGCCAAGATGGGCCAGCCCGAGGTCAAGCTCGGCATCATCCCGGCGGCGGGCGGCACCTACCGGCTGCCGCGGCTGATTGGCCTCGGCCGCGCGCGCGAGTTGGTCTACACCGGCCGCATGGTCGACGCGCAGGAGGCGCTGCGCATCGGCCTCGCCAACGCCGTCGTGCCGGACGCCGAGGTCGTGCCCAAGGCGCTCGCACTCGCCGGCGAGATCGCGCAGAACGGCCGGCTCGCCGTGCGCGGGGCCAAGCGCGCGCTCAACGCGCTGTCGCGCCCGGGGCAGGAGAACGCGCTCGCGTTCGAGAGCTCGGTGCAGGCCGCGCTGTTCGACAGCGATGACAAGAACGCGCGCATGGACGCGTTCCTCCACAAGCAGAAGAAGGGCTGAACCATGACGACTCCGACGTTCTCCACGGTCGCCGTCCTCGGCGCGGGCACGATGGGCGCTGGCATCGCGCAGGTGTGCGCGCAGGCCGGCAGCAGGGTGCTGCTGCAGGACCTGACCGACGACTTCGTGCAGAAGGGCCTCGCCCGCATCCGCGACTTCCTGCAGAAGGGCGTCGACAAGGGCAAGACCACGGCCGAGCAGCGCGACGCCGTGCTCGCGCGCATTGCCGTGACGACCGACCGCGCCGGCGCGTGCCGCGGCGCCGACCTCGTCGTCGAGGCCGTGCCCGAGAAGCTCGAGCTCAAGAACGGCCTGTTCCGCGAGGTCGCGGCGGTCGTTGCGCCGGGCTGCGTGCTCGCCAGCAACACCTCGTCGCTGTCGCTCGCCAAGGTCTTCGCCGGCGTCGCCGGGCCGGCGCGCTGCATCGGCATGCACTTCTTCAACCCGGTGCCGCTGATGGCGCTGCTGGAGCTGGTGCGCACCGACGCCACGTCGGCCGCGACGATCGAGTCGGTCACCGCGTACAGCAAGCAGCTCGGCAAGGAGCCGATCCTGGTCGTGGACAGCCCCGGCTTCGCCAGCTCGCGCCTGGGCGTGTGCCTGGGCCTCGAGGCGATCCGCATGCTGGAGAGTGGCGTCGCGTCGGCGGAGGACATCGACAAGGCGATGGCGCTCGGCTACGGCCACCCGATGGGCCCGCTCAAGCTGACCGACCTCGTCGGCCTCGACGTGCGCCTCGCGATCGCCGACTACTTGCGCAAGGAACTCGACCACCCGGGCTTCGCGGCGCCGGCGCTGATGCGGCAGATGGTCGCCGACGGCAAGCTCGGCAAGAAGACGGGGCAGGGCTTCTACCGCTGGTGAGCGGAGTGGGGTGCGCGGACGCGGTAGATTCGCCCATCACAGCCGCCGCGCCATGACCGTCGCCTCGCCGTCGCCGCTTCGCGCCGTGCGCCGCGAAGCGCTCGGCGGCGCATCGCAGGGTTGGGCCCCGACGTTGCGCCGCCACCTCGTGGCGATGGACGCGCTCGTCCGCGCCCGCGGCGCGCGCATGGTGCTGCTGACCTACCCGTTCCACCAGCCTGAGGTCGAGGCCGTGCAGCGCGCCGTGGCGTCCGAACTGTCGCTGCCGATCGTCGACGTGCGGCCGACCTTCGATCGGCTGGTCGCCGCCGACGGGCGGGCGCGCTGGTTCGTGCCCGACGGCCATTGCAACGACGCCGGCTATGCGCAGATCGCGGAGCTGGCGGCGCCGGTGGTGGCGGCGGCGTTGCGGCGGTGAGCGCGGCGCCCGCGCCCCGACCCGTCGCGCGCTACCCCGCCGCGCGCTGCCGCTGCAGGCGCCGCGCCTGCCGGAAGCTGACCAGCTTGCGCGTTGGTTCGTGCCACAGGCGCAGGTGCAGCGCGCGCAGCATCCCGCGCACCGACAGTGGCCGCACGGTCTGGAATGCCGGCTCCGACTCGTGGCAGCGCTGCAGATGGTAGTTGGGGATGCGCGGGTTGAGGTGGTGGATGTGGTGGAAGCCGATGTTGCCCGAGAACCACTGCAGCACGCGCGGCAGCCGCAGGTACGAGCTGCCCTGCAGGGCAGCCGCTGCGTAGTTCCACTCGGCGCCGCGGTCCCAGTACGCGTCCTCGAACTGGTGCTGCAGGTAGAACAGGCCGATGCCGCTGGCGCCCGCGACCAGCAGCACGATCGCCTGCAAGATCAGATACGGCACGAGGCCGAAGGCCCACGCGAGGCCGACTGCGGTGGCGGCGACCGCGACGTTCATCCAGCGCACCGAGGCGCGCTCGCTCGGGCTGGCGTCGCGGCGCGCGACGCGCTGCATGACCAAGAAGAGCACGAACGGAGCGACGCCGAAGAGCACGACCGGGCTGCGCTGGATGCGGTAGCTCAGGCGCCGCCACGGCGATGCCTCGTCGTACTCCTTCACGGTCATCGTCCAGATGTCGCCGATCCCGCGCCGGTCGAGGTCGCCGGCAGCGCCGTGGTGGACGGCGTGCTCGGTGCGCCACTGCTGGTACGGCGTGAGCGTCAGCCAGCCGGTGACGACGCCCCAGAAGTCGTTGGCGCGGCGCGAAGCGAAGAACGAGCCGTGGCCGCAGTCGTGGAACAGGATGAACACGCGCACCATCACGCCGCCGGTCAGCACGGCGAGCGGGACGGCGAGCCACCACGAGACGGCGAGCGCGAACCACATCGCCACCCAGGCCCCGACGTAGCTGCCGATCGTCGTGACGAGTTGCCACGTGGCGCGCCGTGCGTCGGGCTGGCGGTACTCGCGCAGCCGGTGCTGCCACTGCGCCATCGCCGCGGCTTCGCTCGCGTCGTCAGCGGGCGCCGTCGGCGCGGTCAGGGTCTCACCGCTCGCGGTTCGGGCAAGTTGCATCAGGTGGCGAAGCGCGCCGAGGGGAATCGCGATGCGCGCGATGCGTATGCATAAGCCCGGCGGGGCGCGGGTGCCATGCGGCGCCCGAGGCTTTGTTGCGCTGGCGCTGGTTGGCGCGTCGCTGCGCGACGTGGTGCGCGTGCGCTACGTGCTGCCCGACGCCATCGACTTCCCGGCGTCGGCGGCTGATTCCTACGAACGCCGCCGTCCGCGCGTTCACCAGCGCAGGCGGTAGCCGATGCTCTGCGGGCCCGAGTACACGAACGCCATCCACGTATCGATGCCCAGGCGCTTCATCTCGCCGGCGACCGCCTCCAGCACGCTGCCGATCATGCCGAGCTGGCCGGCGTCGGTGCGCGAGGCGATCGCCGCGGCGGCCTCGCTCATCGCCTTGGCGAGGCCCGCCATCGTCTCGGCCGGCCGCGTCATGCCGACGCCGCACCAGCCGGCGGGGGCGGCCGCCATGTGCGCCTTGGCCTCGGCTGGCAGCTCGGTCGGCGTGCCGGAGGCCTTGGCGTCGAGCACGCCGCGCAGCGACGCGCGGCTGCGTTCGCCGTCGCCGATCGCCAGCAGCAACAGGTCGTCGGTGATCGCGTACTCGAGCGGGATCGTCGCCAGCAGCGTCATGCGGTGGATCTTGGCGCCCTGGTACTCCTCGGTCTTGCGGGCGGCGTGCAGGCCGCGCGCGCGCAGCATCGTCTCGACCGACTTGCCGAACGCCGCGCCGTCGCGCAGCGAGAAGACCATGCACATGTCGCCGACGGCCGCGAGCGGCGAGTCGTCGTCGAGCTCGGCCTCGGGGTCGGCGTCGTTGAGCAGCAGGACCTCGCCGCCGAGGTGGTCGAGCAGGTCCTCCTTGAGGCGGACCTTCAGCTCGTCGGCCATCGCCGTCATCATGTCGGCCCACGACATCGGCATCTCGGCCTCCATCAGGGTGACGAACTGCTCGGCGGTGGCGTAGAGCACGCCGAGGTCGAGCGGGCTCACCGTCCAGTTCGACGCCGAAGCCGGCAGCACGCGCAGCAGCTTCGGCTGCGCCGTCGTCTGCGGCAGCATGGCCATCGCGCCGCGTTTGTCGCCGCGCAGTCCCATCTCTAGGTTGGCGACGAGGTGCTTGCCCTCGGCGCCGACGGCCATGCGCATCGAATCCATGGCGCGCAGGCCGATGGTGTCGAGCAGCTCGCCGAAGTCGAACGGCGCCGCGCCCATCTCCTCCAGCTCGGCCACGCTGGACTCCAGCGCGCCGACGAAGCCGCGGACGTCGCCGTGCACGAACATCGGCGCGCCGGCGGCCTCGGGCGCCTCGAAGCGGTCCTTGCCCTCGATGGCCTTGGTGGCGTGCGCCTCGACGTCGCTGCCGAAGAACATCACGAGGTGGCCGTCGACCATCGCCGGCACGGTGCCCCACATGCCGGCCTCGCCGGTGTCGGCGACGGCGCGCAGGCGCAGTTCGCCGATCGCCAGCTCCTTCGACGGCGGCGCGTCCGGCTCGTCGAGCATCTTCTGCGTCGATGCGTCGATCGCCTTGGCCAGCGCGGCGAGGTCGTACGACGGGTGCGGCGTCGCCGCGATCGTGATCGCGAACGGCATCGACGGGTCCTCGTCGCCGATGGTGACGAGGTCGGCCTTCTTCCAGTCGAATGCGATGCTCATCACCAGGTCGCCCTGGTAGTCGGCGACCATGCGCTCGAGCTCGTCGGCGTCGAAGCCGCTGCCGCGCGCCTCGGTCATCATCGCCGTCATCGCCTCGCCGACCTGCGCCATCATCGGCTGCAGCGCCGGCGCGGCCATCAGCTTGGCCAGCGCGGTGTCGGCGAAGTCCTTCTTCCAGCGGGCCGGCGCGCCCATGCGCACGACCAACGCGGCGTCCTTCGGCACGAAGCGGAAGGCGGGATCCTGGGCCGGCGCGAGCGCCAGCAGGGCGAGGAACGGAAGCGGGTAGCGGGCGAGGGTCATGGCTGTTGCAGGTAGAGGAGGAGGCGATCGTGCACGATCAAGGCGAAGTCCTGTCGGCCGTCGCCGTCGAGGTCGCCGATGGCGAGCTCGCGCGGCTCGGGGCCGGGTTGGCTGCGCGGCGGCGTCTCGAACACCGGGATGGCGAGCGCGCGCTGCAGGCCCTGCGGCCCGCCGGCGACGATCTGCAGGCCCGGCACGTCGCGGTCGACGATAGCGACATCCGGCGCGCCGTCGTGGTCAAAGTCGCCGGGCCGCGCCAGTTCGTAGGCCGACGTCTCGAGCGGCGCCTCGTGCGAGGCGAGCGGCCGCAGGCCGGCGCCGCGCGCGAACGGCACGCGCAGCACGCCGCGCGGGCCGAGCAGCAGCGCGCCGCCTTCGTGCGGCAGCAGCTGCGTGAAGTCGAACGGCGGCGTCTCGACCGTCTGCGGCGCTCCGCCGGCGACGACGCGCAGCAGCTTGTTGGTCTTGCGGTCGTAGTACAGTCGCACGGCCTTGCTGGCGTCGGCGGGGGCGTCGGCGCAGAGGCTTATCTCGGCGAGGCCGTCGGGGCCGTTGTCCTGCGCCAGGATGCGCACGCCGCCGTCGGCGCCGAGGCGGAAGGCGCGCACGAAGCGATCGCGCGCGGCGAGCAGGGCCGGCGCGCCGTCGACCGTCGACGCGAGCACGGCGCCTTCCTCGGCCTTCTTGGTGAAGCCGGCGGCGTCGGCGTTCTTGCCGTCCTTGCGGGCCGCGCCGAGCGTCAGCGTGCGCAGGCCGTCGCCGGGCACGACGAACGCGGCCTCGCGGCCGTCGGCGTCGCCGAAGTCGCCGACCAGCAGCCGCGTCGGATCGGCGGGCAGGCGGCCGAGGTCGGCGAGCTTCTGCGGCTCCTTGCCGGGCGCGAGCTGCAGCAGCTGGCCGTCGCGCTTGTCGTTGCGCGCGATCGCCAGCACGCCGCCGCCGGGCGCGACCGCGACGGCGACCGGCTTGTCGAGGCACGGCAGGCGCTCGGGAAAGCGATCGAGCGGCGCGCTGCCGGGGCAGAAGCCGACGGCGTCCTCTTCGGGGCTCGCCAGCACGAGGTCGTTCGTGCCGTCGCCGTCGACGTCGCCGATCGCGAGCGAGGCGACGCCGGCGAGCGTCGGCAGCGTGCGCACGACGAACGTGCCGTCGCGCCACTCGTGCACCAGCAACTGCGCGCGATCGGGTCGCGCCAACACGAGGTCGACGTCGCCGTCGCCGTCGAGGTCGCCGACCGCGGCCGGCAGCGCCTTGCCGCCGGGGTTCTCGCCGATCGGCCACCACGCCAGCGCCGCCTGCTCGGCATCGTCGCGCCAGCCGTGCAGCGTCAGCCGCTGCGCCGCGCCGGCGATGGTGCCGAGCGCGGGCTTGCCGTCGGCGAGCTGTGCTTCGAACACGTGGCGCAGGTCCTCGACGCCGGCGATCGCCCAGGCGCCGAAGCTGCCGTCGCCGCGGCCGCGGCGCAGCCGCAGGTTCATCGCCGCGCCCTTGCCGCCGCCGGTCATCGCCGCGAGGTCGAGCGCGCCGTCGCCGTCGAGGTCGGCGAGCTGCAGGTCGCGCGTGTTCTCGTCGAGCGGTTCGACCGGCGACAGCTTCGGCTCGCCGCCGAGTTGCGTGAGCCAGCGCAGCTGGCTGCCGTTGGCGACGACGAGGTCGGCCTTGCCGTCGCGGTCGAGGTCGCCGGTCAGCAGCGTCAGGCCGCGCGGGGCGATCGCGAGGTCGATCGGGGCGCGCTCGGGCTCGCGGCCGGGATGGCGCACGGTCAGCCGGCCGCGCGCGTCGACGAGCAGCAGGTCGGGCACGCCGTCGCCGTGCACGTCGGCCACCGCGTAGCCGGCGATCTGGCCGTTGGTCGGGATCGGCTGCAGCTTGGCTTCGCCCTGGTCGACGCGCACGGCGACGAGGCGGCCGCGGCGCGCGTCGATCACCACCGCTTCGCGGCGGCCGTCGCCGTCGATGTCGACGACGCTGAGGTCGGCGATGCCGTCGCCGACCTTCTGCACCACCGGGCCGGTGAAGCCGAAGCGCGCGCGCAGTTCGGGGGCGATCGGCGGCGGCGTCTGTTGGGCGAGCGCCGCGGCGGCGGCGACGGCGGTGGCGAGGGTCGTCAGGGCGAGAGGCTTGGCGGACATCGGCGCGCGACTCTATGCTCGCGCCGATGCTCGCTGCAATCGCCGCCGCGGTGTTCGTTTGCCTGCCGCAGGATCCGACCCCCGCCAAGTCCGCCGAGGCCGCGCCGGTGCGCGCCGACGGCGTCGAGATCCTCGACCTCGGCAACGGCTGCCGCATCCAGGGCCGCGTGCTGCGCACCACCGACCAGTTGGTTTTCGTCGACGTCGGCTACGACGTGCTCAAGGTGCCGGTCGCTGCGGTCGTGCGCCGCGAGACCGTCGACGGCAAGCGCAGCGGCGCCATCGAGAAGAAGGCGCTGTGGGCGCGCGCCGAACTGCCCGAACTCAGCGTCGCCGAGGGCGCCAAGCGCATGGGCGAAGCCGTGGTCAAGATCGAGGCCGCCGGCGGCCAGGGCTCGGGCTTCGTCACGCACCCCGACGGTTGGGTCGTCACCAACTTCCATGTCGTCGCGCGCGAGGTCGAGGTCGACGTCGTCGTCTATCCGGTCGGCAAGGCCGGAATGGATCCTCGCACGGTGCGCAAGTGCAAGGTCGCCGCGATCAACCCGAGCATGGACCTCGCGCTGGTCAAGATGGAGCCGCCGACCGACCTGACGCTCAAGACCGTTTACCTCGGCGACAGTGACGCGATGCGCGTCGGCGACACCGTCTACGCCATCGGCGCGCCGATCGGCCTCGACCGCACCGTCAGCAGCGGCATCATCAGCGTGACCAACCGCACGATCGAAGGCCGCTGCCACTTCCAGATCACCACGCCGATCAACCCCGGCAACTCGGGCGGCCCGCTGTTCAACCTGCGCGGCGAGGTCGTCGGCGTGAACTGCGCCGGCTACATGGGCATGCAGGGCCTCAACTTCGCGATCCCGACCAAGCAGGTCGCCGACTTCCTCGACAACCGCGACGCCTTCGCGCTCGACAACACGCGCAGCGAGAACGGCTACCACTACCTGCCCGCGCCGGGGAAGCCGAAGGCGGGCAGGTAGCGCGCATGGCAGGAGCAGTGCTCGGAATGCAGTTGGTCCTGACGGTCGTGGGCGCCATTGCCACTGCCGCATGGGCTCTCGTCGGATCGTTCTACGGCGTTGGCTGGTGGGGAGTCCCGCTCGCGGTCTACTCGCTGTTGAACACGAGCTATGCGTGGCGAGCGCTCGCGGCAGGCATCGGCGATCGCGGCGTTCGATCGACGGCCGAAGGCGCGATGGCGCTCACTGCGTTCACCAACCTCATCGTCGCAGTTCACCTCGTCTGGCGGCCGCCGGCCTATTCGCCGTGGTGGGGATTGCTGGTTCCGTTCGCGTTCCTGCTCCAGTCGATGGCGCTCCAACTCGTGTACGCCGTCGTGCTCGGTGCGACGGGCCTGGTCGATGGCGCCCGCGGGCGCTGAAGCAGTCGATCGCGCGCGAGTTTCGCGGTCGCGCCGATGGTCAGCGCGCCGAATCCGCACTTCGAAGCGTTGCCCGCCGTCACGCCACCGACGCGCCTCCCGCGCTCAGCGCCGCGGCGTCGGCAGCAGGAAGAACGTGTGCCGCCACGTGTCGTCGGCGCGGCGCTCGGTCCGGGCCCAGCCGCTGGCGCCGGCGTAGACGCCCGAGCCGCCGTGGATCGGGCGCACGAGCGCTTCGTCGACCGGGATCGGGCACCGCGTGCTCGGGGGGCAGCCGCTGCGGTTGGGCGCATTCCCGGTGGGGCGGGCGCAACACTTCGCGCCTGGGGTTGATGCCATTGCGGCGGAGCATGTACTTGTTCTGCTGCGATCTTGGTGTCGTGCAGGTTGCGCCGTCCACGCCGCGTGCCATCATCGCTCGACAAACCGCCCATGCGCCACGCCCCGTTGCCTTCCCTTCTCGCCCTCGCCTTCGCGGCGGGCGCCACTGCCCAGACGATCACGTGGGGGCCTGTGCTGCCCAGCACGTCGCCCAACGACGTCAGCGTGCAGGGCGCGCTGGTCGTCGCGCGCAACGCGCATCAGCCCGGCGTCGCGGCGATCTCGCCGACGGTCAACGGCGTGACGTTCACCGGCGCGTGGGCGCTGACCGGGTGGGCCGGCTACATCACCGGCGGGCTCAACAACTCGACGACCGGCGACGCCGGCTTCAACAACCTGCTCGGCACGTCGCTCGCGATGCAGACGGCGCCCGCCGCCAATCCTTCGGTGTGGGGCGGCATCCGCCTCGACACGCTGGCGCAGTTGGTCGCGGGCCGCACGTACGCGGTGCAGGTCTGGTTCACCGACCAGCGCACCGGCACGGCGACCAACGTCCTGTACGACCGCCAGATGACGCTGAGTTCGGCCTTTGGCACGGCGACGCTGAGTGGCGGCGCGGTCACCAACCTCGGCTCGATGCTGCAGGGTCCGCTGTCGGGCCCGCTCGACGCCGATCCCGACAACGCGCCGGCCGCGGCCTCGCCGGACACGCAGTTCGGCTCGCACTGCACCGGCACCTTCACGCATGTGTCGACCAGCGAGACTTGGTTACTCGTGCAGGGCACGCACCCGCTGGCGAACAACGTGCTGGCGCCGCACATCACCGCGCTGCAGATCCGCGACTTGTCGGTCGCATACCATCAGAACTTCGGCGCCGGCTGCCACGCCTACAGCCTCGACCGCACGAACTTCCTGTCGGCGTTCGCCGGCACGCCGGCCGCCAAGGCGGCGCTCGACGGCAACGCGCTGCAGTTCACGCCGACGAGCAGTGGTTACGTCGCGGTGTGGTTGCCCGGCATCGCCAGCGCGCTGTACGTGCCGCCGTCGGCGACCGCGACGATCGTCGCCAATGCGGACGACACCACGACGACGTTCCCTACGTCTGTGCCCGTGCCGGTGCCGGGCGGCACGGCGGCGCAGTGGACGGTGTCGTCCAATGGCGTACTGACCGCCGCAGCGACCGGCAACCAGGGCACGATCTTCACGGCGACGCTCGCCGCTACGGCCACGGCGCCCGGCCTCGCCTGGTACAACTGGCGCGACTACAACCCGGCGGTTACCGGCAGCGGCAAGGTCAAGACCGAGGAAGTCAACGGCGTGCTCTACGTCACGTTCGACGGCGTCTACGAGTACGCAACGACCAACCCGGCGACCTTCCAGTGGCAGGTCAACCTCGCCAGCGGCGACGTGACGATGGTGTGGGTGAGCATGGCGACGAGCTCGAACACCACGACGATGGTCGTCGGCAGCACGCTCGCCGGCGCCGGCCCCGTGCCGACGTCGGTCGACTTCACGACGGCGACGCCGTTCGTCATGGGCCCGGCGATCACGCTGGCGCCGCTGACGCTGTCGGCCTCGCCAGCGCCGGTGATCAACCCGAGCACGGTCGTCACCTACACGGTCGGCAACGTCCCCGAGTTTGCGCCGAACACCGGCGTTTACATTTCGGGCCTGTTCCTCAGCCTCAACGTTCTGCCGGCGGGCCTCGACCTCACCGGCATCCTCGCCAACCTGCCGGGTTGCCGCGCCTACCTTGGCACGCTCGACCTGAGCTTCGC
This sequence comes from Planctomycetota bacterium, assembly GCA_016872675.1. Classification (GTDB taxonomy): domain Bacteria; phylum Planctomycetota; class UBA1135; order UBA1135; family UBA2386; genus UBA2386. Next base: position 28,322 of record VGZG01000024.1, read on the forward strand.
CACGGTGTCGCTGTCGCCGACCGTCGCCTATCCGTTCACCTTCATGGCGCCGGCCTTCCCGCCCGGCCTGCCGATCGGCGCGCAGGCAGCTGGGCTGTTCGATTCGGCCGTGCCGCTGATCAACGGCGAGAACGGCGGCTTCGTGTTCAGCAACGGCGTGCTGAGCGTGGCGCAGATCCAGTAGGCGGTTAGGCGCGGGGCCGGCGACGGCTGCAACGGCTTCGTCGCACGCGCCTGCCCGGCGGGCTCGCCTTCGCGCCGGCGCGCGTGCGGCGTAGCATCGGTCGACAAGCCATGCTCCCGTCGCACCGCCTCGTCCCGTTCCTGCTGGCGCTCTGCGCCGCAGCCTCGCTCACCGCCCAGGTCCCGAGCCCGGTCGCGTTCCTCGGCCACGAGATCGGGGCCGACTACAAGCTGTGCAACCACAGCGACATGATGCGGTACTTCGCGGCGGTCGCGGCCGCCACGGACCGCATGCGCCTCGTTGACGTCGGGCCGACGAGCTACGGCCAGCGCATGACGATGGCGGTGATCAGTTCGCCGCAGAACCTCGCGCGGCTCGAGCGGTTGCGCGCGATCAGCGTGCGCATGGCCCATGCCGACGGCGTCGCTCCGCAGGACGTCGCGGCGATGAGCGAAGAGGGGCGCGCATTCGTCTGGATCGACGCTGGCCTGCACAGCACCGAGGCGATCGCCGGCCAGAACATCATCGAGCTGGTCTGGCAGATGTGCTCGCGTGACGACGCCGAGGTCCGGCGCATCCTCGACGAAGTGGTGCTGCTCGCCTGCCCGGTCAATCCCGACGGCTACGAACTGGTCTGCAACGCCTACCGCGCGACGCGCAGCATGACCACCCCGGTGCTCTACCAGCGCTACATCGGGCACGACAACAACCGCGACTTCTACGCCTGCAACCAGCTCGAGGCGCAGAACGTCAACCGCGTCTTCTACCGCGAGTGGTGCCCGCAGATCGTCTACAACCACCACCAGTCCGCGCCGAAGGACACGATCATCTTCACGCCGCCGTTCCGCGATCCGCACAATTACCTCGTCGATCCGATGGTGGTGCGCGGCATCGAGATCGTCAGCGCGCACATGAACCAGCGCTTCGCCGCCGAGGGCAAGCCGGGCGTCATCTCGCGCAGCGGCGCGCCGTACTCCGGTTGGTGGAACGGCGGCCTGCGTTCGACCAACTACTTCCACAACATCGTCGGCATCCTGACCGAGTCGTTCGGCCGGCCCGAGCCGACGCCGATCGGGCAGCCGCTCGAGCGTCGCCTGCCGTACGGCGACTACCCGGACCCGTTGCCGGCCCAGGTCTGGCACGCGCGCCAGACGGTCGAATACCTGCAGACGGCCAACTTCGCGATCCTCGACTACGCCGCGCGCTACCGCCGCGAGCTGCTGCGCGACATCCACGTCATGGCGACGCGCGCGATCGCGCGCGGTCGGCGCGACCACTGGACGCCGACGCCGGCGCTGGTCGCGGCGGCGCGCCGCCGCGACGATCCGGACAGCGTGTTCAAGGACCCGACGCTGCGCGATCCGCGCGTCTACGTGCTGCGCAGCGACCAGCCGGACTGGGCGGCGGCACAGCGCATGGCGCGCGCGCTGCAACGCTGCGGCGTCGTCGTGCACCGCGCCAAGGCGGCGTTCGCCATGAACGGCGTGACGCTGCCGGCCGGCAGCTACGTGGTAAAGACCGACCAGCCGTACCGCGCGCACGTGCTCGACCAGTTCGAGCCGCAGTGGCATCCGGACGACATCAAGGATGGCAAGCCCGTGCCGCCGTACGACGCCGCCGGCTGGACGCTGGCGATGCAGTTCGACGTGCAGGTCGAGCGCGCGTTCGAGGCGGTCGAGGGGCCGTTCGAGCGGCTGCCCGACTGGCCCGGCTTCGCGCCGGCGCCCGCCCCGCAGGATCTCGCCGCCGGCATGCGCTGGCAGCTCGATCCGCGCGACTCGCACACGGTGATCGCGCTCAACCGCCTGCTCGCCGCCGGCTGCAAGGTCGAGTGGGCGCAGGTCGAACCGGCGGTCGGCGTCTACCACGTCGAGCCGACCGCGGCCGCGGGCGAAGTCCTCGCCGCCTGCGCGCAGGAACTTGGCGTCACCGTCCGCGTCGCGAAGGCCGGCGCTGGCGGCACGCCGGTGCGGCCGGTGCGCGTCGGCCTGTTCGACGTCTTCGGCGGCCACATGCCGACCGGCTGGGACCAGTGGCTGCTGCAGGAGTTCGGCTTCCCGGTGCAGCAGGTGTGGGGCGATCGCGTGCAGGCCGGCGACCTGCGCAAGGACTTCGACGTGCTGGTGTTCCACACCGGCCTGCCGGGCCCGCGCGACCTCGAGCGCGCCGCGCGCGCGCGCGACGAGCAAAACCTCGACGCGCTGGCCAAGGCGCTGCCGCCGTTCGAGGACTGGAGCAACCTCGCGGCGCGCGCGACCAAGCTGACCAGCGAGAAGGCGATCCCGGCGCTGCGCGCGTTCGTCGAGCAGGGCGGCACGCTGATCGCGCTCGGCGGCGAGGTCGAGAAGGTCGTGCGTCAGTTCGACCTGCCGGTGAAGGTCGGCGTGCACCTGCCTGATCCCGACGCCGAGGGCGGCGAACGCAAGGCGCAGCGCGAGGAGTACTACGTCCCCGGCTCGCTGCTGGCGATCGAGGTCGACGCCGCGCACCCGACGGCGCGCGGCGCCTCGCGCACGCTGTCGGCGATGGTCAACGGCCAGTCGACGGTGATGGCGGTCACCGATCCGAAGGCGCCGATCGACGTCGTCGCGCGCTACCGCGACGCCGACACGCTGGTCAGCGGCTGGGCCATCGGCGAGGAGCTGCTGGTCGGCAAGGCCGCGGCGCTGTGCGCGCGCGTCGGCAAGGGCCGCGTGCTGCTGTACGGCGCCGACGTGACCTACCGCGGCCAGCCGCTCGGCACCTTCAAGCTGTTCTTCCAGGCGATCCTGACGGCCAACGAGGAACGGTGAGCAGCGCCGCCGGCGGCAGCGACTTCGCTGCCGCGATGATGGGCCTGCACGAGCGGCTCGACGCGCTGCTGTTCGCGCACCAACGCGCGCTGCTCGACCGCGACTTGCCGCGGGCGCGCGTGACGCTCGCCGCGTATGGCGAAGCGCTCGCTGCGCACGTCGCCGACGAGGAAGAACATGTGCTGCCGCGCTACCGCGCGCTCGGCGGCGACGCGACGGACGCGCCGACCAAGCTCTTCCTCGGCGAGCACGGCAACCTGCGCGCATTCGTCGCCGACTGCGCGCAGCGCCTGGTGGCGCTGGGCGAGCGCGTGGACGACCGCGCGCTGCTCGAAGTGCTTGACCGGGAAGCGACGCTGAAGAACCTGCTGCTGCACCACGATCTGCGCGAACGCAACCTGCTGTATCCGTTCCTCGCGGCCCGGCTGCCGGCGGCCGAGCAGGCGGCGATCCTCGCGGCGCGGCGCTGGGCCGGCGGCCGCGGCTGAGGTAGACAAGCGCGTATGCCGCGCCCGTTTGCCTTCCTGTCTGCCTGCCTCGCCGCTGTCGTCGTCGCGCTTGTCGCCGTCCGCGCGCCCGCGCAGGCGCTGACCCTGCCGCCGCCCGCCGCGTTCGCCGTCGACACGGCGATGGGCAAGGTGGCGTGCGCCATGCAGATGCCGGCCGCCTACGAGCCGGCGCAGTGGCGGCCGGTGGCGCTGTTCGTCTGCGGCGACGACGGCGCGATGGCCGCGGCCGGCGCGCCGCCGGCGCAGGCGCTGGCCGCCGCCGGCTTCGTCGTGGTCGCCGTGCCGGCCGGCGACGGCGCCCGCGGTCGCGACGGCGTGGCGCTGGCGCAGGTGCGCCGGCTCTTCCGCATCGAGCAGGGCGGCATGCACGCGCTCGTCGCCGCCGGGGCTGCGCCGGCGCTCGCGTTCGTGCGCCGCAACGCGCACGAGTTCCAGACGGTCGCGCGCACCGGCGCGGTCGAGGGCCTCGACGCCGAGGCTGCCGCGGCGTGGCGGGCGCTCGCGCGTCTGCCGGGCCGGCGCGTCGCCGACCTCGGCGACGCGGCGCCCGCGGCGCTGGCGGAGCGGCTGCAGCGACTGCACGGCGAGCGCCGGCTGCCCGCCGCCGCCGGCGACGTCGCGCGCGCCCTCGACGACTTCCACGACGCGGCGGCCAACGGCGACGAGGACCGCTACTTCGCGCTGCTGCCCGACGACGCGGTGTTCCTCGGCACCGACGGCGCCGAACGCTGGACCGGCGCCGAGTTCCGGCGCTTCGCGCTGCCGTACTTCCAGCGCGCGTCGGCGTGGACGTACGTGGCCGTCGCGCGGGCCGTCGAACTCGCGCCTAGCGGCGATGTCGCGTGGTTCGACGAGACGCTCGACAACGCCGGCTACGGCGAGTGCCGCGGCAGCGGCGTGCTGGTCCGGCGCGACGGGCGCTGGGTCGTGCGCCAGTACAACCTGACGATCCCGGTGCCCAACGACCTCGCGGCCGGGCTCGCGCGCCGCGTGCGCGCGCTGCAGGCGGGCCTGCCCGCGCAGCCGACGACCGTGGTGCTCGTGCGCCACGCGGAGAAGGTCGACGCCAGCGCGGATGCGGCGCTGAGCGAGGCCGGGCACGCGCGCGCCAGGGAACTGGCGCGCGTGCTCGGCGACCTGCCGATCCGGGCCGTCTACACGAGCCAGTTCGCGCGCACGAAGGACACGGTCGCGCCGCTCTGCCAGGCCCTCGGCCTGACGGCGCAGGCGATCGACGCCAAGGCGACCGCCGACCTCGCCACCGTGATCCGGGCGCAGCACGCCGGCGGCGTGGTGGTCGTGTGCGGGCACTCCAACACGCTGCCGCAGCTGGCCGCGGCGCTCGGCGTCGGCGAGCCGATCGCGTACGGGGAGAGCGAGTACGACGCGCTGCGCGTCGTCACGATCGGCGCCGGCGCGGACGTCGGCGCGCTGGCCCTGCGCTTCGGTCGCTGAACGGGCGCGCTGGAGCGCGTCGCATGGCCCCGGAGGGCTCCCGCTGGCCGCATGCACGGCCATGCGCGAGGTTCGGCGGCCGGTCGGGGCGCATGCGGCGATCCGCGGAAAGTCCGGCGGTCCTGCTTCTGGCCGCCATGCCGTTGGCATAACCTGCGTCGCGGTTCCGAGCCCCACGTGCCGTGCCCATGCCGACTGTGACGCCGCCCCTGACCTCTCCTCGTCCTTCACTCGGGTGCGAACTGACGGCCGGGCTGGTCGTGTTCCTCGTCGCCCTGCCGCTCTGCCTCGGCATCGGGCTCGCCTCCGGCGCGCCGAAGATCGCGCCGATGATGGCCGGCCTCATCGCCGGCGTGGTCGGCGGCATCGTCGTCGGCGCTCTCAGCGGTTCGCACGTCAGCGTGTCGGGACCGGCGGCGGGCCTCGCGGCCGTCGTGATGGCCCAGATCCAGGGCCTGGGCAGCTTCCCGGCGTTCCTCGTCGCCGTCATGCTCGCCGGCGTCCTGCAGGTCGGTCTCGGCCTGCTGCGCGGCGGCGGCGTCGCCAACTTCGTCCCCAACAACGTCATCAAGGGCCTGCTCGCCGCGATCGGCCTGCTGCTGGTCCTCAAGCAGATTCCGCACCTGCTCGGGGACGACACCGACCCCGAGGGCGACGAGTCGTTCGCCCAGATCGACGGGGACAACACCCTCACCGAGATCTGGAAGGCCGTCTCCGACCCCCTGCCCGGCGCCATGCTCGTCGGCTTCGCGGCGCTGGCGACGCTGATCCTGTGCGAGAAGACGAAGCTGAAGAAGTCCTCGATGCCGGGCCCCCTCGCGGCCGTGCTGGTCGGCGTTGCGGTCAGCGAGCTGCTCGTCGCGCTCGGCTCGCCGTGGGCGATCGCGCCGTCGCACATGGTGCAGATCCCGGCGATGGGTGAAGGCGGGTTCGCGTCGCTGCTGACGTTCCCGGACTTCGCGCGCGCCTTCGACCCGGCCGTCCTGCTCGCCGGGGTCACGCTCGCCGCCGTCGCCTCGCTCGAGACGCTGCTGAACCTCGAGGCGACGATGAAGCTCGATCCGCTGCACCGCCCTGCCGACCCCAACCGCGAGCTCGTCGCCCAGGGCGTCGGCAACGCGCTCTCGGGCGCGATCGGGGGGTTGCCGATCACGTCGGTGATCGTGCGCAGTTCGGTCAACATCAACGCCGGCGGCCGCACGCGCGTCTCGGTCGTGTTCCACGCCGTGCTCCTGGCCATCGCGGTGCTGTTCCTCGACGACCTGATGAACCGCATCCCGCTCGCTGCGCTGGCGGCGGTGCTGATCGTCACCGGCTGCAAGCTGGCGTCGCCGGCGCTCTTCGTCGCCAAGTGGCGCGCCGGCCTGCTGCAGTTCGTGCCGTTCGTGGCGACGGTGCTTGCGATCCTGCTGACCGACCTGCTGGTCGGCGTGCTGATCGGCCTGGCCGTGAGCCTGGCGTTTGTGTTCGCGCGCAACATGCGCGGCGGCTTCGAGGTCGTGCGCGAGGACCACATCGCCGGGCCGGTGCAGCGCTTCGTGCTCGGCAACCAGGTCAGCTTCCTGAGCCGCGCGCGCCTCGCGTCGCTGCTGTCGCGCTGCAAGGCCGGCGAGCAGGTGGCGATCGACGCGCGCGCGACCGACTACGTCGACCCCGACATCCTGTCGGTGATCCGCGACTTCGCCGACGAGGAAGGGCCGGCGCGCGGCGTCAAGGTCAGCCTGATGGGCTTCCACGACCGCTACCGGCTGCGCGACGTGATCCAGTACGTCGACTACGCGTCGCGCGAGGTCCAGGCGTCGCTGACTCCCCAGCGCGTGCTCAACCTGCTGCAGGAGGGCAACGAGCGCTTCCTGTCCGGCCGTCGCCTGCACCGCGACCTCGCGCGCCAGATCGACGGCACCGCCGAGGGCCAGCACCCGATGGCCGTCGTGCTCGGCTGCATCGACTCGCGCGCGCCGGCCGAGCTGCTGTTCGACCTCGGCATCGGCGACATCTTCGTCGTGCGCCTCGCCGGCAACGTCTGCGACGCCAAGGCGCTGGGCAGCATGGAGTTCGCCTGCAAGGCCGCCGGCGCCAAGCTGATCGTCGTGCTGGGCCACACCCGCTGCGGCGCCGTGAAGGCGACGTGCGACTTCGTGCATCAGGGCGTCGACGCCGCCGCGGCGACCGGCATGACCAACCTCGGTTCCATCACGTCCGCGATCAGCGACGCCGTGCGCATGGAGAAGGCGACGACGGGCGATCGCACGGGCAAGAACATGGCGTTCGTGGACGGCGTGGCGGCGATCAACGTGCACAACACGATGCTGCGCATCGAGCAGGACAGCCCTGCCCTCAAGAAGCTGGTGGAGACCGGCGTCATCGGCATCGTCGGCGCGATGTACGACGTCGCGTCCGGGCGCGTGCGCTTCCTCGAGAGCGTCGCCCGCAACGTCGCGCTGCCGCTCAGCAGCGAGAGCGAGCACGGCGTCGCCGCGCGGGGCGCTGCCCGGCCGGGCGCAGACGCCTAGGAGCCGGTGTCAGGGGGCGCGCCGTCACGAACTGCACGACAGCGTCGCGCACCCCGGCTTGTGCCTCGCCCAGTCCGGGCGCTTCTGCGCCAGGTCCTCGTGTTCCGGCTGGTCGTCGTAGGGTCGGCGGAGCACGCCGAGCAGGCGATGCGCCTTGCGCAGGTCGCCGCCATGCGCCGCGTCGATGGCCTCCTGCGCGAGCCAGTTCCGGAGCACGAACTTCGGGTTCGCCCGATCCATGGCGTCGGCCGCCGCCGCTTGCCCGCGCGTCTCGGCCCGCACGCGCGCATGCCAGCGCTGCAGCCACGCGAGACCGCGCGCGAGGTGGCCCGGCTCCGGCGCGGCGTACCAGCACGCCAGCAGGTCCGCCGGCATCGCGGTCGGCGCCGACGGCATGCGCGCGACGTGCGACAACCGGCGCAGCCACAGGATTACGTCGACTTCCGCCTCCTGCAGCCACGTCTGCAGCTCGTGGATGATCGTCGTGTCGTCGCTGTGCGCGTCGAACGTCAGGCCGAGGCGCCGGCAGTACAGGTCGGTCGCCATCTCGCGGAACGCCTCCTGGTAGTGCGCCAGCCCTTCTTCGATCGGCGCCTCGCGACCGCCGAACAATGGCAGCAGCGCTTCCCCAAGGCGCGCGAGGTTCCACATACCGACGGTCGGTTGGTTGCCGAACGCGTACCGTCGCTCCCGGAAGTCCGTCGTGTTCGGCGTGAACTGGTAGTCGAGCGGCTCGATCCAGCCGTACGGCCCGTAGTCGATCGTCAGGCCAAGGATCGACATGTTGTCGGTGTTCACCACGCCGTGCACGAAGCCGTGCGCCTGCCACTGCGCGACGAGGCGGCCGGTGCGCGCGGCGACCTCGCGCAGGAACGCCTCGTAGGTCGCCGGTCCGGGCGCGCCGAGTTCTGGGAAGAACGTGCCGATGGTGAAGTCGGTCAGCTGGCGCAGCAGCGGCACGTCGCCGCGCGAGCTCGGCAGCTCGAAGTTGCCAAAGCGCAGGAACGAAGGCGCGACGCGGCAGACGATCGCGCCGGGTTCGCGCTGCGGATTGCCGTCGTAGAACATGTCGCGCACGACCTGCTCGCCCGTGCCGATCAGCGACAGCGCGCGCGTGGTTGGCACGCCAAGCGCCGCCATCGCCTCGCTGCACAGGAACTCGCGGATCGAGCTACGCAGCACGGCGCGGCCGTCGCCGCGGCGCGAGTACGGTGTCGGGCCAGCGCCCTTGAGCTGTAGTTCGTGCACGCGTCCGTCGGGGCCGACGAGTTCGCCGAGCGTGATGGCGCGGCCGTCGCCGAGCTGGCCGGCCCAATTGCCGAATTGATGGCCGCCGTAACACGCCGCGTAGGGCGCCATGCCGTCCCACAGCGCGTTGCCGGCGAGCACCGCGGTCGTGCGCGCGTCGTCGCGGGCGGCATCGTCGAGGCCGAGTTCGGCTGCCAGCGGCTGCGACCACGCCAGCAAGCGGGGCTCTGCGACTGGCGTCGGATCGACCCGCGACCACAGCGCGTGCACCTGGCGGGAAGTCCGCGCCGTGTCCGGATCGCCCGGCAGCGCATCGAGGAAGCGGCGGACGAAGCGCCGAGGCGCGGACGCTGGCAACGACATGCTCGCGCTGGTAGGACGGGACAACCGGCCCATCCAAGGGCAATCCCATGGTGTTCGTCGAGAGTTTTCCGCCGGTAGCGCGCGCCGATGCGCGCGTGCTCGTGGTCGGCAGCATGCCGGGGACCGCATCCTTGGCGGTGAGCCGCTACTACGCGCATCCGCGCAACGCCTTCTGGCCGATCATGGGAACGCTGTGCGGCTTCGCCGCGAGCGCTCCCTACGACCAACGTCTCGCCCGCCTGACCGCGGCCGGCGTCGCGCTGTGGGACGTCCTGGCCGCCTGCGAGCGCCCCGGCAGCCTGGACGCGGCGATCGACCGCGCGACGGCGCGCAGCAACGACTTCGTCGCCTTCTTCGCCGCGCATCCGCGCCTGCGCGCCGTCGCCTGCAACGGCGGCGCGGCGCACGACCTGTTCCGCCGCCGTGTGCTGCCGCGACTCGTCGCAGCGGGCTTCGTGACAGAACTGGTCGCGCTGCCGTCCACAAGCCCGGCGAACGCCGGGCGCAGCCTTGCGCAGAAACGCGAGATGTGGCGTCGCGGACTGGCGCCGCTCTTGCGCGCACCCGTCCAGCTGTGGCATGAGCGTCCCCGATCCGACCCAAGTCCATGATCACGATCGTCCTCGAAGTAGTTGGCCTGCTTGCGACCGCGCTTGCCGCGCAGCAGCCACCGCAGTCGCAATCCCTGCTCTTGACGCACGGGCCGTTTCGCGGCCACGTCGACGCGACGGCGATGCACGTCTGGGCCCGTGCTGCGGTGGCCGGTGAGCATCGTCTCGAACTACTGCCGCTCGCGGGCGGCGCGCCGTTGATCGCCACCGCCGTAGCGCAGGAAACCGACGACCTCACGCTGCGCTTCGCCGTCCGTGACGTGCCGACTGGCAGCGCTTTTGGCGTGCGTGTCCGGCGCGGCGACGTCGTCGTGCACGAAGACCTCGCCGCCGGCTGGACAGGGGCCCTGCCCGACGAAGCGCGCGCGGCGACCGTCGCCTTCGGCTCGTGCGCGAGCGACAAGGGCGTGCGCGAGCAACCGATCTGGGGCCGCATCCTGGCGGCGCGACCGCACGCGCTCGCGTTGCTCGGCGACACGCCGTACATCGACAACGGCTCAGTCGACGCGCGCCGACGCAGGCACCAGGACTTCTTCGACGTGCCGGCGATCGCCGCGACGATGCGACAGATCCCGACGTGGACGACGTGGGACGATCACGACTACGCGCTCAACGACCAGTTCGGCGACGTCAAGGCGGCGGCGACCGCGCGCGAGGTGTTCGTCGCCTACCACGCGCACGCCAGCTACGGCGACGGGACGCGCGGCGTCTGGACGTCGTTCCGCCAGGGGCCGATCGAGGTCTTCCTGCTCGATCCGCGCTCGTTCGCCGACACCGGGCCGTCGCCACTGGCGCCGCACGCGCGCACGGCGCTCGGCGCAGCGCAGATCGACTGGCTGCAGCGCGGCCTGCGGGAGTCGACCGCGCCGGTGAAGGTCCTCGCCAGCGGCATGGTGTGGAACGGCGGCGTGCGGCCCGGCAAGAAGGACTGCTGGGGCAATTGGCAGGACGAGCGCGATGCGCTGTTCCGCTGGCTCGGCCAGGAACGCATCGAAGGCGTCTTGCTGGTCTCCGGTGACGTGCATCGCAGCCGCGTGATCGTTCATCCGACGCGCGCGCTCGCCGGCTACGACCTGCCCGAGTTCGTGACCTCACCGCTGGCGAACTCGGTGATCGAGGCCAACGCCGTGCCCGTGCCCGGCCTGCGCTTCGACGCCGGCGAGCCGCACAGTTGTCTGATGCTGTCGGTCACGGCGGCGCTCGACGATCCCGATGGCGGGCGGTTGCGCGCGACCTTCCTCGCCGGCGACGGCCGCGAGTTCCACGTGCACGAGATGGCGCTGGCGCGGCTGGCCGAGCGCGACGCCGCGCCGACGTACCGGCAGATCGCCGCCAGCCTGCGGGCGCGGCTCGGCGCCGACCTCGAGCTGCCGGAACTCGATCTTGGCGAACCGGGGGCGGACCAGCGCGCGCCGGGCGCGCCGTGGCAGCCGTTGTTGGCGACCTTCGCCGGCGAGCTTGGCGCATGGCATGGCGTCGTAGGCCTGCGCCGGTGCCGCCTCGCGCCTGCACCCGACGCCGTGGCCGACAGCGAACTCGTCGCCGAACTCGCGGCGCCGATGGCGGCGGCCTTGCAGTTGGCGGCAGCGCAGGCGTCGCAGTCGATCGCGGCGCGCGACGTCGCCACCGTCGAGCGCGTGCTCGCCTGCCAGCTGGCGTGGGCGACGCATCTGCGCGAGCAGCGCGATCCGTTGGCGTGGGCGCTGGCGAACGAAGCCGAGCGGCAGGCCGCCGACCTGCTGCGTCGCGCGGCGACGCTCGGCGAAGCCGCAGCGCCGCTCGCCGCGCGCGCGCGGACGCACCTACAGGCGCGGCCCAAGGCGCAGGCGGTGGTCGAGGCTGCGGTCGCGGCGTGCGACCGCCAGGTCGAACTGGCGATTCGCCAGCTCGGGCTCGGCGCCGACGCGCAGGCGGCGGTGGCGCGCCAGCACGGCGCGCGCGTGCGGCAGGCGTTCCGCGCCGAGCTGTCGGCGCTCGCGGATCGTGCACGCGCCCTCGGCGAACCGGCGACGGCGGCGCAGTACGCGGCGGTCGACGCGATCGCCGACGAATGGCGGGCGCGGTTCACGGCGCGGGCCGAGGCGCTGCGCGCGTTGCGCGCGGCCGGGCCCGGCAATGCCGACCTCGCCGGCGACGTCGGCTTCGTGCTGGTCAGGCTGCTGGCGCCGCCGCTCGCGACGCTGCACCGCGAGCACGTCGAAGCCGGCGAGCAGCTGGCTACCGCGGCGAAGTGAACGTGTGCGGCGGCCGATGCGCCTTCCCTGGCCTGGTCGTCGCAGCGGCGGCGATGCGGTCAGCGGTGCTCGACGACCTGCGCCGTCGAGAAGCGCACCTTCGGCGCCGTCGCGTACTTGTCGTCGGCGGCGCGGTAGCCGAGCGCGCAGCCGCACAGCGTCGCGTACGGCGTGCCCTCCAGGCCGAGGACGCGGTCGTAGGCGCCCGCGTCGATGCCCTCCATCGGGCAGGTGTCGACGCCGAGCATCGCCGCCGACGCCATCAGCTGGCCGAGCGCGATGTAGACCTGCCGCGCGTTCCAGCCGGCGAGGTCCTTGCTGGCCCAGCCCTGCGCGATGAAGTCGACCAGCATCTTGCGATAGCCCGCGAGCGACTCCATGGTCGCGCCGCGCACGTCGCACTGCCGCTGCAGGAAGCGATCGATGTCGGCGACGGTGGTGGTGCGCAGGCCGGTGAGCACGACGTAGCGGCTGGCGTCGGTGACCTGCGACTGGTTCCACGACGCCGCGCGCAGCTGCTGGCGCAGCGCGGGCGTGTCGACGACGAGGAACTTCCACGGCTGCAGGCCGAACGAACTCGGCGCCAGCACGAGCGCCTGTTCGAGCGCGGCCCACGCCTCGGCGTGGATCTGGCGGGTCGGATCGAAGCGCTTGGTCGCGTAGCGCCAGTTGAGCTGCTGGAGAACGGCGGACGGCGTGCTGGTCGTCATGCGGCGCGCCCTAGGTAGGGGCGGGGCGGCGATGGCGCAAGGGCCAGGGCTGGCTGCGGGCGGCAGAAGCGGAAGCAGAAGCAGAAGCAGCAAAACACAGAGGGCAGGCAGAGGGGCGGAAGAGGGGCACCGAGGGTCAAGCAGGGGGCCAGAAGCAGAAGCCGGGCTTCGTGGTCGGCGTTCGGCTTCCTGGCTTGCTGCTGGCTCTGTGCCGCTCGGTGGTCTCCCTGTTCGTCTCGGTGTTTATGGATTGGGGCGCACCCCGGCGCTGCCGCCGCCACTGCCGCCGCCACTGCCGCGCGCAACCTGCCCCGCGCAACCCGCTGCGCTCAGCCCTTCGCCATCAACCCCGTCAGCCGGCGCGCGAACGCCGCCGGATCGCTCGGCAGCGTGCCTTCGGCCAGCAGCGCCTGGTCGTAGAGCAGCGCCGACCAGTCGGCGAACTGCGCGTCGTCGAGAGTGGCGAGCTTCTTGACCACGGCGTGGTCGGCGTTGAGCTCCAGGATGCGCTTCTGCTGCGGCACGTCGTGGCCGGCGTCGCGCAGCACGCGCTCCTGGCGCGCGCTCATGCTGTGCTCGTCGCTGACGAGGCAGGCCGGCGAGTCGGTCAGGCGATCGGTGACGCGCACCGTCTTCACGCGCTCGGCCAGCGCCTTCTGCATGCGCTCGGTGACCGGCGCGAGTTCCTTCTCCTTGGCCTCCTTGGCCTTCTTGTCCTCGTCGGACTCGGGCAGTTCCAAGGCGCCCTTGGCGGCGGAGACGAAGTCCTTGCCGTCGAAGCCGCGCAGGGCGTCGACGACCCATTCGTCGATCGCGTCGGTCAGCAGCAGCACCTCGAAGCCGCGCTTCTGCAGCGCCTCGATGTGCGGGCTCGCCTTGGCGGTCGGCAGGCTGTCGGCGGCGACGTAGTAGATCGCCGACTGGCCGGCCGGCATGCGGGCGACGTACTGCTGCAAGCCGTGCCAACCGTCGTCCTTGGTGCTGCGGAAGCGCAGCAGCTTGGCGAGGCGGTCGCGGGCGTCGACGTCGTGGTAGACGCCTTCCTTGAGCAGGCGGCCGAACTCGCCCCAGAAGGTCAGGTAGCGGTCGGTCTTCTGCTTCTCGCCGTCGACTTCGCGCTCGGTCTCGCCCTCGGCGGCCAGTTCCTCCAGCAGCGTCAGCGTCTTGCCGACGACCTGCTTCTTGATGAAGCGCGTGGTGGCGTCGCGCTGCAGGATCTCGCGCGAGACGTTGAGCGGCAGGTCCTCGCTATCGACGACGCCGCGCACGAAGCGCAGCCACTCCGGCACGATCTCCTGCGCGTCGTCCATGATGAACACGCGCTTGACGAACAGCTTGACGCCGCTCTTGCGGCGCTCGACGAGGTCGAACGGCGCCTTCGCCGGCAGGTACAGCAGGCCGGTCAGCTCGTGCGCGCCCTCGACCTTGAAGTGCGTCCAGGCCAGCGGGTCGGCCCAGTCGTGCGACAGCGACTTGTAGAACTCGCGGTGCTGTTCGTCCGTGACGTCGTTCTTGCCGCGCGTCCACAGCGCGCGCGCCTGGTTGAGCGTCGTCCACTCCTGCTTCTTGTCGTCGCCGCCGCCGCGCTCGACCTCCATGCGGATCGGCCAGCGCACGTAGTCGCTGTACCTGGTGACGACCTCGCGCACTTGCCACTCGCCGAGGTACTCCTTGGCGTCGTCCTTGAGCTTGAGCACGACGTCGGTGCCGCGGCCGGCGCGCTCGGCCGGCGCGACCTCGAAGTCGCCCTTGGCCTCGCTGCGCCACGACCACGCCTCGCCGCTGCCGGCCTTGCGCGAGACGACGGTGACCGAGTCGGCGACCAGGAAGGCGCTGTAGAAGCCGACGCCGAACTGGCCGATCAGCGTGACGTCCTTCTTCTGCTCGGCGCTCAGCGACTGCATCAGCTTCTTGCTGCCGCTGCGCGCGATGGTGCCGAGGTTGCCGATCATCTCCTCGCGCGTCATGCCGACGCCGTTGTCGCGGATCGTCAGCGTGCCGGCCTTGTCGTCGCGGATCAGCTCGACACGCAGCTCCTTGTCATCGCCGAGCAGCGCGTGGTCGGTGAGCGCGCGGAAGTTGAGCTGGTCGATGGCGTCGGCGGCGTTGCTGATCAGCTCGCGCAGGAAGACCTCGCGGTGCGAGTACAGCGAGTTGACGACGAGGGCGAGGACTTCGTTGACCTCGGCCTGGAAGACATGCTTTTCCGTGGTGGCGCTCATGGGGTGGGTTGGTTCGCTGATTGGTGCGCGCGCGGTTTTGGGGCGAGCAGGATCGTGGCTTCAAGGGGGCGACGCAAGAGCGGCGGCCGGTGCGACCCGGAGATCGGCGCCGCCGGAGCGATCCGCAGGGCGCTCGGCGGCGGGTCGCCGGCGGCGGCGCGAGCGCCGGCATCCCGGCCCGGGCGGACCCCGCCGGGCAGGATGGCCGGTGCGTTCGGTCAGCAGGTATCCTTGCCCTGCGCTCGCCCCGCCACTTCCCGCCGCACTACGCCACCATGCTCACCGCCGTTGCCGCCGCATTGCTGTTTGCGCCCCAAGGTCCCGTGCTGTCGCGCCTCGAATGGCCGCTGCCCGGCGCGGCGAAGCGGCTGGTCGAGGAGCGCGTGCTCGACGAGGCCACCGGTCGCGTCGTCCGTCGCGCGACCGTCGACGGCGTCGCCGTCGACGCCGACGCGGCGCTGCGCACGGCGCTCGCGGATCAGCGGCTGCGCAACGGCAAGTTGCATCCGTCGCTGGTCGCCAAGTTCGCCGATGGCGGCGCGCACGAAGTGGCGTTCTGGCTGGTGACGCCGGCGGCGTCGCGCGGCCTGCGCGCGATCCTCGACGACGCGCTCGCCGCCGGCTTGCCGGCCGAGGACGCGCGGCGGGTCGCGCTGCGCGCCGCCG
>VGZG01000025.1 GCA_016872675.1 Planctomycetota bacterium
CGCGCTGCTGCTGCACGCGCGCTGGCGCGACGAAGCCGCCGTCGAAGCCGCGCCCGGCGCAGCGTCGCCGTGGCTGGCGCTGCCGTTGTGCGCCGCCGCGTTCGCCGTCGTCGTCACCACGATGCGCTTCTGGCCGGCGTTCGGCCGTGGCCGCGCTGGCCGCGATTGGATCGATCGCCTGCAGCGCGGACGCCTCGGCGGCTGCGGCTGCGCGCTTGCTGGCGCGCTGGTGGCGTACGCGCTGCTCGCCCTGCCCGTGCTGCTCGCGCTGCCGCCGGGGCTCGGCGCGCCCGCCGAGGCGTTCGCCGCGCACGCGCTGCAACCGCAGGGTGGCGGCCTGCTCGCCGCCGCGGCGCCGCGGCTCGAACTGCGCTGCCCCTCCGGCGAGCCCGTGCGCGAACTGCGGCTGCGGCCGCTGGTCGGCCTGCCGACCGGCGCATGGCAGGGCGCCGTGGTGCGCGCCTACGCGGACGGCGAAGCATTGCCGCCGCTGCCGGCGGCGTTCGGCGACAACCGCCAACCGGTGCGCCTCGCCTTTCCACCGCGGCCGGTCCGCGCCTTCACGCTCGTCTACGAAAGCGGCGCCGTGCCGCTCGGCTTCGACGCGAGCGCCGCCGAGGCGATCGGCAGCGCGCCGCGGCCGCGCTGGGGCAACGCCCTGGCCGCGCTGCTGCTCACCGCCGTGCCGGCGTTCGTCGCACTCGCGCTCGGCGCGCTCGTCGGCCAAGTCAGCCGGCCGGCGACGGCGCTGGCCACCGCCGCCGCCGCCCTGTTCCTCGGCGCCATCGGCGGCCAGGGCCCTTTCCTGCCCGCCGTGCTCGGCGTGCTGCGCGGCGAGTGGCTGGCCACCACCGCGCTTTTCCGCGCCGGCGCGCCTTCCCTCACCCTGGGGGCCGCGGCCATGATCGTCGCGATGTTCGTGCGCGCGAAGGTGCAGCGATGACGGCCGGCGTCCTCGGCGTGACCCTGATGGTCGTCGCCGCCGCCGCCGCTGCCGCGCTCGCCGCCCCGACGCCGGCCGACGTCGGCACGGTCGCGCAATGGGCCGCGCGGCCGGCGGCCCTGCCGTTCGCGTGGCGCGGCGTGCGCGCCGCCGAGCGCCACGGCGACCCGGTGGAGGCCTTCGTGCGCGCCCGCAGCCTGATGCGCCTGCTGCCGGAGTGGGCCGATGGCTTCGCCGCCTTCGCCTACCGCTACACGCTCGCCCCCGACCTCGCCGACGGCGCCCCCGAAGCGCGAGCCGAGCGCACTCGCGCCCGCCTGCTGCTGGCGCTCGGCTGGATGGACGCCGCGCGCGCCGACGCCGGCCGCCACGAGCCGTCGTTGCTGCAGGCGATGGCCTTCCTGCCGGAGGTCGCCGCGCGCGGCCAACCGGGACTCGCCGACGCGCTGCGGGCCGAAGGCGGCCCGGCGGCGCTCGCCGACCGCTGGCTCGCCGTCGCCGAGGCGCGCTTCCCGTCGCCCGAGGCCGGCGAGCAGCGCACGTTCTACGCCGCGCGGCTGGCGGCCGGGCTGCTGGCTGCTGGCGACCGCAACGCCGCGCTGGCGGTGCTGCAGACCGCGAGCGAACGCAGCCGCGCCGTGCGCGACCAGCAACTCGCGACGACGTGGCGCGCGCACGTCGACCTCGCGGCGCGCGCCCTGCGCGGCGAAGCCGTCGACCTCGGCCCGGTGTTCGCCGACCCGCGCTTCGCCGACCTCTACCCCCACTTGCGCTGAGCGACGAGCCGTGTTCGACCAGATCGTCGCCCTGATCGCGCAGTACCCGTACCTGTCGGTGGCGACGCTGTGCGTGCTGTGCGGGCTCGGCCTGCCGCTGCCGGAGGAGATCATCCTGCTGGCCGCTGGCTACGTCTGCGCGACGTTTCCCGAGCACGCCGAGCTGCCGGTGATGATGGCGTGGAGCGCGGGCGCCATCCTGACCGGCGACCTGTTGCCGTACCTGCTCGGCCGGATCTTCGGCGTGCGGTTGCTGCGGCTGCGCTGGCTGCGCTACGTCGTGACGCGCAAGCGGTTGGCCCGGTTCGACCGCTGGTTCCGCCGGCGCGGCGATTGGGTGGTGTTCATCGCCCGCTTCATCCCCGGCATCCGCGTTGTCGCGTTCTTCACCGGCGGCACGATGAAGCTGCCCTGGCAGCGCTTCCTGTTCCTCGACGCGCTCGGCATCGCCCTGACGGTGCCGCTGTTGTCGTGGCTGGGCTTCCACGGCGCCGGCGTGATCGAGGAGGTCATCACCACGGTGAAGCGGGTCGAACGCGGCATCCTGTGGGCGGCGCTCGGCGGCGGCGCGGCGGTGGCGCTGGTCTGGTGGCTGCGCCGCCGCCGTCGCCAGCGCCTACTGCGGCTGACGCGGCCGACCGAGGCGATCGTGCACCCGCAGCGCGCCGGCACGGACAACGCCGCGCCGGCGGACGGCGAACCGCCATTGGCGCCCTGAATCAAAGCCGTCGCGGCGCTCAAGGTCGCGCTTGCCCGAGGCGTAGGGCCGCGGCTACCTTCGTCGCCCGACAAACCGACCCCGTCCCTCTCCCGGGCGGCGGAACCCACTCCATGTCCTACCAGTTCTGGAACATCCTCTCCCTGGTCATCGCCGCAGCCGGCATGCTCTACGCCTTCAGCCTCTTCCAGCAGATCATGCGGAAGGACGCTGGCGACGAGAAGATGCAGAAGATCGCGAAGGCCGTCCAGGAGGGCGGTCGCGCCTTCCTGCACGCCGAGTACAAGTGGCTCGCGGTCTTCGTCGCCGTGGTCTTCGTCGCCCTCTGCATGGGGCCTGACGACGGCAAGACCCAGTTCCTCGGCTGGAAGACCGCCGTGGCGTTCCTGATGGGTTCGACCGCGTCGGCCGCCGCCGGTTACTTCGGCATGCACTGTGCCACGCGCGCGGCCGTGCGCACGACGCAAGCCGCCAAGACCAGCCTCGGCGCGGCGCTCGACGTCGCCTTCAAGTCCGGCACGGTCATGGGCATGACGGTCGTCGGCGTCGGCCTGCTCGGCATCACGGCGCTGATGCTCGCCTACCAGCAGGAGGGCGTGAACTTCGTCAACTACGTGCTGGGCTTCAGCTTCGGCGCGTCCTCGATCGCGCTGTTCGCGCGCGTCGGCGGCGGCATCTACACCAAGGCGGCCGACGTCGGCGGCGACCTCGTCGGCAAGGTCGAGGCCGGCATCCCCGAGGACGACCCGCGCAACCCGGCGGTCATCGCCGACAACGTCGGTGACAACGTCGGCGACGTCGCCGGCATGGGTGCTGACCTGTTCGAGAGCTACGTCGGCGCGATCCTGTCGACGGCCATCATCGGCTGGTCGCTGGTCAACCCGGCCGCCGCGGACAAGGGCGCCGAGATGTCGGCCCTGCTGATGTACCCGGTCGTGCTGTCGGCGGTCGGCGTCGTCGCCAGCTTCCTCGGCACGTTCCGCGTCAAGGCGGACGACGAGAGCAAGCTG
This sequence comes from Planctomycetota bacterium, assembly GCA_016872675.1. GTDB lineage: Bacteria > Planctomycetota > UBA1135 > UBA1135 > UBA2386 > UBA2386. The sequence continues at coordinate 3,448 of VGZG01000025.1, forward strand.
TCGTCGGCGCTGTTCGGCGGCCTGATCGCCGCGTCGGTGTTCCTCGTGCTGGGCGGCGCCGTCGTCACCATGGTGATGAAGCCGGCCCCGCTGTTCTTCGAGGGCGGCAAGAACGTCGTGCCGCACTGGAACGTCTACTTCGCGATGGTCGTCGGCCTCGTCGTCGGCGTCATCATCGGCAAGGTCACCGAGTACTACACCTCGGAGAAGATGGCCCCGGCGCAGACGATCGCGCAGCAGTCGCAGACCGGCGCTGCGACCAACATCATCTACGGCCTCGCCACCGGCATGGCCTCGACCTGGATCCCGACCGTCCTGCTGGCGCTCGCGATCTACCTCTGCAACGACCTCGCCGGCATGTACGGCATCTGCATCGCGGCGGTCGGCATGCTGAGCACGCTCGGCATCTCGCTCGGCGTCGACGCCTACGGCCCGGTCGCCGACAACGCCGGCGGCCTCGCCGAGATGTCGCACCAGCCGCCGGAAGTGCGCAAGCGCACCGACTCGCTCGACGCCACGGGCAACACCACGGCGGCGATCGGCAAGGGCTTCGCCATCGGTTCGGCGGCGCTCACCGCGCTCGCGCTGTTCTCGGCCTACAAGGTCGCGGCCGGCGTCAACCTCGGACTCGAGGACGCCAACGTCGTCATGGGCCTGCTGATCGGCGGCATGCTGCCGTTCGTGTTCAGCTCGATGGCGATGAAGGCCGTCGGCAAGGCCGCCAACGCGATGGTCGAGGAAGTGCGCCGCCAGTTCCGCACCATCCCGGGCCTCAAGGAAGGCACCGGCGGCGAGGCCGACTACGCCCGGTGCGTCGCGATCTCGACCGAGGGCGCGCTGCGCGAGATGGTCGTCCCCGGCCTGCTCGCCGTCGTCGCGCCGGTCGCGATGGGCATGATCTTCGGCAAGGCCGCCGTCGGCGGCCTGCTCGCCGGTTCGACCGCGGGCGGCGTGATGATGGCGCTGTTCATGGCCAACGCCGGCGGCGCGTGGGACAACGCCAAGAAGTACATCGAGGCTGGCCACCTGGGCGGCAAGGGCAGCGACACGCACAAGGCCGCGGTCACCGGCGACACGGTCGGCGACCCGTTCAAGGACACGGCCGGCCCGTCGATCAACATCCTGATGAAGCTGATGACGATCGCCGCGCTGATCGCGCTGCCGCTGTTCAAGTGATGTAGCGTCGGCCTGAGCCGACCACCGCCGGGTCCGACGGCCCGGCCCACCGGACCCCGCCCCCGCGCCCGCCGCGGTGGCGGGGTCCGGTCGTTTCCGTCGCCCCGCGCCGGCGCAGCCTTTCGGCGCCGTGCGCCGGACGGGGCTTCTGCCCTGCTCCCCCGCCGCTATCCTCGGCGGCCTTCCGTGGCCTCCCAACCGACCCCCAAGCCTGATTCGTTGACCGTTCCTGCCCGCGCCGCCGCCCGCCCCCACCGCGTTCCCGATGCGGCCACCCGCGAACTCGCCCTGCGCATCGCGCAGATGCTCGACGAACGGCAAGCCAAGGACGTCGTCGTGCTCGACGTGTCGGGCCCACTGGTCATCGCCGACTACTTCGTCATCGCCACGGTGACCAGCACGCGCCAGGGCCAGGCCCTGGCCACGGACCTCGACGTCGAGCACAAGGCGCTGCGCGGCAAGCGCCGCACCAACACCGGCGGCATGGAGACCGAGGAGAGCAACTGGGTGCTGCTCGACTTCGACGACATCGTCGTGCACCTGTTCCTGCCCGAGGCGCGCGCCTACTACGACCTCGAGACGATGTGGGCCGACGCGACGCGCCTGCCGTTCACGCCGGCGCCGAAGCCCGCCACCGCGCCTACCGAGCGACGCCAACCGACGCTGGACGGATTTGGCGCGTTCCAGCCGGGCGGCGACGACGCGCTGAAGGACGACGCGTAGCGCGCGTCGCCGCGGCGCTGCCAAGGCGCAGCCGGCGGCGACCGCGAGGGGCCGCAGGCGGCGAACGCCTGCGGCAAGAGGGCCAGCCAGCGCCCCGCGCCAGGCCGACCGGAGCCGCCGCGCGGGCGGCTCGGGATCCAGTTCCTCAGATCTCCAGCTTGGTCGGGCCGGTCTGCTCCTCGTCGGGCACCAGCTCGATGAGGCCGCGCTTCAGCTCCTCGGCCGCGATCTTGATGTAGTTGCGCTCACGGGTCTCGAACAAGGGGCGCTGGCCGCGAACAAGTTCGCGAACGCGCTTCTGCAACAAGGCGGTGAGGCGGAACGAACCGCCGACCTGCTTGACGAGCTCCTGGGGGAGGCTCTGGTCCATAGGGGGCTGCTGCGGTTAGGGGGCCGAAAGGGGCGGAGGAGTCTAGGCACCTCCCCTACCCGGCGCAATCCCCGAGCCGCACCGGACTCACAGGTCGCGAGCGTCGATGACCACCTGGGCGTCGCTCCAGGCGCGCTGGCCGCGGCTGTTCGTGCTGGTGACGAGCAGGTGGAACAGCGTCTGGCGGCCATTCGACGGGCCGACGATCTGGACCTCGAACCCGTGCGGGAAGCCGCCGCCGGCCTGGTTCATCACCGAGTAACGGCTGACGCCCTGGCTCGCCGGTCCGAAGTTGGTCACGACCGAGTGGTAGCGGAAGCTCAGCAGTCCGCGGAGCACGCCGCCGGAGGGCAGGATCGACCAGCCGCCGCGTCCATCCGTCGGCGCGGACGACAAGGCGCCCGCGGCGGTGATGCCCCGCAGCGTGCCCGCGACCGACGGCAGCACGCCACGCCGCCAAGCAACGTAGCTGCGGTCGCGGCTGACGCCCGTCGCGTCCGGCGTGCCGGCGCGCAGGTGCAAAAGGACCTGGGCGCGGTCGCTGGTGTCGGTGATGCGGTCGATCGACTCGGCGCTGACCAGCGGCTCGCTCTCGAAGCGGACGAGGTTGAGGCCGATCGAGGACCCGGGCGTCGGTCCGACGCCCTCGGTCGTCAGGTAGTAGTAGTTCCAGCGGTAGACGTCGACGAGGTAGCTGTCGCCGCTCGTGGCCTCGAAGTGAGCGGACCAAGCCAATCGCGCGAAGAACAGCGAGTTGCCGGTGATCTCGTCGTCGGCCGTGTCGGCGCGGATCGACAAGTCCGAACGGATCGTCGGCAGGCGCGTGCCGGCGAGCCGCGGCGGTTGCCCGTCGAGGTCGACGAGCGCGAGGTTGGCCTCACCCTCGGCGTCGTCGCCGAACAGGCGGACCGACGAGACGAGCTCGCCGCGCACCTCGTCGATGATCTCCTGCGTCAGCTCCGTGGCGCGGTTGATTCGGTTGGCGTACTGCTGCGCGTCGCCGCCGTGCATCGACAGAGTCGCCAGCGAGTAGATCAGCATGCCGAGCAGGCCCGCGACGATGACCAGTTCGACGATCGTGGAGCCGTCCTGGCGAGATCTGTTGCGGTTGCTCATGGTGGCACTCAGCGTTGGATGAACAACTGCGTCAGGTGGTCGGCGCAGTGCCGCGAGAAGCCGGACGGAATGCGATCACGTTGGATCTCCATTGCTGGCGTCTCCGTGCGCGAGTGCGTCGACGTGCTCCCAGAGGTATCGGCGGCCGGCCCCTCCGGGCGTGATGCGGCACCAACGATTCGTCCCATGCCTGAACCCGCCGATGGCGCCGCGACTTGGGGTCACCGCTGCACGAACACGCGGGTCTGGTGGGCGGCGTGATGACAGGCGGAGCCGACCCGGAAGCACTCGACGCGCAGCAGGTAGACGCCCTCGGGGTAGCCTGACGACACGTCCCAGGCGAAGGTCTCGTCTCCGGGCCCCTGGTCGAGGAACTCGTGTGCCGGACCGGGAGGAACGCCGGGCGTCGCTGGCGCGCCATCCGCGACATGGACCCACGACCGGCCGCCGTCGCGCGAGCACATGACGGCGTAGCGCAGTAGGGACTCGCTCTCGCCGAACGTACCAGTGGCCGTGTAGGGCCGACCGTCCCAGCGCCGCCACTCCGTCGCGACGACGACGTTGATGCTTGACGGGTTGTCGAGTTCGGAGACCGAGGTCGGCGACTCGATCTCAATGCGGGGCTGCGGCTGGATCCGGAACGAGTTCGTCGACCGACCGGCTTCGAGCATCGTGTGCAGCATCGAGAGGATGCTCCACTCGGCGATGAACGATGTGCCGTTGGTGACCGTGTTGGCGATGCCGTTCACGGCGACGTACGCCGCGGCCGTGTTGGCCGGATCGAACAGCTTGACGACGCCGGCGCCCGTGCCGCCGGAGTGCGTGATGTACGTCTGGAAGGCCGCGGCGGTGCCCTTGGCGGCGTGCGGGACCAGCGACCAGTGCTCGCCGACCGTCGTCGACGCATTGAGCCGATAGGGCCGTGCGACCGGGATCGACGCCGGCGCCGTCGTGCCATAGTTGGCGGCGAGTTCCTGCCCGATCGAGGACAGCGTGCCGTCGGATGTCGACGTCGAATGCTGGAAGGTCGAAGCGCTCGTGCCGATGTTGAAGAAGGTCGTGCAGCCGTAGGCCGCCGAACGGTGCCCGGTGTCGACGAGCGCCGTGCCGAACGCCTGGCGCGCGCTGGCCGCGTAGGCCGCGTTGCACGCCTGCTGATGGAACTGCCCGGCGGCCAGGCCGGCGGGCAGGTTGCCGCGCGCCGCGCCGCTCGTCGTGTCGAGCCACGCGGCAGCCGCCGCGTCGGGGTACAACTCGCCGAGCCACGGTATGCCCCACCAGAAGCCGCTGCCGGACGCGCGCACGAAGCGGCGGGCGCCGGTGATGGTGTTCACGAAGCCGGACGTCGCCGGCGAGCCGAACGGCGTCAGGTCGGTCGGGATCGAGTTGGGGTAGCCGTTCGCGGCGTCGTACCCGATCTCGCCGCCGAGGCCGACGTAGTAGTTCGACCAGCCCGTGATCGACGTGTAGACGCTACCGCTGCGCACCAGGCCCTCGCGGAACAGCTGCAGGCAGCGCGGCACGTCGAAGCCCATCGTGCCGGCGGCCCAGCCGTCGCGCAGCATGGAGGCGTCGATGGACGGGAAGTCGGCGACCGCGCTCTCGGCCCAAGCGCCCGAGCCGCTGGTCAGGTCGGTCAGGTACCAGTTGTAGGAGTTGGGGAAGTCGCCGCCGTTGCGGAAGCAGTCCCGGTACGGCAGATGCCGCGGGTCGCCCTGGATCTGGGCGCGCTCGGTCACCGGCACGTCCTGCGCGCTGTTGGTCCACCACGCGTAGGTGACGCTCAGGTTGTCGGGGTCGTTCGGCGTCGGCCACATCACGCCGCCGTCGCGCCACGAGTCATCGCCCGCCGAATGACCCCGCGCGATGCGGGTGCGCACTGCCAGCACGACGTCGCCCGCCGGGTCGTAGGGCGCGCCGGACGGCTGCACGAAGCGACTGCCGGTCAACACCTGCGCGCCGATCGCGAGCGTCCAGCGCGCGGTGTTCTTCGGGCCAGCGCCCGACGACGTCAGGTCCGGCGTGAACGTCGGCATGGCGGCCGCGGGCGCCGACAGCGGGCAGGGCACGTAGGCCATGCCGTACAGGCGCGCGCGCTTCGTCGCCGCGAGGCCGTACTGCTGCCCGCCCTGCGTCACCGGCGGTGCGCCGACTGGCGTGTTGTGCAGGAACACGCGCGTGAAGCCCTCCTGGCCGAGGGTCGGCGGCACCCACTGCGCCACGTAGTGCATCTCGCCCGTCGCCGGCGTGTCGGAGACGTGCTTTGCCGTCTGCCACGCCAGCGCGTAGTTGGAGGAACCCGACACCGGCACGCCGCCGGGCGCGTTCTGTAGCGCGCAGAACGCCGCCAGCCGCGTCGGATCGCCGTTGTCGGTCAGGTTGACGCCAACGAACTCGACGACCATCGGGTCGGCCATGCGCGACGGACCCGCGTACGGCGCCGAGAGCGTCTCGTGCGCGTATGCGTACATGCGGAACCGCAGCGCGTCGGTCTGGCCACCGTCCTTGTTGCGGGTGCGCAGCTCCTCGGGATGCGTGACGACGCGCAGATCCGGATGAGCGATCGGGCTCTTCGCCGCGTCGCTGTAGTTGCGAACCGGCGGCATGGGTAGCAGTTCGCCGTGCAGGTTGATGACGAGCGCATGTCGGTACTTGTCCGGCGACGACCAGAGGTCCTCGAGGAACAGCCGCAGCGTCGGCTCCTTGGACATGTCGGCGAGCTCTTCGGGCGCCTCGAAGCCGCCGGCGTTCGCCTGGGCGATCAAGGCTTCGCGCTGCTCGATCGCCGCAACCCGCCGCGTCCACGCCGCCAGTTCGTCCGGCAACCGCGCCGCATGGTTGAACCCGTCGGCGAGCGCGTAGGGATGCGGATTGCGGTTGGCGTCGTAGCCGTTGGTGTCGACGCCGTCGAGGTCGATGCGGCCCGTCAAGTTGTCGGGCACGTAGTAGAACTGCGAAGCCGATCCGGTCGGCATGCGGCCGGGGTAGCAGTAGACGAACGGCGCGAGGTCGGTGCTCGGCGTCGCGTCGTTCGTGCGCGGGCGGTACGCCGCATTGCGGCCGATGCTCGACTTGGTGATCCAGTGCGTGCGGAACTGCAGGCCTGGATTGCGCGCCTCCAGGCTGTCGAGCCTCGACTCGACGAAGGGACGCAGCGAGTCCATGTGCACCCACCAGCCCGGCACGTTCTCCAGCGCCAGCAGGAAGACGTCGTACACCTGCGTCGTGGGATAGGCGTCGCCGGCGGAGCTGACGACGGCCGACAGGTCGGCCAGCGAGCGCTCCGTGCCGTCCGCGTCGCGCCGCAGCACGCGCACCGTCACGTACCGCAGGTTGCGCCCGCCGATGCCGGGCATCGGCTGGACGGTGATGTTCCGCGACCACAGCCACTGGCCGCCTCGCAGCAAATTGCCGGACAGCGCATGGTCGGCGGGCAGCGGCAGCCCGCTTTCGGCGCGCTGCACGGTCAGCTGCGGCCGCGTCGTGACGCCATCGTCGAACTCGTCGACCTCCGCGGCGTCGAGGCCCGTTCGGTCGCAGTGGTTCTGGATCTCGGCGAGCATCGCCTGCGCCTTGCTGAACGCGAACACGCGATCACGCTCGCTCGCCGTCGTCTGATAATTGATGGTGAGGTGGTTCAGCAGCGCCGTCGAACTGATCACGAGGATCACCAAGCCGATCAGGAACTCGACAAGCGAGAAGCCAGCCGCGCGGCCGACGGTTGCCGCGGCGGACAGCGACTGCAGCCTGGCGGACGATGACATGGTCCCAGCAGAATCGGCACCGGGCAGGCTCTAGCGTGACGCCAGACCAGCGAATCGTCCCACGTTGGAACCGACCGTCGGCATCGGCGGTTCCGGTCAGCGCTGGCTATGAAGTCGGGGCTGGCGGGCCGCATGGTGGCAGGTGGCGCCGACCCGGAAGCACTCGACGCACAGCAAGCAGGAGCCTGCCGAATAGCCGCTCAACACGTTCCACTCGATGGTCTCGTCGCCGAGGCCCTGGTCGACGAAGGATGGATCTCGGCGAGGATCGCCTGCGCGCGACCGAACGCGAACACGCGGCCCTTCTGGGTCGCGGTGACGCGACAGTTGATCGCGAGGTGACTGAGCAAGACCGCGCCGCTGAGCACGATCAGGGTTGGATTGCCGTGGTGGCGCGCTCGGTCAGGCGCGTCGGTGCGGCCGTTGTCGATCGACGCGAGCGAAATGATCGGCGATAGGCGACGTTCTATCGCCAGTTCGGGATGACCCCGGCGAGCCGCGCCGGGCCAAGCCGGATTGCATCCCCAAGGCACCCGACCGATGCTGGCCGCCCTTGTCCTGGCTTCGCCCGCTCCGCCGCGCCTTCGGCCGCCCCACCAAGCTGCTCGTCCGCCACTGGCGGCGGGTCGCCATCGGCTGCGCGCTCGTGCCGGTCCACGCCGCCGTGATGCTGTGGATGCCGCGCCTGCTCGGCGACGCGCTCGACGCGATGGCCGCCGGCGGCGACCCGGCGGGCCTGGCGGCGACCTGCAAGCTGCTGCTGCTGCTCGCCGTCGCCGAGGCGGCGTCGCGCTACGTCTCGCGCCAGACGCTGGTCGACGCCTCGCGCTACGTCGAGCGCGACCTCAAGGACGCCCTGGTCGCGCACCTGCAGCGCCTGCCGATGGCGTGGTACGACCGCGCCCGCACCGGCGACGTCACCAGCCGCCTGACGCAGGACGTCGAGCTGGTGCGCTTCGTCATGGGGCCGCTGCTGCTGCACGGCGGCAGCGCTCTGTGCCTGCTGCCGGCGGGTCTGTGGCTGATGCTCGGCATGGACGTGCCGGTGACGCTCGCCAGCCTCGGCGGCTTCGCCGTGCTGTTCCTGACGATGCGACTGCTGGTGCCGCGGCTGCATGGCTGGAGCAAGAAGTCGCAGGAAGCGATCGCCGAGGTTTCGCAGCGCGCGCAGGAGGACTTCGCCGGCGTCCGCGTGGTGCGGCAGTTCGGCCTCGTCGACCGCGAACGCGCGGCGATGGCGACGCGCAACCGCCGCTACCTGCTCGCCAACCTGCGGCAGACGCGCCTGCGCGCGTTGATGCACGCGCTGACGCACTCGACCAGCGGCCTCGTGATGCTCGGCGTGCTCGCAGTCGGCGGCTGGCAGGTGATCGACGGCGCGCTCACCGTCGGCCAGCTGTTCCAGTTCACCGGCTACCTCGGGCTGATGACGTTCCCGCTGGAGATCCTCGGTTGGACCGTCGCGACGCTGCCGCGCGCCTACGCCGCCGGCATGAGAATCGCCGAACTTTTCGAGGAGCAGGCGGAGCCCGACGTCGGCGACGACGCGTCGCTGCGCGCCGGACTGCGCGCCGCCGGCCTGACGTTCACCTACCCGGGCAGCGCCGAGCCCGCGCTCGCGGACATCGCGTTCGAACTGCCCGTCGGCGGCAAGCTCGGCCTCGTCGGCGGCGTCGGCAGCGGCAAATCGACGCTGCTGGCGCTGCTGCTGCGGTACTACGACGCGCCGCGCGGCGCGCTGCAGGTCGACGGCCGCGACGTGCTCGACCTGCGGCCGTCGGCGCTGCGGCGGCTGTTCGCCTACGCGCCGCAGGAACCGTTCCTGTTCAGCGACACCGTCGCCGCCAACGTCGCCTTCGCGCGCGACGGCGCCAGCGCCGCCGATGTCGACGCCGCCGTCGCCGCGGCCGCGCTCGACCAGGACCTGCCGGCGCTGAAGGACGGCCTTGCGACCATCGTCGGCGAACGCGGCGTGACGTTGTCCGGCGGCCAGAAGCAGCGCGTCGCGCTCGCCCGCGCGCTGCTCAGCGACCGTCCGGCGCTGCTGCTCGACGACACGCTGTCGGCGGTCGATACGGCGACCGAGGCGCGCATCCTGCGCGGCCTCGCCGCGCGGCGCGGCGACCGCACGATGGTCGTCGCCACCCACCGCCTGTCGGTCGTCGCTGACGCCGACTTGATCCTCGTGCTCGACCGCGGCCGCGTCGTCGAGCGCGGCACGCACGGCGAGCTGCTGGCGCATGGCGGCCGCTACGCCGCCGCGTGGCGGCTGCAGACCGAGGCCGAAGCGCTCGGCGGCGACACGGAGGGCGCGGCGTGAGCGATCCGTACGCCGACGACGCGCCAGAAGGGCGCATCCAGCTGGGCTTCCTGCGGCAACTGTGGCCGTTCGCGCGCCCCTACCGGCGCGGCTTCGCCGCGTGCCTTTGCATCCTGCTCGTCTCGTTCGCGCTGGAGCTGCTCGGTCCGTGGGTGCTGCGCCACGCCATCGACGGCCCGATGCGCGGCTCCGGCCCGGCCGACGAGCGGCTGCGCGCGCTCGGCTGGCACGGCCTCGCCTTCCTCGGCGTCACGCTCGCCGGCGCCGGGCTGGGCTACGTCTACGGCCTGCTGACCGCGTGGAACGGCCAGCGCGTGATCCGCGACGTGCGGCGCGCGCTGTTCGACCGGCTGCTGCGCGCAGGGCTGTCGTTCCACGAGAAGCAGACGGCCGGCAAGCTGACGACGCGCGTCACCAGCGACGTCGAGAACCTCAACGAACTGATCGCCACCGGCGTGCTGCAGTCGGTGTTCGACCTCTTGAAGATCGGCGGCGTGCTCGTCGTGCTGTTCTGGCTCGACGTCGGGCTCGCGCTGTTCACCGTGGCGACGACGCCGGTGGTGATCGCGCTGAGCCTGCTGTTCCGCCGCAACGCCCAGCGCGCCTACCGCGCCGTGCGCGGCCGGCTGGCGCTGCAGAACGCCTACACCGCCGAGCTGATCGGCGGCGTGCGCACGACGCGCGCCTACGGCCGCGAGGACGGCGTCGCGCTGCACTACGGCGAGCGCAACGGCGCCACCAACACCGCGTGGCTGGCAACGGTGTTCCACTTCTCGGTGTTCTTCTCGCTCGTCGACCTCGCGCTGCGCGCGACCACGGTCGGTCTGCTGTGGTTCGGCGGCACGGCGGTGCTGGATGGCTCGCTGCAGCCCGGTCAGTTCGTGCAGTTCTGGCTCTACTACGGCCTGCTGTCCGGGCCGGTGAAGGAACTCGGCGAGAAGTACAACGTGCTGCAGGCGGCGTTCGCCAGCTGCGAGCGCGTGTTCGGCCTGCTCGCCGAGCCGGCGTTCCCGCCGCCGCGCCCGGATGGCACGCCGAGTCGACCGAGCCCAAGGCGCGGCGCGGCGCGCGTCGAGTTCGACGCCGTCGACTTCGCCTACGGCCCGCACGCCGAGGTGCTGCGCGGCGTGTCGTTCACCGCCGAGCCGGGCCAGACGATCGCCGTCGTCGGCCCGACGGGCGCGGGCAAGACCACGCTGCTCGGCCTCGTCGGCCGTCTGCGCGACGCCAGTGGCGGCAGCGTGCGCGTCGACGGCGTCGACGTGCGCGACCTCGACCCGGCGCAACTGCGCGCGCGCGTCGCCTACGTCGCGCAGGACCTGTTCCTGTTCACCGGCACGGTGCTCGACAACGTGCGGCTGTTCGATCCGACGGTCAAAGAAGCCAAGGTCTGGTCGGCGCTCGAAACCGTTGGCGCCGCCGAGTTCGTGCGCAGCCTGCCGCAGGGCCTGCAGTCGCCGGTCGCCGAGCGCGGCGGCACGTTTTCGCAGGGCCAGCGGCAGTTGCTCGCGTTCGCGCGCGCGCTGGTCGTCGATCCCGACGTGCTGGCGCTCGACGAGGCGACCGCGAGCATCGACAGCGAGGCCGAGGCGCGCCTGCAGCAGGCGCTGGCGGCGGCGTTGCGCGGTCGCACCGCGCTGGTCGTCGCGCATCGGCTGTCCACCGTGCGCGCCGCCGACCGCATCCTCGTGCTCGAGGACGGCCGCGTGGTCGAGGCGGGCGACCACCGCCAGCTCGTGGCCCGCGGCGGCCGCTACGCCGCCATGCTGGCGCACGCGGCAGCGCGCGCCTGATCCGGCCACTCCCGGGCTGGGCTCACTTCGCCGCGGCGTGCTCTTCCGGCAGCTTGCCCGTCAGCGCCTTCATGAAGGCGACCAGCCCGCGCAGCTCCTCGTCGGTCAGCGTCTTGCCGAGCTGGATGTCGGCCATCATCTTGATGGCCTCCTCCAGCGTCGCGACCTTGCCGTCGTGGCAGTACGGCGCGGTCTTCTCGACGTTGAGCAGCGACGGGACCTTGAAGAAGTGCTTGTCGGCCTCGCTCTTGGTCACCTGCATGCGGCCGGTGTCCTCGAGGTGCGCGTACGGCTTCAGCAGGCCGTTCTTCTGGTACATGTTGCCGCCGAGCAGGCGGGTCATGTGGCAGGTCGTGCAGCCGACCGTGATGAACGTCTTGAGGCCGTAGAGCTCGTCGTTGTTCAGGGCGCGCTGGTTGCCGTCGAGGTACTCGTCCCACTTCGACCTGGTGACGAGCGTGCGCTCGAAGGCGCCGACCGCGAGGCGGAAGTTGGCGACGCTGACCGGGTCGGCGTCGGCCGGGAACGCCTTCTTGAAGCCGTCGACGAGCTCCGCCTTCTCCTTCATCTTGGCGACGAGTTGCGCCTCGTCGGCGACGCCGTGCTCGACCGGGTTCATCACCGGCATCGAGGACTGCTCCTCGACCGTGCTGGCGCGACCGTCCCAGAACTGGCGGAAGTGGCGGAAGGCGTTCCAGGTCGTCGGCGTGTTGCGGTCGCCGTTCTTGCCATCGGTGCCCGGCGACGTCGGCTTGCCGTCGACGCCGTAGTTGGCGAGGTCGTGGCAGGACGCGCAACTCAGGTTGCCGTTCTTCGACAGGTGCTTCTCGTGGTACAGCGCCTTGCCCAGCGCGACCTCCTCGGCCGTGCTCGCGCGCGCCTGCCCGAGCCCGAACGGCCCCGCCTTCTCGTCGGACGCCGGGTCCTTGCCGAACAGCGTCTTGACCATGGTGTAGTCGATGCGCACCTTCGGCAGGGGCTTGGGATCCTGCGCGACGGCGACCGGCGCGACGGCCGACAGCAAGGCGTTGGCGGGAACGGGGTCGCCGCCGAGGGTCAGGGACAGCAGCGCAAGCGCGCCGCACGAACCGACGATGTGGGTCAGCATTTGGAAGGCAAACAGGTTAGGCCGGGGCGAGCCGGTAGCCAGGATGGGTTCGCGCGAAGCTCCGCTCCGGATGCGCTCCCACGCCGCCGAGTCGACACAACACCGTGCCAACTAAAGGATTGACGCGCCGTGGCCGGCGCGAGCCGACCGCGGCGGTCGCGGCGCGCGCCGCAGCAATCCGATCACCGGCCAGGAAACCGTCGAACCGATCACGCGCTGGCGCGACGTGCCGAAGACGCTGGCGAACGGCGCGATCGCATGGCCGCAGCGGCGCAGTACCCTGCCCTGCCATGCCGCCGCCGTTGGTCCTCGCCAGCACGTCCCGGTATCGCCGCGAGTTGTTGGCGCGACTGCGCCTGCCGTTCGCGTGCGAGAAGCCAGGCGTCGACGAAGACGCGGTCAAGCAGGCGCTCGGCGAGCCGCTGGCGATCGTGCGCGAACTCGCGCGCACGAAGGCGCTCGCCGTCGCCGTCCGCCATCCCGGCGCCGTGGTGATCGGCGGCGACCAAGGCGCTGCAATCGACGGCGCGCTGCTCGACAAGCCCGGCGACGCGACGCGCGCGACGGCGCAGTTGCAGCGCCTGCGCGGCCGCGAGCACCGCTTGCTGACGGCCGTCGCGCTGGCGCATCCGGGCGGCGTCGTCGAATGGGTCGAAACGACGCGCCTCTCAATGCGTGCGCTCGACGATGACGAGATCGTGCGCTACATCGCCGCCGAGCAGCCGTTCGACTGCGCGGGCAGCTACAAGATCGAAGGCCAGGGCATCGGCCTGTTCGACGCGATCACCGGCGACGACCAGACCGCGATCATCGGCCTGCCGCTGCTGCGGCTTGGTCGCGAGCTGCGCGCGCTCGGCTTCGCCGTGCCGTGAGCAGGAGCGGCTGCTGCGAGCGCGCGTCCACCGGCTACGAATGGCGCGTTCATGGCGCCGTCGCCGCAGCGTGATCGCGATCGCAGGCAGCCCGAGACTGCCAGCACGCCGAAGGGGTTCCTCGTGTTGCGGTCGGTCGGCGCCGCCCACCACCGCGCCCCACACCCCGCCCTCACCCGCCCAACCACGCCTCCCAACACGCCATCACCCGCGCCGCCACTTCGCGCCCTTGATTCCGCAACATGGTCCCGGCCGAGTACTCGAACCCGTACGGCGCCTCGACGCCGTGCGCTTCCAGCCCGACGCCGCGCGCGAGGAACACCGACCGATGCACATGGAACGGGTTGGTGACCACGACCACGCGCCGCAGGCCGAACGTATCGCGACAACGGCGCATGGTATCGATCGTCCGCAAGCCCAGCGGGTCATCGATCATCGCCGTGTCCGGCACGCCGCGCGCCGCCAGAAAACGCCGCATCGCCGCGACCTCGTCCTCGGCGACGCCGCCGCCGCCGCGTCCCGACAGCAGCAGCACGGGCGCCGTGCCGCGTCGCCACAGGGCCTCGGCAGCGACCAACCGGTCGACGAGCAGCGAGTACGGCCGGCCGTCGGCGTGGATGCGCGCGCCGGGCACGACGACTGCGTCGGCCGCCGGCGCATCGGCTGCCGCGCATACGAATGGCGTCGCGGCGCGCACAACGCGCAGGTTGGCGGCGACGACGACCGCGAACTGCGCGACTGCGAGCGCCAGCAGAACGCGCCGCCAAGCGCGCCGGCTCGCCGGACGCGCCGGGGCTGCCACCGCCGACGCTTCATCGTTGCGCACGTTCGTCACGGATACGGCCTCCCTGGCCGGCGCGGGAGTTGACCGTTCGCGCAGGGCCGGCACAATCCTCGCCCCCCATTCCCGGCCGTCGCCACGACCGCCGCGAGCCCGGGCTCCCCACGCCCGCACGACACCATGGCCCAGAACATCCGCAACGTCGCCATCATCGCCCACGTCGACCACGGCAAGACCACGCTCGTCGACGGACTCCTGCGCCAGACGGGCACGTTCCGCGACAACCAGACGGTCAACGAGTGCGTGATGGACAGCAACGAGCTCGAGAAGGAGCGCGGCATCACCATCCTCGCGAAGAACACGGTGGTGAACTACAGGGGGACGCGCATCAATATCATCGACACCCCCGGCCACGCCGACTTCGGCGGCGAGGTCGAGCGCGTGCTGTCGATGGCCGACGGCGTGCTGCTGCTGGTCGACGCCGCCGAGGGCCCGATGCCGCAGACGCGGTTCGTGCTGCAGAAGGCGTTCAGCCACCACCTCAAGCCGATCGTCGTCGTCAACAAGATCGACAAGCCGGAGGCGCGCCCGCAGGAAGTCGTCAACGAGGTCTTCGACCTGTTCATCGACCTAGACGCCGACGAGGCGGCGCTCGAGTTCCCGGTGTTCTACGGCTCGGGCCGCCAGGGCTGGATGACGCCCGACCTCGAAGCCGCCAGGCGGGGCGGCGAAGGCAAGGATCTGCAGTCCTTGTTCGAGGCGATCGTCGGCCACATCCCGCCGCCGAAGGACGACCCACAGGCGCCGCTACAGTTCCGCGTCACGTCGCTCGACTGGAGCGATTACGTCGGCCGCATCGCCATCGGCCGAGTGCACCGCGGCACCATGAAGGGCGGTGAGCGCGTCGTCCACCTGTCGCGCAACGGCGCGCAGAAGGAAGTCGGCGTGCGCGGCGTCTACCGCTTCGTCGGCCTGTCGCGCGAGGAGACCAAGGCCATCGAGGCCGGCGACCTGTGCGGCATCTACGGCATCGAGAACATCGAGATCGGCGACACGGTCGCGGCTCTCGACAAGCCGGAGGCGATGCCGGTGATCGCCATCGACGAGCCGACGATGACCATCGTCATGCGCGTCAACGACTCGCCGTTCGCCGGCAAGGACGGCGGCAAGTTCATGACGTCGCGCCACCTGCGCGACCGCCTCGAGAAGGAACTGCGCGTCAACGTCGCGCTGCGCGTCGAGCCGAGTGACGGCGCCGACAGCTTCAAGCTGTCGGGCCGTGGCGTCATGCACCTCGGCTTCCTGCTCGAGACGATGCGCCGCGAGGGCTACGAGTTCGCGGTCGCCAAGCCCCAGGTGCTGCTCAAGACGATCGACGGCGAACGGCAGGAGCCGATCGAGTACCTGACCGTCGACGCCCCGGCCGACGCGGTCGGCAAGGTCATCGAGATCCTCGGCACCCGCAAGGCGGAGCTGCTGAAGATGGACCGCAAGGGCACGTTCACGCGCGTCGAGTTCACCGTGCCGGCGCGCGGTCTGATCGGCGTGCGCAGCCGCCTACTCAACGCCACGGCCGGCCAGGCGACGATGCACCACGTCTTCCATGGCTACGGCCCGTACCGCGGCGCCATCGAGGAGCGCATCGCCGGCGTGCTGGTGTCGATGGCGCAAGGCCAGACGACCTTCTACGCGCTGGACGGCCTGCGCGATCGCGGCTCGTTCTTCGTCGCCGAGGGTGCTGAGGTGTACGAGGGCATGCTGGTCGGCGAGCACTGCAAGGACAACGACCTCGTCGTCAACTGCGTGCGCGAGAAGAAGGCCACCAACGTGCGCAGCTCGACGAAGGAGACGTTCGTCAAGCTGCCGCCGCCGCGCCAGTTCTCGGTCGAAGACGCGCTCGAGTACGTCGGCGAGGACGAACTCGTCGAGGTGACCTCCAAGGCCATTCGCCTGCGCAAGTTCTACCTGAAGGAGACCGACCGCAAGCGCCTCGAGCGCCGCGCCGAAGCCGGCACGTGACGGCTGGAGGCTTTCCGGCGCGCGGCCGTGCGCTAGCCTTGGCGCGCCTGCCATGCCCTCGTCCCAGGACCTACCGACCGCGGCGCGCCAACGCACGCTGCGCGAGCTGAGCAAACGCCTCGGCCACGTTTTCGAGGACCTCGGCCTGCTCGATCGCGCGCTGACGCACGCTTCGACCGGCAACGAGGGCAAGGCCAGCTACGAACGGCTCGAGTTCCTCGGCGACGCGTTCCTGAACTTCGCCGTCGCCGATGTGCTGTTCTGCGCTGACGCCGAAGTCGCCGAGGGCCACCTGACCGAGACCCGTGCGCGCATCGTCAGCCGCAAGCCGCTGGCCGAGGCGGCGCGCCGGCTGGACCTCGTCACCCACCTCGCCTCGGGCAAGGGCCTGCGCGACGCCGAGCGCAACAGCGAGCGCATCCTCGCCGACCTCGTCGAGGCGGTGCTGGGCGCCGTGCTGATCGACGGTGGCGTCGCGGCGGCACGCAAATTCGTTCGCCGCCACGTGCTCCCCAAGGGCGAACTCGGGGACAACCCTCACAACGGCACCGACAGCAAGACCGCGCTGCTGCATTGGTGCCAGCACCACAAGCTCGGCCAGCCGCGGTACGAGTTGGTCGAGACCAACGGCCTGCAGCATGAGCAGGAATTCGTGGTCGCTGCCAAGGTCATCGACGGCCGCGACGCGGTGGGCCGCGCGCGCACCAAGCGCGCCGCCGAGAAGCTCGCCGCGGCCGCGTTGCTGTCGACGCTTCGCCGCGATTGAGAGCGGCAGACCGCGCGGAACACAACCCTCGCCCGTCGGCGCCGTCGAGCGCAGGGACTTCCCCGGCTCGATGCGCTCGCCGGCATCCCGGATGACCGGCGCGCGCGACGCGTTGCGCGCGCAAGCAGCGCCGTATGCGCCGCGCCGTGGGCGTTGTGGAATCGCGCCGGCCCCGGTTCGTAGCGGGTAACTCCTCATCATTCGGCCCAGAGCGCACGCCAACCTTCCCTTTGCGCGCAGCAGCGCGCCCGTCCGGCAAGAAGCGAGACGACTTGAGGAAGCGTGGCCTACGGCGCCGTTCAGCGCCGACACGCGGCTCGCCGCAAGGCGGCCCCCCCAGTCCTCGCGGAAGCGGACGGTGACCCCATGAGCGAGGCAACGGGATGGAACAGCGTCACCACGGCTGGCAACTCACGACTGCCGTCACCACCCGCTTCGGCGCGGCAATCGACTGCCGGGCGCGCACAGCTGGTCGTCGAGCTACAACCAGCTCTTCCCGCTGCTGCCGCTGTTCGCCGCGCCCGGCCTCGTGCAGCAACTGGACCTACGCCAGGACGGCAGCATGGACCTGGTCGTGCTCGGCATGCGCGGAGCCGGCGGCACGGCCGCGACGACCTGCGTCGCGACGCTGATCAACATGACGCCGGGCCAGTTCGGCGACGCGCGCATGGCGAAGGTCGGCGAGCCGAGCGGCGGCCTGCCGAAACCGGGCAATCTCGGCTTCGCGTGCACGCTGCAGAACATCCAGGGCGGCAGCCTGTGCGGGCTGGCCTGGGGCCCGCTGGGCTACGAGCGCCTGTTCACGTCCTACGGCATCGATGTGCACATGGTTCCGGTCGAGTACAGCGCCGCAGCCCTGGCCTCGGGCGCCGGCATCAACGATGGCTTCTTCAGCGTCGCGCTGCCGATCCCGAACGTCCCGGCGCTGGTCGGCGACGCCGGCTACTTCCAGTTCGCCTACTACGACCACGTATCGGGCACATTCGGCGGCACGCAAGCAACCGGCCTGTCGATCGGTCACTGACTCGGACAACCGGCACGCGGAGCTACCGCGCTCCGCCCATGCCATGGCGGCCCGCCTTAACCGTGTTCGCCCGACCGCACGCGACGCGCACGGGCGCGCGTCCCGCGACGCAACGCCCCTACCCCAACGTACACGGACGTGGTACCATGCGTGCGTAGGGGAACGTTGCACCGTGGCACTTTGGGACTGCCCACCACCAGCGCCGCGATCGACGACCCGCTCGTTTTACTCTTTGCTCGCCACTTTTCTCGCAAGCCGTCACGGCACTAAACACCCATGCACAAGATTCTCGCCGCCTTCGTTGGCACTGCGACCCTCGTCGCCACCGCCCAGGCTCAGGTCAACTACCCGCTGCAGACATTCAACGCGAACTCCGCCGGCTGGACCATCACCGGCGGCTACCTGCCGGCGTGGAACGGCACGATGTCCGTCTGCAGCGGCGGCCACCTGCGCACCAACCTCTACGTGCCCGGCACGCAGGGCAACTTCACGTCGCCGCTGCTCGGCGCGTCGAACGGCGGCTCGACGACGCTGACGTTCGACTACCGCATCCACGATTACGTCAGCAACACCTCGATCGGACCGCCCTCGGCGCCGCCGTTCGGCACCACCAACATCCAGATCGGCGCGTCCGCGGCCGGCCCGTGGACGACGGTGTCGACCTTCTCCGACGAGGCGCAGTCCGCGACCTGCATCAACAAGTCCATCACGTTCGCGCCGCCGGCCGGCGCGCTGTTCGTCCGCCTGAACAACGTCTACTCGGGCGGTGACAACTGGTGGTGCTTCGACAACATCTCGGTCGTCGAATCGGCGGGCGGCTGCTCCGGCACGCCGGCGCCCGGCAACACGACCGGTCCGGCCGCCGCCGTCTGCCCCGGCCAGTCGTTCACGCTCGGCCTGCAGAACTCGACGTCGGGCAACGGCGTGACCTACCAGTGGTTCGAGAGCGCCGTCGGCGCGACGGGTCCGTGGACCGCGGTCGGCACGAGCTCCGCGTCCTACACGACGTCGCAGGCGGTCGACACGTGGTACTACTGCGCGGTGACCTGCGCCGCCTCCACGGCGACGGGCAACAGCGCCGTCCTGGCGGTCCCGATGGCGGCTGCCGTCGCGGCGTTCCCGCGTGACTTCGAAGGCGGCTGCGGTGGCATCAGCGCGGCCGGCTGGTCGGTCAGCGGCGCCAACCTGCCGTTCCTCGCGCCGGTCAGCGCCTTCGGCATCGGCAACAACGCGGCGAAGTTCGACTTCTGGAACTGGGCCGCCGGCACGTCGGCGATCCTTACCAGCCCGACCTTCCCGGCCACGGCCGCCGGCACGAAGTGCTTCTTCGACGTCGCCGGCACGCAGTACCTGCCGGACCTGACCCTGATCGACCAGATCACGCTGGAAGCGTCGAACGACGGCGGCGTCACCTGGGCCGCGGTCGCGGTCATGAACAACGCGGCGACGGGCGTGCTCCGCACGGCCAACCCGGTCAACCCGAACTTCGCGCCGACGGCTGGCGACTGGGCGAGCCTCGACTATGTGCTGCCGGCCGGCACCACCACGATCCGCTTCAACGCGCTGTGCGGCTACGGCAACACGGTCGTGCTGGACAACATCTCGGTCGGCATCCTGCCGTCGTCGCGTCACACCAAGTACGGCGCCGCGTGCCAGGCGGGCTTCGCGCTGGGCGCGTCGCCGGCGCCGGTTGCAGGCACGACGTACGCCTACAACCAGGCGGGCATCCCCGAGGCCGCGACGGGCTCGAGCATCTACTTCGGCGTGATGATCCTGAGCTTCGGCCAGGACTTCGTCGGCACGCCGCTGAACGTCCTCACCGCCGGCGTCGTCGACTCGCCGTGCAGAACGCACGTCACGTCGTTCGACGCGCTGCTGACCTACGTCAGCCCGACGCCAATCAACAACTCGGTCACGCTGGCGATCCCCGGCGGCGTCTCGGGCGTGCTGCTGTACGCGCAGTCGGCCGCCCTGGTCGTGCCGGTCGCCCCGAACAACGCGGGCATCGTCACCAGCAACGCCATCCGCACGTTCATCAACACGTTCTGACGTGCTGACTGCAGGCCCGGCCGACGCCGGACCCGCCGCCGCCGGCCCGCCGTCGCCCTGCGCGATGGCGGGCCGGCGGCGTTTCCGGCCGACGCCTCGCGCGGCCCCTGCCGTGCCGGCCGCTCGTGCCAGTGCGGATTGTTCGCTGATCGCGCCGAGGCCTGCGGCGCGGAACGCTGCCTCGCGCGCACCCCAAGCTTATGCATTTCGCGGGTTTGCGCCCTTCCGGCACGCGTCTGCGCACATCGGCCCACAGGAAAATCCCCCTTCAGGTCCGCCGCCGCGCACGCCGACTTCCTTGCTGAACAAGCATGCGCCGCGTCCGGCAGGAACCGTGACGAGGCGATGCGATCCGGGCCGCGACGGCACACCGCCGCGACCAGACCCCCGCGGACCGCATCCCCCGCCTTCGGCTGCCGTCGCGCACGCACCGAGGTGCAGCGATGGGCAAGCAAGGGAAGCATCGTGGCCGTGGTGATCATCGCGCCGCACTGCGCGGCACGACGTGGTTGGCGTTCGCGGCTTCGGCCGTCGGGCAGGTCCCAGCGCCGTTCCTGCCGCCGGTCCCCGTCCTCGCGAACAGCCGCAGCGCCATCGCGGCGATCGCCGAGTGCAATCGCGACAGCAGCCCGGACATCCTGGCGCTCGGCGAGAACGCGATGACGAGCGGCTCGGCCGTGCCGGCCAGCGGCGGCGTGTCGCTGCCCGGCATGCTGGTGACGTCGCTCGACGAATCGGGCCGCGCGCTCGCCGTCGACGCGCCCGGCCCGCTGCTGCCGGTGTTGCCCGACGACGGCACGACGGGCGCTGCGGCGCTCGCCGCCGGCGACCTCGACGGCGACGGCCGCGACGACCTCGTCGTCGTCGGCCTCGACGGCGCGATCGAGTGGCGGCGCAATCGCGGCGCCACGACGCTCGGCGGCTCGGACTTCGGCGTCGGCGGCGCGCTCGCCGACCTGACGTGGCTCGGCGAGGTCGCGCCGCCGCATGCGCGGTACCGCGTGCCCGCGGCGCGCGTGCTCGACGTCGACCGCGACGGCGACCACGACGTGTTCGTCGCCGGCACGGTGCACGAGCGCGGCACGAACCACCCGCTGGCGTCGTTCGTGCTGCTGTGTCGCAACCAGGGCAATGGCGCGTTCACGACCTTGCGGCGCAAGTTCGCCGGCAACGTCGTCGACGCCGCGTTCGCCGACTTCGATCGCGACGGTGACTTCGAGCAGATCGCCGTCCTCGTCGAGGTCGGCGCGCCGGGCGCGTTCGCCGACGAACTGCGCCACTTCGCCTTCGGCGGCAGTTCGCTGCTGCCGGTCGGCAGCCCGCTGCCGCTCGGCCCCGGTCGCGCGACCGCGCTCGCGCTCGCCGACGTCGACGGCGACGGGCAGATGGACTACGTCGTCGCGCAGAACGACTGGTCGCCCGCAGGCCCGATCGGCGCGCTGGCGTGGTACGGCGGCAATGGCCAAGGCCAGCTGCTCGCCGGCTCGTGGGGCGCGATCCCGCTGCCGGCGAACGGCACGGGCCTCGGCGATCCGATCGTCGCGCTCATAGCGGGCGACTGGAACAATGACGGCGTCGACGACGTCGCCGCGATCCGCGCGTACGCGACTTCAACGATCACGCCGAACGGCATCGCCACGGCAAGCGCGCCAAGCGATCTCTTGATCGCGTGCGGACCCGGCTTGCCGTTCTACACGGCGATCGCGCTGCCGCTGCCGGGCGCGCACAACGCCACAACCATCGCGCTGCCGCCGTCGGTAGCGATGCCACTCGATGCGCTGCCCGCGCTACTCCGGCCGATCGACCTCAAGGGCGACGGCGCGCCCGACCTGCTGGTGCTCGCCCTCGACGCCAGCGACGGCGTTGGCGCCATGGCGATCGCCGTCAATGACGCGCCGCTCGCCCCGGGCGCGCCACGCCTCGCGGCGCTCGGCCAGGGCACTGGCGGCAATCCGCTGCACGAAGCGCGCCTGGGCTTCGACGGTGGCGCGCCGCGCATCGGCAACGCCGCCTTCCGCTGCACGCTGCAGAACGTGCAGGGCGGCTGCCTCGCCGGCCTGATCTGGGGCTGGTTCGGCTACGCCGACCTGTTCCCGGTCCACGGCTTCATGATGCACCTGATGCCGTCCGAGTTCGGCGTCGCGTCGCTGACCAGCGGCACAGCCGCCGGCGAAGGCTTCGCGACCTTCGCCTTGCCGATCCCGAACGACCCCGCGCTGGTCGGCGAGTTCGGCGCGTTCCAGTACGCGTACTACGACCATGTCGTCGGCGCGTTCGGCGGCTCGCAGGGCACGAGCCTCTGGATCGGCCAGTAGGCCGCGCCGCGCCGTTGCGCGCGTCGCGTCGGCCCACCACCATGGTCCGACGATGACGACGATCGCATTGCTCGGGACTGGCCTGCTCGGGTCGGCCATGGTCGAGAACCTGCTGCAGAAGGGCTGCGCCGTGCGCGTGTGGAACCGTACGCGCGACAAACTGGCGCCCCTGGTGGCGAAGGGCGCCATCGCCACCGCCGACCCCGCCGACTGCGTCCGCGGCGCCGACCGCGCGCACCTCGTGCTGACCGACGACGCTGTCGTCGACGCGGTGCTGGCGCAGGCGCTGCCGGGCCTCGGCCGCAGCGTGCCAGTCTACGACCACAGCACCAACCTGCCGGCCAAGGTCGCCGCGCGCTTCGCCGCGCTGCGCGCGCAGGGCGTTCGCTACGTCTCGGCGCCGGCCTTCATGTCGCCGACCAACGCGCGCGAAGCGTCGGGCCTGCTGGTCTACGCCGCGCCGGCCGCCGAGCACGCGGGCATCGAGGCCGACCTCGCGCCGATGACCGGCAAGGTGTGGCACGCTGGCGAACGGCCCGATCTTGCCGCCGTGCACAAGCTCGCCGGCAACTCGGTGTTCTTCGCGCTCGCTTCCGCGATGGCCGACGTGCTGGCGATCGGCGCCGGCAGCGGCGTGCCGGCCGAGCAGATGCTCGCCTTCTACGACGTGTTCAAGCCGGGCATGGCGCTCGGCTACCTCGGCCACCGCGTCGCGCGGGGCGGCGCTGGTCGCGCCAGCTTCGAACTGCAGATGGCGCGCAAGGACGTGCGGCTGTGCCACGAGGCGGCCGGCAAGGAACCCTTGCTGGTGCTGCCCGCGGTGGCGGCGGCGATGGATCGCGCGCTGGCGCAGGGCCAGGCGCAGAACGACTACGCGGTGTTCACGCGCGCGTGAGCGATCGTCTGAGGTCGGCCTTCGGAAATCAGCCGACGGAATCTGCTTGCGGCGCCCCGCGCCGCGCCGCCGGGACCTCCCGCGCTCGCTTGCGCCCGGCCGTCCCGGCATCATCTCGCCGCTGCACATCCAGGGAGGCGGCGGGGCGGGGCGTGAATCGCGCAGCGCAGGCGGTCTCTCCTTCGCAATGACCGGACCGACGCGATCGGCCCACCGTCGCGATCGCCTGAGCGGGCACCGACGCGGACCCTGCGAACACGGCAACAGCAGGATGGCGCCTCGCCGCTCCGGCCGCCTAACCTCTCCGCCCCGCAACGTGCCGCCCTCCCCCGCCCAACGCCTCGTCGACGCCTTCGCCGGCCTGCCGGTGACGCGCACGCTGTGCGAACAGGTCGCCCTGGGCAGCCAGCGCAAGGCCGGCGGGCTGTGGGGCGCTTCGGCCGGCCTGCTGGTCGCCGTGCTGCAGCAACGCCACAAGGGTGCTTCGCTGATCCTGACCGCCGACGACGTCGACAGCCTGCAGCTGCAGACCGATCTCGCGGCCTTCGGCGTGCCGTCGCACGTGCTGCTGCGGCAGGAGCAGAGCGACGACGGCCAGCCCGATCCGACGACGCGCAGCGAGCGGCAGAAGGCGCTGCAGCGGCACGCCGCCGACAAGGCGCCGCTCTTGTGCGGCATCGAGGCCTTGCTGCAGCCGGTGGCGACGCCGAAGGCGCTAGCGCGCGCGCAGCTCGGGCTGCACGCCGGCCAGACGATCGACCGCGTGCAGGTGCTGCAGAAAGCGCAAGCTGCCGGCCTGCGGCAGGTGCCGCTGGTGCTCGCACCCGGCGAGTGCAGCGTGCGCGGCGACGTCGTCGACCTGTTCCCGATGGCGGCCGAGCAGGCCGTGCGCCTGGAGTTCTTCGACCGCACGCTGGAGTCAATCCGCACGTTCGACCCGAGCACGCAGCGCACGCTCGTCGTGCACGAGCGCTACGCGCTGGCGCTCGGCGGCAAGGACGCCGACGAGGATGGGGCGGTGCTGCGCCACTTGACGCCGTCGCGCACGCTGGTGCTCGCCTACGAGCCGCTGCGCATCGAGGAGCGCATCGCGCGCCTCGCCGCGTTCGCGCCCGACCTGCGCGCCGCCGTGCAGGAGATCCAGGACACGCTACGGCCGTGCGCGCGCGTCGACATCAGCTCGCTGCCGAGCCACGACCTCGACTACAAGGTGCTCTCGGCCGGCAGCGCCGTCGGCTCCGGCGAGGCCGATCCCGCCGGCCGGCTGCGCAGCATCCGCGGCGTGCTGGGCCGCGTGCTGCTGTTCTGCCGCAGTGACGACGAACGCGACCGCTTGCAGGAGATCTTCGCGCACAAGGGCGTCGACCTCGCGGCCGAGAAGGTCGAGCTGCTGCCCGGCGCGATCAGTCGCGGCTTCCGCGTCCCCGACCTGCAGACAACGGCGCTGAGCAATGTCGAGTTCGCCGGCGTGCCGCAGCAGGCGCGCGTGCGCGAGCGGCAGGTGATGCCGAGCCGCGCCATCCAGAGCTTCTTCGAGCTCGGCCCCGGCGACCTCGTCGTGCACGCGGTGCACGGCATCGCGCGCTTCGAGGGCACCGAGCTGGTGACGCGCGGCCAGGGCGCCGAGGAACACCTGCGGCTGTGCTTCCAGGACGAGGTCAAGCTGCTCGTGCCGGCGAGCAAGATCCACCTCGTCCAGAAGTACGTCGGTAGCGGCGGCAA
Source organism: Planctomycetota bacterium (assembly GCA_016872675.1). Lineage (GTDB taxonomy): Bacteria > Planctomycetota > UBA1135 > UBA1135 > UBA2386 > UBA2386. The sequence goes on from VGZG01000025.1 coordinate 28,261, forward strand.
GGCGCCGCTCGACAAGCTCGGCGGCAAGGGCTTCCAGAAGCGCAAGGAGCAGGTGCAGGAGGCCCTGTTCGACCTCGCCGCCGAACTGCTGGATGTGCAGAGCAAGCGCGCGCTGGTCAAGCGCCCGCCGTACCCGCAGGACGCGCTCGAACGCGACTTCCTCGACGCCTTCGCCTTCCGCGACACACAGGACCAGGCGCGCGCGTGGACCGAGATCCAGGCCGACCTCGCCAAGGAATCGCCAATGGACCGGCTGCTGTGCGGCGACGTCGGCTTCGGCAAGACCGAGATTGCGTTGCGCACGGCCTTCCGCGTGGCGCTCAGCGGCCGACAGGTCGCCGTGCTGTGCCCGACGACGATTCTCGCCGAGCAGCACGCGCGCACGTTCGCGCGCCGCTGCGAGCCCTTCGGCCTGTCGGTCGAGATGCTGTCGCGCTACCGCACCGGCGCCGACCGGCGCGCGATCGAGGACAAGCTCGGCAGGGGCAACGTCGACATCGTCATCGGCACCCACCAGCTGCTCGGCAACGACGTCGCCTTCCACGACCTGGCGCTGGTCGTCGTCGACGAGGAGCAGCGCTTCGGCGTGCGGCAGAAGGAGCGGCTCAAGCAGTTGCGCGCCGAGGTCGACGTGCTGACGCTGTCGGCGACGCCGATCCCACGCACGCTGCACGGCTCGCTGCTCGGCATCCGCGGCATCAGCACGCTCGACAACCCGCCACCAGGCCGCCAGGAGGTCGAGACGCGCGTGCTGTTCCGCGACGACCGCGTGCTGCAGGACGCGATCGCGCGCGAGCTCGCGCGCCAGGGGCAGGTGTTCGTGCTGCACAACCGCATCAGCGAGCTGGAGCCGCTGGCGGTCCGCGTCCGTCAGCTGTGCCCCGGCGCGCGCGTCGCCATCGGCCACGGCCAGATGACCGAGGCCGAGATCGAGAAGACCGTGCGCGCGTTCGTGCGCGGCGACTTCGACGTGCTGGTCAGCACCACCATCGTCGAAAACGGGCTCGACATCGGTCGTGCCAACACCATCTTGATCGACAAGGCCGACCTCTTCGGCCTCGCCGAACTGCACCAACTGCGCGGCCGCGTCGGCCGCAGCAGCGAGAAAGCCTACTGCTACCTGCTGCTCGACCGCGACGAGCCGCCGGGCATGGAGGCGAAGGCCCGGCTGAAGGCGCTCGAGGAGTTCTCGCACCTGGGAGCTGGCTTCGCGATCGCGATGAAGGACCTGGAGATCCGCGGCGCTGGCAACCTGCTCGGCCCGCAGCAGTCCGGCCACATCGCCTCGGTCGGCTACGACATGTACTGCCAGCTGCTGCGCGCCGCCGTCGACACGGCGAAGACACAGCGGCCGAACGCGGCGCAGGTGGTCGAGGTCGACGTCGACCTGCGCGTGCAGGCGTTCCTGCCGCAGGACTTCCTCGCCGACCCGCGCCAGCGCCTCGAACTGCTGCGCGAGATGGACGAGGCGACCGACGACGACAAGCTGCGCGAGCTCGAGGCCGAGCTCAAGGACCGCTACGGCAAGCTGCCGACGCCAGTGCGCACGCTGCTGCGCGTGTTCCGCCTCAAGCACGGCCTGATGGCGCTCGGCGCGCACGGCGTGCAGTGGGTCGAGAACGACCGCGTCGTCGTCCGCCACGCGCCGGGCGTGCCGCTCGGCGGCAGCTGGCTCGACTGCTGCCAGGACGTGCGCCCGGTCGAGGCCGGCAAGACCCACCTGATCCTGCCCAAGCAGCGCGGCGGCAAGGCCTGGGAGGCCGACGACGTGCTCGAGTTCCTGCTCGCCGCGGTCACCGGCCGCCTCGCCCCCGCCATCCGCGCGGCCAAGCCCCTGCCGACCACCGCCCCGCCGCCGCGGCCGACGCGCCGGCCGACCAGCCGCAGCAAGCCGCTGCCGTGGGAGTAGCGAACGCATCGGTGGCAGAAAGCCGTGGGGCATACCGCCACAGCCAAGGCAGCATGCGCGCTTGCGACTCGCCGCAGCGAAACCGGGTCGGACACCGGCGCCGCGCGCTTGGGCGCGGGCCGAACGCGACGCCGCTGTAGGTGGCTTCCTCGCCCACTCCGCCCGACCGCAACCCCTTCGCCCGCCGAGACGAACGCTTGCGAGCCCGGTACGTCACCGCGGGCAAAATCCGTTAGTGTCCCCCTAACCTGACTGCCTGCAAACATCGCCGTTCGCGACCCCTTCGTCGGCATTCCGACTTCGCCTCATGCGGATTCCACGCTCGCCGTCCTTCCTTGGCGCGTCGTTGTGCGCCCTCGTCCTGCTGCTCGCAGCGCCCCACGGCCGCGCGCAGGAGCCGCCAGTCCCTACGCCTGTCCCCGCCGAGCGTCCGGCCGAGACGCCAGCAGGGGAAGCGCCGCAAGGTGAGCAGCCCCGCCGGCCGCGCCGCCAAGGCCGCCTGCCGCCGGGCTTCGCGCCGGTCGTCATCGAGGCCGGCTCCGTGCATCCGGTCACCGGCCCCGCGATCGAGAACGGCGTCGTCGTGATCCGTGGCGAGCGCATCGTCGCCGTCGGCAAGAAGGGCGAAATCGACGTGCCGCAGGGCGCGGTCGTGCGCAGCTTCCCGACCGGACACGTCTATCCCGGCCTGATCGACGCCGCGACCGACGCCTACACCGACCCATCGCTGCGCGGTGACGGCAGCAGCGACGGCGGCACGGCGTTCGTCGACGACCTGCGCAAACAGGACAGCCGCGTCCACGACCTCGCGGCCCAGGGCATCACTACGGCGTACGTCACGGTGCGCTCGCCGGCGTTCGTGCGCGGCCAGGGCGCGATCGTGCGGCCGAAAAAGGACGGCGGCTTCGAGCCGTGGTCCGGCAAGGACAAGGCGGCGCTACAGGTGCGCATGACCAACGGCCCCGGCAGGTCGCACGCGCTCGAGCGCCAGCAGCAACTGCAACAAGCCGACGGTTTGTTCGAAGGCCTCGACGAGTATCGCAAGGCGCTGACCGACCACGAGGACGCGCTCAAGAAGTACGACAAGGAGTTCGCCGACTACCTCGCCTTCCACCAGAAGAAGAAGGACGGCGACAAGAAGCCCGAGGGCGACAAGCCAACCGGCAGCAACAAGCCGGCGGGCGACGGCAAGCCCGCGGACGCGCCCGCCGGCGCGGGCCAAGGCGGCGGCGGCAACGACCCGCCCAAGGATGAACCGCCGAAGAAGGACCCGCCGAAGCAACTCGACGGCGAACAGGCCGCCGCGTTCGAAGCGGCGCTGCTGACGCTGCTCGAAGCGATCGCGCAGGACCCCAAGCCCAAAGAGCCGCCGAAGCCGGACGCGCCAAAGCCGGACGGCCAACAGCCCGCCCCCGCCGGCGGCGCACCCGCGGCCGAGAAGAAGGACGAAGGCCCCAAGCGCCCGACCTACCCCAAGGCGCCGTCGAAGGAGCCCCAGCGCGACGCGCTGCTCAAGGTCCTCGACGGCGAACTGCCGCTGCGCGTCGAGGCCCACCGCCCCGACGAACTGCGCGCGGCGCTCGCGCTGCAGCAGGCGCGCAAGGTGCCGGTGCTCGTGCTGGAGCAGGCCTACGGCGCCGCCGCGCTCGCCGACGAGATCGCCAAGGCCGGCGCGGCGGTGGTCCTGACCGAGTGCCTGCCGATCCCGTTCGAGCCGCCGTACGACCGCTTCGACGCCACCAAGCTGCCGGCGAGGCTCGCTGCTGCCGGCGTGCCGTTCGCGATCGCGACCGGCCGCGCCTCGTGGTCGTCGCTGCTGCCGCTGCAGGCCGCGGCTGCCGTCGGCGGCGGCCTCGCGCCGGCGGAAGCGCTGCGCGCGATCACGCTGACGCCCGCCGAGATCCTCGGCGTCGCCAAGGACGCCGGCTCGCTGCAGCCGGGCAAGTACGCCGACGTGCTGGTCACCGACCGGCCGCTGTTCTTGACCGATAGCCGGGTGCTGCTCGTGCTGGGCAAGGGCAACGCCGAATACGAGGTGAAGTGATGTTGCGCTGCACGCTGCTGCCGACCGCTCTCGTCGGGCTCGCCGCGACGCTGTCCGCGCAGGACCTGCTGGTCCGCGCCAAGACGGTCGTCATCGCCCCCGACGCCGTGCTCGCCGACGGCCGTTTCCTCGTGCGCGCCGGCAAGGTCGCGTACGTCGGCCAGGACGTGCCCGCCGACGCCGCCGCGAAGGCGACCGCGATCGACTGCGGCGACGCCCTGGTCGTGCCCGGCTTCGTGCTGCCGCCGACGACGCTGGGCCGCGACCGCGACCTCGCCGAGGCGGCGCTGCCGTTCACGCCGGACCTGCGCGCTGTCGAGGCCTTCGATCCGTGGCACGAAGAGCTCGCCAAGCTGCCGCACGGCGGCTTCACCTCGGCGATCCTGTCGCCGTCGCCGCGCAATATCGCCGGCGGCCTCGGCGCGCTGGTCAAGCCGGGCGCTGGCGGCGGCAGCGTCGCCGCGCCGGATCTGCACCTCGCGCTGTCGCTGAATGCCGCGGCCCGCAACCCCGAGCGGCCGCCGACCTCGCTGATGGGCGCCGTCGACCTGCTGCGCAGCGCCTTCGCGCAGGCAAAGTCGTCGGCCGCCGCCGGCCCGGACGTCGCCGTGCTGCGCAGCGCGCTGCAGGGCAACCGCAAGATCGCCATCGCCGCCGACACGCTGAGCGAGATCCAGCAGGCGCTCGACCTCGCGCGCGACTTCGGCTTCGACGCGGTGATCGTCGGCGCCCGCGACGCTGACAAGGCGCTCGACCGCCTCGTCGCCCAGCGCGCCGCGGTGGTCATCGGCGGCCTCGCGCCGGAGATGCGACTCGCCCAACTGCAGTTCCCCGCCCGCCTCGCCGAGGCCGGCGTGCCGTTCTGCTTCACCGGTCGGCCCGATCAGGCCCGACTGTCGGCCGCGCTCGCGGTGCGCCACGGCCTCGACCGCAAGTCGGCGTGGGCCGCGCTCAGCCGCGCGCCAGCGCAGATGTTCGGCGTCGCCGGCCAGGTCGGCGCGCTGCGCCAAGGCTGCGCCGCCGACTTCGCCGTCTGGAGCGGCGACCCGCTCGACCTCGGCTCGGCCCTGCGCGCCGTCTACGTCGACGGCGCGCGCGTTCATGGCGAACTGCCATCGGCCGCCGCCAACCCCGCTTCGTCCCCCGCCGCCGGAGTCCGCTGATGATCCGTTCGCTTCCCCTCGGCGCCATCGCGCTCGCGCTCGCCGCGCTGCTGCCAGCACAGGACGGCGTCACTGTCTATCGCAACGCCCGCATCCTGCCAGGCGGCGCGCCCGCCATCGACAACGGCGTGCTCGTCGTCGGCGGCGGCAAGATCCTCGCCATTGGCGGCGCCGACACAAAGGCGCCGAACGGCGCCGCAGTCGTCGACTGCGCCGGCAAGACCATCACGCCGGGCCTGATCGACGCGTCGTTCCGCGCCGGCAATACGCCGGACATGAACGAGAACGGCGACGAGGTCACGCCGCACCTGCGCGTGCTCGACAGCCTCGAACCCGCGGACCCGTCGTTCGTGCGCGCGCGCAGCGCCGGCGTCACCGCCGTGCACGTCATGCCCGGCGCGCGCAGTGTCATCGGCGGCCTCGGCGTCGTGCTCAAGACGCACGCCAAGGACCCGCAGGCGATGGTCGTCAAGCACGATGCGAGCCTGCGCATCGTCATGGGCGCCGAGCCGTCGATGGGCAACCGCGCGATCCGCGGCGGCAGCGTCGACTCGATCTACTACCGCCGCCCGACGACGCGCATGGGCGTGGTGTGGGCCGCGCGCAAGGCCTTCTACGACGCCAAGGAAGCGCTCGAGAAGTCGGCCGACGCGCCACCGGCGACGCCGAGCCCCGGCGTCGAGGTGCTGACGCGCGTGCTGCGCGGTCAGGTGACCGCGGTCACCACCGCGCGCTCCGAGCAGGACCTGCGCACCGCCCTGCGGCTCGCCGCCGAGTTCGGCTACCGCACGGTGCTCGATGACGCGCAGGACGCGCACATGCTGGTCGACGAGCTGAAGGCGGCGCAGACCACCGTGATGCTCGGCGCGCCGAGCGCGACCGCGATCGCCGGCAGCGCTGGCGCCGACGGCGCCGACCCGCGCAGCGTGACCGCCCGCCTGCTCGCCGACGCCGGCGTGCCGTTCGTCATCACGACCGGCAGCAACGCCGCGTCGCTCGACCTCGTGCGCGAGGCGATGTTCGCCGCGCGCAACGGCATCTCCTCCGCCCGGGCGCTCGACGCGGTGACGATCGAGCCCGCCAGGCTCCTGGGCATCGACCAACGGACCGGCAGCCTGCAGAAGGGCAAGGACGCCGACTTCGTGGTCTGGTCCACCGATCCCCTCGACCCGGCCGCTGCGGCCGAGTCGGTCTTTGTCGACGGCATCGCCGTGCAGGTCCTCCGATGAACGCCATGTCGCTCTCCGCTCCGTTGCTCCGCAGCATCCTCCGTTGCGCCGTCGCCGCCGCGATCGCGGCATCGCCCGTGTTCGCCCAGGACCTGCTCGCCGTCAAGGCGGGCCGCATCCTGACCGTGAGCGGCCCCGTGGTCGAAGACGGCGTCGTGCTGATCCAGAACGGCCGCATCACCAAGATCGGCAAGCAGGCCGAGGTCGAGATCCCGTGGGCCGCGAAGGTCATCGACGCGACCGGCAAGACCGTCATGCCGACGTGGGTCGTCGCCCACTCGCAGGGCGGCATGCGCAACTTCAACGAGAACATGCAGAACGTGCCGTGGCTGACGGTCGGCGACGCCGTCGACCCCGCCTCGCCGTACTTCGAGGACTGCCTGCGCAACGGCGTCGGCGCGATCCACGTGATGCCCGGCAACCAGACGCTGCTCGCCGGCCAGGGCATGGTCGTCCGGCCGTTCGGTCGCACGGTCGAGGACATGACGATCGCCGCCAACACCGGCATCAAGATGTCGCTCGCCGCCGGCGGCAGCGGCCGCCTGCAGCAGATCCGCAAGCTGCGTCGCGCCATCGCCGACGTGCGCGAGTACCTCGCCGACTTCGACCGCCGCAAGGCCGAGTTCGACAAGGAGAAGGCGGCGGGCGCGATCCCGGCCGACAAGAAGTGGACCGAGGAGGTCGACCGCACCAAGAAGGGCGCCGTCGACCTTGTGCAGAAGAAGGCGAAGGGCTGGCTGTACGTGCCGAGCTTCGCCGAACTGGACGAGGCGCTGCGGCTGGCACAGGACCTCGACCTGCAGGTCGTGCTCGGCAACAACATCGACGAGGGCGTCGGCCTCGTGAAGAAGCTCGGCAAGCCGGTCGTGCTCGACGACGCCATCGAGTACTTCGAGACCGACGAGGAGACGCAGAAGGAGAAGCGTTTCTGCAGCGCCAAGCTGCTCGCCGACGCCGGCGTGCCGTTCGCGCTGACGCTCGGCCAGGGCGGCCCGACGGCCTACCCGTGGTGGCAGCTCGGCACGTGCGTCCGCCACGGCATCGCGCGCGACAAGGCGATCGAGGCGCTGACGATGGTCCCGGCGCAGCTGATCGGCATGGGCGACCAGCTCGGCTCGCTCAGCGAGGGCAAGCTCGGCAACCTGCAGATCTTGACCGGCGACCCGCTGCAGGCGACGTCGTGGGTCGAGACCGTCGTGCTCGAGGGCCAGGTGGTCTACGAGCGCAGCAAGGACCCGCGGCTGCAGTACCTGTTCGAGGCCGAGAAGGCCAAGGCCAGCAAGGCCGCCGGCCCGGAGAAGAAGGAGACCGAGAAGAAGGACGGCGCCGAGCCCGCCAAGGCCGAACCGGCGAAGGCCGAGGGCGGCAAGCAGGACGCGCCCAAGTCCGGCAACGGCAACGGCCGCGGAGTCCGCTGATGCGCGCCGCCGCCTTCGTCCGCCTGCTGCTCGCCGCCGCGGCGTTCGCCGCCGCGGCGCCAGCGCAGGATCCCGCCGTCCCGTCGCGCACGTTCGCCGTGCGCTGCGGCACGCTGTTGCTCGGCGACGGCAAGGCGCCGCTGCGCGACGCGTGGCTCGTCGTCGTCGACGGCAAGGTGCGCAGCGTCGGCATGGACGCGCCGCCGGCCGGCACGCCGGTCGTCGACGCGTCGGGCCGCGTGGTGATGCCCGGCATCGTCGCGGCCGACAGCGACCTCGCCAACGCCGCCGACTCCGAGTACCAGTTCGCGCCGGACGCGCTCGCCGTCGACCAGTTCGACTTCGAGCGCAGCCAGCTCGCCGCGCTGCAGGGCGGCGTGACCACCGCCTACCTGTCGCCGGGCCGCGCGCGGCTCGTCGGCGGCCAGGGCGCCGTCGTCAAGCTCGCCGGCAGCGACCTCGTCGCGCGCGTGCTCGACGACTCGGCCGCGCTGCGCGTCAACTTCGCCGAGGCCGCGCTCAACGCGCCGCGCGTGTTCGAGCCGACGCCGCACCCGACCGACGAGGATCCGTTGGAGGCCGCGCGCATCCAGACGCCGACCGCGCGCATCAGCGTGCTCGCCGAACTGCGCGCCGCGTTCGCCGCGGCGACCGACAAGGACCTGCGCGCCGGCGGCGAAGGCCCGGCCGAGCACCGCTTCGACGAACGGCCGCTCGCCGACGTCATCAAGGGCGCGCTGCCGCTGCGCGCCGGCGCCTTCCTCGCCAACGACATCCGCCGCGCGCTGTTGTTCCAGCAGGAACTCGGCGTGCGCATGGTGCTCGAGGACCCGCAGGAGATCGCCGAGGTGATCGACCTCGCCGCGGCACAGAAGGTCGCGGCGACGTTCCGCGTGCCGGTGCGCTTCGGCCGCGCCAATCCCGGCGGCGAGGACCGCCTCGACAAGTCGCCGGAGCCGCGCGCCGACGCCGCCGCCAAGGCCGCGGCCAAGGGCCTGCTGGTCGGGCTCGCGCCGGCCCCCGGCGTGCCGCTGCGCGACTACCTGATGGCGGTCGCCGTCGCCGTGCGCCACGGCCTGCCCGCCGCCACCGCGCTGCGCGCCGTCGGCGCCGATGCCGCGGCGATCCTCGGCGTCGACGGCCGCGTCGGCACGCTGCAGCCCGGCAAGGACGCCGACTTCATCGTGCTGAGCGGCGATCCGCTCGCGGTCGGCACGCTGGTCGAGCAGACCTGGGTCGACGGCGAGCGCGCGTACGCGCGCAAGGCGTCGTCGACGGCGCTGGCGATCCGCGCCGGCCTGATCCACGACGGCGTCGGCCGCTCGTTCCGCAACGGCGTCGTGCTGATGCAGGACGGCCGCGTCAAGGCGGTCGGCGAGGACCTCGCGATCCCGTACGGCGCGCAGGTCGTCGACCTGCCGACCGCGGTGGTCACGCCGGGCCTGATCGACGCGTTCTCGCACCTCGGCCTCGCCGGCGAAGGCATGTTCGTGCCGCCCGGCGCGCCCAACCAGCGCGTGCACGACGCGATCGCGCACGACGACCCGATGTTCGCGCCGGCGCTGCGCGAGGGCATCACCACGGTGCTCGTCGCCGGCAAGGACGGCGGCCCGGTCAGCGGCCGGCTCGCGGCGGTGAAGACCGGCGCCGCCGACCACGCGTCGATGACGGTGCGGCCGATCGCCGGCCTGCGCATGAGCCACGACGCCATCGGCCCCGACGCGATCCGCGGCTTCGCCGAGCAACTCAACCGCGGCAAGCAGTACGTCGAAGCCTGGAAGAAGCACGAGAAGGACCTCGCCGACTGGCAGGCCGGCAAGAAGGCCGAGAGCCAGCCCGCGCCGGCGCCGGCGCCGACCGAGGACAAGCCCGAGGCCGCGCCGGTCGATCCGGTGAGCGGCGTCTGGGAGGGCGACCTCGACGTGCAGGGCCAGATCCAACTGAAGTTCACGCTCGACCTGAAGCTCGACGGCACGAAGGTCGACGGCACCATCAAGATCAGCTTCGCCGGCCGTGAAGTGCCGGCGCAGCCGATCGCCGGCGGCTCGTTCGAGGGCGGCAAGCTCAAGATCGAGTTCCGCGGCATGGGTGGCTCGGCGACGCTCGAAGGCACGATCAAGGACGACGTGCTGACGTCGAAGATCACGCTCGGTCGCATGGGCGACCAGGACCTGATCGCGCGCCGCATCAGCAAGTCGTCGGGCGCGCCGGCGCCGCGTCGCGCGAGCGCCAGCAAGCCCGACGAGGACGGCAAGCCCAAGGCCCCGAAGGTCGACGAAGGCCTCGAACCGATGCGCGCCGCGATCGAGAAGAAGGCGGCGCTGGTCGTGCGCTGCAACCGCGGCGCCGCCATCGGCGACGTCGTCGAACTGCTGGAGAAGGAAGGCATCCCCTACGTGCTGACCGGCGTCGAGGACCTGTACGACGACGCCGCGCCGCTGAAGGGCCGCAAGCCCGCCGTGCTCGTCGGCCCGGAGACGGTGTTCGAGGACAAGGGCGAGCTGAAGAACGTCGCGTCGATGCTGGCCGACATGGACCTGCCGGTGCTGTTCGGCAGCGGCGAGTGCAAGAACGCCAAGCTGCTGCCGCTGCACGCCGCCTACTCGGTGCGCTACGGCCTCAGCCCGGCCGACGCGCTCGCCGGCATGTCGTCGGCGACCGCGCGCGCGTTCCGCCTCGACGACCGCGTCGGCTCGCTGCAGAAGGGCAAGGACGCCGACCTCGTGGCGTTCTCGGGCAATCCGTTCGAGCCGCAGAGCCGCGTGCTCGTCGTCGTGTGCAACGGGCGGATCGTCGTCGACCGCCGGGAGGAGAAGCAGTGAACGCCCCGTTCCGCCTCGTCGCCGCCGCAGCGCTCGCGGCCACCCTCGCCGCCCAGGACGGCGCGCCGGCCGCCGCGGCGCCCACGCAAGCTCCGCAGTCCGGCCCCAACCTGCCGGCGAAGCCGTTCGAGCTGTGGCGGCCGCGCCGTCCCAAGGAGGAGAAGGACTACCAGGTGGCGAAGTGGGGTCCGCGCGGCCTGCCGAGCCCCGGCTACGCCTTCCGCGCCGCCAAGGTGCTGCCGATCACCGCGGCGCCGATCGTCGACGGCGTCGTGCTGACGAAGAACGGCCTCATCGAGGCCGTCGGCACGGCGAAGGACGTCGCGATCCCCGCCGGCTACGAGGTCGTCGACTGCGGCGACGCCGTGATCGTGCCGGGCTTCATCGAGATGCACTGCCACATCGCGTCGGAGAGCTTCGACCTCAACGACACGGTGCACCCGACGAACCCCGAGTTCCGCACGCTCGACCTGATCAGCATGGAGCACGACCAGATCCGCGTCGGGCGCGCGGGCGGGATCAGCACCGCGCTGTACATCCCGGGCTCGGGCTCCAACATGGGCGGCTTCGGCACGCTGACCAAGACGTGGGCGAAGTCGCCGGAGGAGGCGCTCGTGCGCTTCCCGGGCAGCCTCAAGATCGCGCAGGCCGGCAACCCCGAGCGCGGCAGCGGCGACCTCGGCACCGACATGATGGGCATGAGCGAGGGCATCCGCATGACCCTGCTCGACGGCAAGCGCTACTGGGAGCAGCACGAGGCCTGGCAGGCGGGCAAGGGCGCGAAGCCGAAGTTCGACCCGACGCTCGAACTGCTGCGCGGCCTGTTCCGCCACGAGTACCTCGTGTCGGTGCACACGCAGATCTACCAGGTCGTGCTGCAGACGCTGCAGATGCTGCGCCACGAGATGGGCCTGTGGACCGTCGTCGTGCACGGCGAGTTCGACGCCTACCGGCTGTCGGGCAACGCCTACGAGTCGGGCATGGCGGTCGCCGCCGGCCCGCGCAACTACCACTTCGACCGCGCGACGTCGCAGTTCCTCGGCCTGATGCAGACCTGGCACGACGGCGGCAAGTACTACGCCTGGCGCGACCCGGTGCTCGGCCTCGGCCGCGACGGCGTCGGCGTCAACACCGACTCGCCGGTCGTGCCGCAGGAACAGCTGACGGTGCAGGCCGCCATCGGCGTGCGCCTCGGCCTGCCGCACGAGGTCGCGCTGCGCGCGCTGACGATCAACAACGCGCGCTTCGCCGGCATCGACCACCGCGTCGGCTCGCTGACCGTCGGCAAGGACGCCGACCTCGGCGTCTGGAGCGGCGACCCGATCGACCCGCGCAGCGCCGTGCAGGTCATGGTGATCAACGGCCAGATCTGCTACCGCCGCGATCCGTCGCGGCCGGTCTGGTGACCGCGAGCCGCTGACGTGACCTCCCCCGCCGCCATCGCCTGCGCGCTGCTCGCGTTCGCCGCCGCCGCCTCGGCGCAGGCGACCGCGCACCTCGCCGCGCGCATCGTCCCGGTCGACGCGGCGCCGATCGACGGCGGCGTGCTCGTCGAGGACGGCGGCCGCATCGTCGCGCTCGGCGCGAAGAAGGACGTGGCGATCCCGACGGGCGCGAACGTCGTCGACCACGGCGAGGCGTGGCTGTGCCCCGGCTTCGTCGACCTGCACCACCACGTCAGCGGCGGCGGCGGCGACATCAACGACATGGTGCTGCCGCTCAACGCCGAGCTGCGCACGCTCGATGTCGTCAAGCCGAGCGAGGAGGCCGTGCGGCGCACCGCCGCGGGCGGCGTGACGACGACGCTGTTCATCCCGGGCTCGGGCACCAACATCAGCGGCTTCGGCGTGCTGCTCAAGATGCGCTGGGGCGGCTCGCTCGACGCGATGGTGCTGCGCCAGCCGGGCGCGATGAAGGTGGCGCAGGGCTTCAACCCCGAGCGCGGCAGCGGCGACCTCGGCGCCACGCGCATGGGCAGCAAGGAGCTGCTGATGCGCCAGCTGGAGCGCGGCCAGGCCTACGAGGCGGCGTGGCGCGCGCACCGCGACGGCAAGGGCGCCAAGCCGAGGTTCGAGCCCGAGCTCGAACAGCTGCGCCAGGTCTTCGCCCGCGAAGTGCCGGTGCTGATCCACACCGCCGGCCTGCGCGACTGCATCGCCACCGCGCGCATGTTCCAGGACGTCTTCCCCGTGCAGATGGTGCTGTCGCACGGCTGCTTCGACGGCTGGCTCGCCGCCGAGTCGCTCGCGCGCCGCAAGACGCCCCTCAACCTCGGGCCGCGCATGTTCCAGTTCGATCCGTACGGCCGCATGCAGGGCATGTGCCAGGCCTACTGGGACGCCGGCTGCACCGACATGAGCATCAACACCGACGCGCCGGTCGTCGCCGCCGAGGAGTTCCAGCTCCAGGGCGCGATGGCGGCGCGGCTCGGGCTGCCGTGGAACGCCGCATTGATGGCGCTGACGCTCGCCCCCGCCCGCCAGATCGGCGTCGCGGATCGCGTCGGCTCGCTGACGGTCGGCAAGGACGCCGACTTCCAGGTCGTCGACGGCGACCCGCTCGACCCGCGCCATGCGCCGCGCGCGGTCTACATCGAAGGAACCTTGGTCCACCGACTCGGAGACGTGCGATGACCCCAGTTCGAACCGCCCTCTCGGCCCTGTTGGCGCTCGCCGCCGCGACCGCCTGCCTCGCGCAGGACGCGCGGCCGATCGCGTTCACCAACGCGCGGCTCCTGCCCGTCTCCGGCCCCGCCATCGAGCGCGGCACGCTGGTGATCCGCAACGGCAAGATCGAAACCATCGGCGCCGACGCTGTCGTGCCGCCGGGCGCGCGCGTCGTCGACTGCGCCGGCAAGACCGTGATGCCGGGCCTGGTCAGCGCGTGGTCGCGCGCCGGCCTCGCCGGCCAGAGCCAGCCGCGTGGCGACGCGCCGATGGGCGGCAGGCGCGGCGGCATGGAGCTCCCGATGCCGATGGGCGGCGGCGGCACGCAGAACAAGCCGGCGACCAAGGTCGTCGACGGCCTCTACGCCAAGCAGCCGGTGTTCGGCGAACTGCTGCGCGCCGGCGTCACGTCGCTGGCGCTCAATCCCAACGGCAGCGGCTTCCCCGGCCTCGGCGCGGTGCTGCGTCCGGACGGCAAGACCGTCGAGCAGTTGACCGTCGACGACGACGCGTTCGTGCAGGTCGGCATGGTGCGCGACAGCGGCACCAAGAAGCTGCTGAAGGAGCAGTTCGAGAAGGCGCAGAAGGTCGTCGACGAGCGCAAGAAGCCGCCAGCGCCGCCGACCCCGCCGCCCCAGCCGCAGCAACCGCCGGCGGAAGCCAAGCCGGGCGAAGCCAAGCAAGAACCGCCGAAGGGCAACGAACCGCCGAAGCCGGGCCCGAACCCGACCCCCACTCCCACGCCGCCGCCGACGCCGAATCCCACGCCCACCCCGCCGCCGACCCCCACTCCCACGCCGCCGACGCCGGCACCTGCGCCGCAGGGCCAGCCAGCGCCGCAGCAACCGCCGCAGCAGGCCCCGAAGGCGCCGCCGAAGGATCCCAACCTCGAGGTGCTCGCCGACCTGCTCGAAGGCAAGCGCCGCGCCATCGTGCAGATCGACTCGGCCGCCGACCTGCTGCACTGGCAGGACGCCGTCGGCGACAAGCTGACGTTCCCGCGCGCCGTCGCGGTCGCGCGCCACGATCCGACGTCAGGCACCCTCGACGTCGTGCTCGAGCAGGTCAAGGCGTGGAAGTGCCCGGTGCTGCTGCCGCCGGACCTGACGACGCTGCCGCGCTCGCGCTACCTCGTGCACCCCGCGCTGCAGTTCCACGACGCCGGCGTCGAGGTCGCGTTCGCCATCGGCGAGAGCGGCCAAGCCGTGCGCCAACTGTTCTTCAACCTGATGCAGGTCTGCCGCTACGGCTTGCCGCAGGACGTCGCGCTCAAGGGCGTCACGTTGCTGCCGGCGAAGATCCTCGGCATCGACAAGACGACCGGCTCGCTCGACGTCGGCAAGGACGCGAACCTGCTGGTGTTCACCGGCGACCCGATGTCGCCCGCCGGTGAACTGCACTCCGTCTGGCTGCGCGGCGTCGAGACCAAGAAGGAGCCGTGACCATGGCCACGCCGACGAACCAACCCCACCGCACCATGCGTCCGCACATCCTGATCGGCGGCGCGCTCGCGCTGCTCGCCGCCTGCGACCTTCCCGCCCAGGGCCGCGGCCGCCGCGGCCAGCGCCCCGACGGCGCGCCGCCAGCCGCCGCGCCGAGCGAGGCCGCGCCGACCGCAAAGACCGACG
>VGZG01000026.1 GCA_016872675.1 Planctomycetota bacterium
TCTCAGTGAGGTCCTTCATGGGAAGCTCGGAGGCAATCCAGCCAACGTCTTTGCCCTTGAGCCGCGATCGCCGCTGCGGCGATCGCCGGCTCCAAGGGCTTGTTGGCTGGTTGAAGATTACGCGTCATTCGACTGCGAACGAACACGAACGACAAGGCATCGCCCGGCATTGCGGATGTCGTGCCACGTGAACTCGTACGGATGCCAGAGGAAGAACGGCGGGTAGTCGAACCACCGAGTAGCGGCACTCGGCTGATCGTACTGCACCCAATAGCGCGCGGGCGTCCGATGCCCATGCGTCAGGCGAAACGGCTTGGGCTCGCGCGTAGCGCTGCTGGACCAGTAGTCATCGACCGGCGTCAGAAAGACTGCGTAGCGGTGTGGCGCCCACTCCATGTCCGGCAGGCGCTCCAGGCGATGCAGATCCTTGAGGAAGGCATACCCGTAGACATCGGAGTTCCAGTGCGGCCGGTACTTGAGCTCGATCGGCACCGACTCACCGTCAGTCTTCCAGTGGATGTCGAGGGCCACGCGGCGACCGCCACATGGGTCCTTGCCCTCGGGCGCCAACATCTTGCCCTTTCGAGAGCACTCCTGAATGTCCGGAGGGAAGGGACGCTTCGCCGGAAGGCGCGCAGGGGCAAACGCAACTCGGACCTTGTTGGAGCAGTGGCCGAGCTGCTGCGACATCGCGGCATGAAACTCCTCTTCATCGGAGAACGATGCCCGGGAGGCACACACTTGCCGGACGTGCTCGACAAGAATCTCAGTGAGGTCCTTCATGGGAAGCTCGGAGGCAATCCAGCCAACGTCTTTGGCATTGAGCCGCGAGCGCCGGCTTGGCGGCGCTCGTCGGCTCCTATGCCGTGTTGGGCCCCCTCGCAGCCTGCTGACGCAGCCAGAACATGGCCATCAACGGCAGGGGGACTGCGATTGCCCAGTAGGGAAGGGGGATGGATGGAACCCTTGCAATCATGATCAAGACCACCGCTGCGAACACGACCAGAAGCCCGACCATCATCCACTGAAGTCCGGAGTACGCAGACAAGCGATCGCGTCGGCGCCAAAGGGCGCTCCCCCAGAGGTTGAGTGCTGCGAAGCCGGCGAAGGCCAGGGTTCCAGCGGCGAAGTCCTCGGCGAACACGCCGACGCCCAGGATGAGTAGCCAGATCGTGGAGCCCAGCAGCGCGCCGCACCACCCAGCAGCGTTCCATCCGAAGGGACTGACTTGACCAGTGGTTTGCATGTAGTGACCTGCTCCAGGTGGGCCCAACTCGTCTTCGACAGAAGTGCCGAACACCGGCACTTCCCGACCCCGGTCAGTGTAACCCCGCCGCCAACCGCAACAAATCCGTCCACCGCCGCCCCTTCTCCAGCCCCACCGTCCTTCGGCCGAACTGCCTAATCCCGGCCCCACTCATCCCGCCGCGCGTCGCCCCCATCGCCCGCGCCGCGCTCGTCTCGGCCCGCCTCGATGCCCTCCAGCGGGCTGCGCACCCCATGCGGCCCCCGGTTGAGCACGTGCGTGTAGATCATGGTCGTGCGCACGTCCGCATGACCGAGCAGCTTCTGGATCGTGCGCAGGTCGTAGCCGTCCTCCAGCAGGTGCGTCGCGAACGAATGGCGGAAGGTGTGGCACGACGCCCGCTTGCCGATGCCGGCGCGCAGCACGGCCGCGTGCACGGCCTTCTGCACGGCGGTCTCGTGGAAGTGATGGCGTCGGCGCTGGCCGGTCTCGGGATGCACATAGTGCCGGGTCGCCGGAAAGAACCACTGCCACGCCAGCTCGCGCCCGGCATTGGGCAGCTTGCGCGCGAGGTTGTTCGGCAGTTCGACCCAGCCAGCGCCGCGGGCGAGGTCCTCCTGGTGCTGGCGCGCCACGTCGCCGCGCTGCCGCAGCAGCACGGCGCGGGCCGGCAGCGGCAACAACGTCTGACGGTCCTTGTCGCCCTTGCCGGCGCGAACCGTGATGGCGTTGCGCGCGAAGTCGACGTCCTTGACGCGCAGGCGCACGGCTTCGAGCAGTCGCAGGCCCGAGCCGTACAGCAGGCTGGCGATCTGGCGCGGCGCGCCGTCGAGGCACCGCAACACCGCGGCGAGTTCGGCGCGATCGAGGACCACCGGGATGCGCTCGCGAACCGGCGCGCGCGTCAGTCCGTCGAGCCACGGCAGCTGCACATCCAGCACGTGGCGATAGAGGAACAGCAGGGCGCAGAGCGCCTGGTTCTGGGTGGCGGCGGCGCAACGTTCGACCGTGGCGAGGTGGGACAAGAACGCGGTGACCTCGACCGGGCCCAACTCGCGCGGATGCCGCATGCCGTGGAACGTGACATAGCGGCGCAGCCAATGCACATAGGCCTCTTCGGTGCGCGGGCTGCAATGCCGAAGGCGCAGGGCGGCGCACAACTGGTCGGCGAGTCGGGTGGGCGGCATGGCGCTTTGGTGCCCGCATGGCCCAACCGGGTGACAGGCGTACACGGATGCGACGTTTTCGCTGCGGCCGTTGGCGCCCGCGAAACAACGGCCTGTCCGCCGCGCCATCAGCCGCCTCGCCTTTGGCCGCCGCTCGCACCCGCATCCCACGCCCCACCCCGCCCCTTCCCCACCGCCGCCGCCGCGCGTATCCATGCGGCGATGCGCGCCGTCTTCGTGCCGTGGTTGACCCTCGCCGCCCTCGCGCTGCCCGCCGCGGCGCAAAAGCCGACCGCCGGCAAGAAGCCCGCGAACACACCCGCCACTGCCCCCGCCGCCCCGGCCGAGGCCGCGCCGGCGGATCCGGTGCTCGCCGGCGACGTCACCGCGCTGCGCACGTGGCTGCAGGACTACCGCGTCGGCGCCGCGCGCTTCGTCAAGGACGGCGTCGTCGACGACGCGGCGGTGGCGACGCTCGACCAGCGCATGCAGAAGGTCGCGCAGTGGAACACGCTGCCCGCCGCGCAGCTGCTGTTCGAGCTGGCGACGGTCGAGCCCAAGCCGGGCGGCGGCGCCAAGGCCGGCGGCGGCGACAGCGCCGTCGAGCTCGTCGACTTCCAGCGCGAGCTGCAGCCGTGGCGCGTGCAGGCGATGGCCAACCAGCACCTGCGCACGATGACCGGCGACGGCATCCTGCCGTGGCTGCTCGGCAAGCTCGCCACGCCCGGCCTGCGCGCGCAGACCAAGAACAAGGACCAGGTCGAAGCCGCGGCGACGCTGCGCGTGCTCGGCGGCCATCCGAGCATCGAGGCGCAGCTGGAGCTGATGAAGGCCTGCCGGTCGATGCCGACCGAGTTGCGCGTGCAGGCCGTCAACGCGATGGCCAAGGATCCGACGCTCGACCTCGTGCCGACGCTCGTCGAGCTGCTGAAGGACGCCGAGCCCAACGTCCGCATCGCCGCCGCCAACGCGATCGGCGCAGCACTCGCGCCGCACGTCGACGAGACGCTCGGCAAGAAGCCCGACGCCGCCGTCGCCAAGACGCAGGCCGAAGCCAACGCGCGCCTCGAAGAACTGCTGGTGCGCGACCAGACATGGCAGGTGCGCAGCGCCGCCGCGTTCGGGCTCGCGACACAGAAGTGCAAGAGCGTGATCCCCCAGCTGATCAAGGGGCTCGAAGCCGAGCTCGCGCGCAAGAAGGACCCGTGGGCGATGGACGTGCGGCTGCACAAGATCCTCGAAGGCCTCACCGGCCAGAGCGTCGCCCGCGGCGGCATCGAGCCGTGGAAGCAGTTCTGGGCCAAGGAGGGCGCGTCGTTCGCCGTGCGCACGCTCGCCGACCAGAAGGCGCAGAAGCCAAAGGAGAGCCGCTACGCCAAGTTCTTCGACCTCGAAGTCGAGTCCGATCGCGTGCTGTTCGTCGTCGACTTCAGCGGCTCGATGGCCGAACCGGCGACGATCACCGGCGCCACCACCAACGCGCAGCCGACTGCCACCGGCACCAAGGCGCAGCTCGTCGTGCAGGAGCTCAAGCGCATGATCATGTCGCTGCCAGACGGCGCGCTGATCAACCTCGTCGTGTTCAGCGACACCGTGCGTATCTGGCGGCAGGAAGGCGGCCGGCCGGCGCTGGTCAAGCTCGACGACACCGCGCGCGACGACCTGCTCGGCAACTTCCTCGACACGCTGCGGCCCAACGGCGCAACCAATCTCTACGACGCGCTCAACAGCGCGCTCGACTTCGGCGGCCGCGGCCTGCACGACAAGTACTACGCCGCCGGCTTCGACACGCTGTACGTGATCAGCGACGGCGCGCCGACCGTCGGCGAAGTCGTCGACAAGGAGGAAATTCGCCGGCGCGTGCGCGAAACCAACCGTTTGCGGCGGATCGCCATCCACTGCGTCACCTTCGGCAACAAGAACGACACCGACTTCCTCGGCCCGCTCGCCGAGGAGAACGGCGGCCGCCACATCCACGTCGAATGAGGGTATGATTGCCGCTTGCGCGCCGGCAATGCGCGCGATTGCATCTGCGACCCCTGATTCCGCCCGACGCCATGTCCACGCCCGCACCGCAACGCATCTCCGGCGAAGCCTTCGCCGTCGAACGCCTCCGCGAGAACCCCGATCTCGACTACGCCACGCTGCGGCGCCTCGCCGGCGAAGCCGGCGTGACCATCCAACCGATCCAGTACGGCCGCGCCCGCAAGCAGCTCGGCGTGCCGCCGATGCGGCGCCCGTCGCACGCGATCGTGCTGGCGCCGCAAAGCGAAGCGCCCGCCGCCAAGGCTGCGCCGCTCGCCGCGCCGACGGTTCGCCGCGATGAAGGCGGGCCGAACGAAGCCGACGCCAACCTCGTCGCCCCGCGTCGTCGCGGCTCCGATGCGTTCGACTTCCTGGTGACCGAGCTGCGCCGCGACGGCAGCCTCAGTTACGCCGACCTGCGGGCGCAGTGCGAGCAGAAGGGCTGGAAGATCGCGCCGATCATGTACGGCCGCGCCAAGGCGATGCTCGGCCTCGTGCCGGTCAAGCCGCGCGGGCAGCGCAAGGCCAAGTCCGAGGCCGCTGCCGTCGTCGCCGAAGCGACGCCGCGCACGCTGCGGCAGATCGAGTCGGTCGCCGCCGATCGCTTCCACCAGCAGCTCGAGGACGCGCGCAACGTCGAACAGCTCGTCGCCGTGGTGAAGAACCTCGACGCCGAGCGCCGACGCCTGTACGCGCTGCTCGAGGAGATCGCGGTCAAGATCGACGAAGCGCTGGGCTGAGGGTCTGACGGCGCGTCGCGTGCGCAGCGGACCAGCACTGCACGCCGCCGCGTGCTCGGCCGCGCGCCCGACCTCCGCAGCCAGCCAGCTGCGCCGCTGCTAGCCGCGCGGTTCCGGCGCCGCCGCGACCGCGCACTCAGCCGAGCGCGCAGCGCCTTCGAGCGTTGCCGGCAGGCCCGTCGCGGTCCAATCGCCGCAGACGAACAGGTTGTCGGGGCCGCCGGGCAGGCGACCGGGCGCGGGCCGCGCTGCCATGCTGCCGACCGCGGCGACGAAGGTCGCGCGCTGCTCCTTGCGCACATGCACCGTGGCGCCGCCGAGCACGGCTTCGGGCACGTGCTCGGCCAGCTGCGCCAGCGCGCGCGCGGCGATCGCTTCTACGGTCAGGCCATCCAGCGAGCGGTCGCCGCCGGACAACAGCGCACACTGCCGCGGATCGCCGCCGGGCGTCCGCAGCAGGAAGTGGAACGGCGCGCCGTCGACGAGCGCCACCACCGGCCCGTCGTCGGGCAGCGGCGGCGCGTCCGACGCGAGCGTGACGTAGGCGCTGACGATCGGCGATCCATCGAGCCGACCGAGCGGCTCCGGCAGCGACGGCAGCGCGGCGCGCAGCGCGAACCACGGCAGCGCCGAGACGACGACATCGCCGCGTTGCAGGACGATGCGTTCGCCAGCGGCGAGCACGATGGCGGCGAGGGCGCTCGCAGGGGCGCCGCGCTCGCCGGCGAGCGCCGGCCGAGCGCCGTGTCCACGCTCGTCAGCAGTCGCCGCTGACGCCGCGCCAACTCCCAATTCGAGCGCCTGCACGCGCACCCCACAGCGCACTGTCACCCCCGCCGCCGCCAACGCCCGCGGCGCCGGCTCGCCAAACACCTCGCCCAACGGCCGCAACGGCAGCCAGAACGCGGCGCGTGCCGCGCTGCCGGTGAACGCTTCGCGCAGCGTCGTCAGAAAGTCGGCGGCGGCGCAGTGCTCGGGCGCGACGTTCATGATCGCTCGGCACAGCGGCCGCCACAGGTGCGCGTCGGGCGCGCCGGTCTGGCGGTTTTGCGCCAACCACTCGGCGAGCGTGCGGTCGTTGCCGGTCGGCAGCAGCGCCTTGGCCATGCCCCACAGCGCCCGCAGTCGCGCGCCCAACGGCAGGCCAAAACGGCACAGCGCCAGCGGCAAGGCCAGCGGCGCCGGCAGGCGCGACAATTCGAGCCGCAGCACCCGGCCGCCGCGCACGCGGCAGGCCATCGCCAGCGCACGGTCCTGCTGGAACAGCCCCTCGGCGCCGAGCCGCCGCAGCAGCGCGCGCGTGCTGCGGTAGCAGCCGAGCATCGCGTGCGGGCCGTTGTCGAGTTGCCGCGCGGCAGCCTTGTCGAACGACGAGAAGGCGCGGCCGCCGAGCCACCCGCGCGACTCGAGCAGCGTCGTGCGGTAGCCGCGCTCGGCGAGCAGGAAGCTCGCCTGCAAGCCGGCGACGCCGCCGCCGAGCACGTAAGCGATTGGGGCGCGATGCGCGGACGCGGCGCTGGACGCTTCCATCGCCGCCGCCGTCGCCGTGGTCACGGCCGCACTCCGGCGAACACCTGCAGCGCCAACCACGCCTTCTTGGCCTTGCCGACGCGCACGCGCGGACCGCGAAGATCGGCCGCCGGCGCCCGCAGCCTGGCGAGCAATTCGCCGTACACCGCGCCCATCACGCGCGCGGGCGCCAGCGCGCGGCGGTCGGCGCGCGGCAGCCGGCGCAGCGCTGCGTGCGCGGCGACGAAGTGGCCGGCGGCGGCTTCGGCGAGGTCAGCTCGGATACGCGCGACCGGGCCACCCGGCGCGTACGCGATCGCCGGGCCCGTGCCAGCGAGCCAGCTGCGCTCGCAACCAGCGGCGGTGAGCCAGTTGGCTGGCACGTAACAGCGGCCGCCTTCCGCGTCGCTGCGCAGGTCGCGCAGGATGTTGGTGCGCTGCAGCGCGTGGCCGAGCGCGTCGGCGAACGCGCGCGCGTCCGCCGACGTCGGACCGAGCACGTACAGGCACGCGAGGCCGACCGCCGACGCGACGCGGTAGCAGTACAGCGCCAGTTCGCCGTCGTCGGCGAACGGCCGCGGCGCGAGGTCGGTGGCGACGCCGTCGAGCAGGTCGTCGAGCGGCCCCGGCGGCAGGCGGAAGCGCTGCATCGTCTCCTGCAGCGCACGCCCGACCGGCGTCGCGGCCGCGCCCGCGGCGGCGGCGTGCAGTTCACCGCGCCAGAACGCCAACCGCCCAGCGCCGGTCGCGGCGTCGGGCGCATCGTCGACGGCGTCGTCGGCGACGCGACAGAACGCATAGATCGCGGTCATGCCAGCGCGGCGCGCTTCGTCCATGCAAGCGAAGCCGGCGAGGAAGTTGGATCCGGAGCGCTTGGTGACGTCGGCCGGGTCGAGTTCGGCGTCTGGCGGGCGCAGCGGGGCGACGTTCATCGGCGGCCTCCGGCGAAGTCCGGCGCCGACGCGCGCAGCAACCCGGCGAGCACGGTGCGCAACCGTTCGCCCTTGGTCAGGCGCACGCGGCCGCCGAGCACGTCGTGGTCGACGGCGCGCAAGCGCGCGAGCACGGCCGCAGCGCCGCGCAGGATCGCGCGCAGTTCCCAGCGCAGCCGCCCGCGCACGGCGGCGACCAGCGGCCAACCGGCGGCGAAGTCGGCGGCGAGGCGCGCGGCCCAGTGCGCGACGAGCGCCTTCACGGCCGGGCTCGCGGTCACGGCCAGCAGATCAGCGTCGGCGACGCCAAAACGCTGCAGGTCGGCGCGCGGGAAGTACACGCGGCCGCGTTCGCGCCGGTCGCTGCCGAGGTCCTGCAGGTGGTTGAGCAGTTGCAGCGCCGTGCAGATGCGATCGGACAGCGCGTCGAGCGCCGGATCGCGGTAGCCGTGCAGGCGCAGCACGAGGCGCCCGACCGGGTCGGCCGAGCGGCGGCAGTAGTCGCGCAGTTCGGACTCGTCGTAGCTGGTCTGCACGCAGTCCTGCGCGAACGCATCGAGCAGGTCGGTGAACAGCGCGCGCTCGAGGCGCTGGTCGCGGATCGTCGCGGCGAGGTCGGCGAACAGCGGCACGTCGGTGGCGCCGCCGTCGACGTGACGCAGGAAGTCGGCGCGAAAGGCCGCGAGCGCTGCGGCGTCGCGCAGTTCGTCGGCCAGGTCGTCGGCGGTGCGGGCGAAGGCGTAGATGCGGTGCAGGTGCACGCGCGCGGCCCGCGGCAAGAGCCAACTGCCGACCGGGAAGTTCTCGTAGTGGCGGCCCGCCAACCGCAGATAACTGCGGGGGTCGTGCAAGTCGGCGGCAGGTGCGGTCGTCGTGGCCAAGGCGGGCGCCGCCGGCGGCGGCGGAGTCGGCGACACGGTACTGGCGCGCGCCGGATTTCGAGAACAGTTGCAACCTCGCCGCGGCCGCGGACCCCATTGCCGTCGTCACAACGAAGAGGGACACCGTATGAAGATCGACTTGGACGAGACCGGCGAGGTGCGGGACTACATCAGCGTGCCGGCGGGTGCGTACGTCTGCCGCATCGCCGAAGTCCGCGCTGGCGCCACGCGTGCCGGCGACGAGCGCTGGTCGATGAAACTCACCGTCGCCGAGGGCCAGCACGTCGGCAAGCAGGCGGCGTGGGACAGTCTTGTGTTCAGCGCGCGCGGTCGCGGCCGCGCGCGACTCGTGCTGCACGCGCTTGGGCTGCCGTGCAGCGGCACCGTCGACCTGCAGCCGACGGACCTCGAGGGCCGGCACGCGCTCGTCGAGATCCGGCCGGCGGAGTACCAGACACCGGGGGGCGGCGTCGTGCGCCGCAACGAAGTGCCGTACGACGGCTACCGACCGGTGGAGGTTGGACCGGCGACAACGGCGCCTGCGCCTTCCCCCGCCCCAGCTGCAGCTCCGCCGCCGCGCCGCCAGCCGTCGCCAGGGCCGGTGGACGTCAACGAGCTGCCGTTCTGAGGCGACGAGGCGATGAACGAACATCCCGTCGGCGTCGGCCCACCCATTTCTCCGGCCACCGTGGGCGATGGGCGTCCGGATCGCGGCGTGCCGCGACCGTGGCATGGCAGGTTCGGCGCCGGCGCGAGCGCTGGCCGCAGAGACAAAGCGCTTGCGCCCTACACCGGTACACCAGCGCGGCCTCGCCTGCCGATGACGGCGCCATGCACGTCGGTCAGTTCCCGGCTTCGGCCGCAAATTCGCTGATCCAGGGCTACTGCGACGACTTCGTGTCGCTCGCCTCAGTGCTGGCGCAGACGTTGGAGCAAATCTCGATGCGCGGCATCCCGATCGACAGCAGCCGCGCGTCGCTCGAGCGCATCGAGAACGGCATGCGCAACCTGGCCGACGCGATCCACGAGTTGCTCGAGCGCGGCAAGGTCAGCGGCAACCTCGCCGGCGCGTTGAACGGCGCCAGCAAGCCACAGCCGAACGCCGCGCGCGCGCGGCCGACGCCGCAGCCCGCGCTGACTGAGGCGGCGCCAGCGCGAGCGGCGCCCGGCCTGCGACCCGCCAGCTTCGGCGCCGCCGCGACGACGCCGGCTATGCCGACGGCGGCCCGCCCGGCAGCGACGGCGCCCGCGCCGACATTTCACCCTGCCGCGGCGCCGGCGGTCGAAGGCCTCAGGGGCACCAGCCAGAGCATGCCGCTCCTGTCGGTGTTCCAGTTCTTGAGCCGCATGCGCAAGGCCGGCGTCATGCGCGTGCGCCTGAACGGCGAAGACCTGCTGTTCGAGATGCAGAGCGGCTGCATCACCGCGACGGCCAGCAACAACTGCCCGCATGCCGAACAGCTCGACGCGCTGCTGGTCGAGGGCGATGCGTGCACAGCCGAGGCGCTCGATCCGATCCTGGGGCGCATCCCGCCAACGCGCGCCGAAGCCTTTGCCGACGCGGCGGTCGCCGCCGGCGTGGTGACCGAGGCGCAGATCTTCGACGCCATGGCGACGCAGCAGAACCGCCGCTACACGCGCGCGTGCCGCAGCGACAACGCGGTCTACGAGTTCGTCGAGGGCGCACGCCAGAAGCACGGCGGCCGCCTACGCCCGCCGCCGATGCCGGTGGCCTGAGGCGCTGCAAGGCGTGCGCCGCGCGTCCGCGGCCAAACCGCAACCGCAGCGCGCGCCGCGACACGCTCCGGCGGTCGTTCCGCCCGCGCCGCCGCCACGCCATCGCGAATCCGCGACCACAGCCGACCGGCGTCCAGGTCGCCGGCGCACCGCTCTACCCGCCCGTGACGGACCGTGGGGCGTTCCGCTTGCAGCCGCCGGCGGTTCGCAACTCCGCGCCCACCAAGCAAAGGCCCCCACGGCGCCATCCAGCCCGCGCGCCAGCTGCCACGCACTGCGCTTGACCGCCCCCGCCACCGCCCCTAGGACCATCCGCGTGAAGGTCCAGCAGGAGCTCGAGTCGCTGCGCGGCAAGATCCGCCTCGCCGACGACCAGTACTACAACCGCGGCCACAGCGACATCAGCGACGCCGAGTACGACACGTTGTTCGTGCAGCTGCGCAAGCTGGAGAAGGCGCACCCGGAGCTGGTCACGCCAGACTCGCCGACGCAGCGGGTCGGCGCGCCGCTGCCGAAGGGCGGCAGCTTTCCGACGCGCAAGCACCTCGCGCCGATGGGCAGCATCGAGTCGATCATGGCGGCCGACGACGTGCGCGAGTTCTGCGCCCGCGCCGAGAAGCTGCTGGCGCTCGGCGACGGCGCGGCGATCCGCTGGAGCTGCGAACCGAAACTCGACGGCGCCTCGGCCAACCTGCTGTACGAGGACGGCGCCTTGGTCTGCGGCCTGTCGCGCGGCGACGGCGAGCAGGGCGAAGACCTGACCGCCAACCTGCGCACAATCCGCAACCTGCCGCTGCGGTTGCGCGGCAAGGAACCGTTCCCGGCGCGCATCGAGGTGCGCGGCGAGGTGATCATGAGCAAGCGCGGCTTCGCCGCCTTGCAGGAACGCGAGGAGACGAGCGCCGAGGGCCAGTTCCGCAACGCGCGCAACACCGTCGCCGGCACGCTCAAGCTGCAGGACCCGCGCGTGGTGAAGCGCCGGCCGCTCGACTTCATCGCGTTTGCCATCGGCAACGTCGATGGCGCGACGTTCGCGACACACGCCGAACTGCGCGCGCAGCTGACGGCGTGGGGCTTCCAGGTCGCCGAGCCGTTCCGCGTCGTCGACGGCGCCGACGGCGTGCTGGCCTTCCGCGACGAGCTGGAGGCGGCGCGCGACGCGCTGCCGTACGAACTCGACGGCATCGTCGCCAAGGTCGACCGCGCCGACTGGCAGACGCAGCTCGGCCGCACGTCGCGCACGCCGCGCTGGGCGCTGGCGTACAAGTTCGCGCCGCGGCTGGCGAAGACGCGCGTGCTGGCGATCGGCGCGCAGGTCGGCCGCACCGGCGCGGTGACGCCGGTCGCGCACCTCGAGCCGGTCGACCTCGCCGGCGTGACCGTGCGCAACGCTTCGCTGCACAACTGGGCGCTGCTGAAGGAGCGGGACGTGCGCCAGGGCGACCTCGTCGAGATCCAGCGCGCCGGCGACGTCATCCCAGAGGTCGTGCGCGTGATCGCCGAGGAGCGCCCGGACAGCAGCGCGCCGGCGGCGCCGCCGTCCTACTGCCCGTCGTGCCAAGGCCCGCTGCAAGAAGAAGGCAAGTTCGTCTACTGCAGCAACCTCGACTGCCCCGACCAGCTCGTCGGCCGCATCGTCCACCTCGCCGGCCGCCGCGCCTTCGACCTCGAAGGCCTCGGCCCCAAGCAGGTCGAGCAGCTCGTCGCCGCCAAACTCGTCGCCTCGATCGAAGACGTGTTCACGCTCGCCGACAAGAAAGCGCAGCTGCTCGAACTCGACCGCTGGGGCGAGAAGAGCACGCAGAACCTGCTCGAGCGCATTGCCGCCGGCAAGACGCCGACGCTGGCGCGCTTCCTGCACGGCATCGGCATCCGCCACGTCGGCGAGACGACGGCGAAGGACCTCGCCAGCCACTTCGGCGCGCTTGAAGCGCTGGCGACAGCGAATGACGAGGCGCTGATGGCGGTCGACGGCGTCGGCAAGGAGGTCGCGGCGGCAATCGTCGAGTTCCTCGCGTCGCCGAAGAACCGCGTGACGCTGCAGGCGCTCGCCGCCGCCGGCGTGGAACCGCAGAAGCAGGCGGCCACCGGCGGCGGGCCGCTCGCCGGCCGCGTGTTCGTGTTCACCGGCGGGCTCACGACGATGTCGCGCGATGACGCCAAGGCCAAGGTCGAGGCGCTCGGCGCGCGCACTGCCGGCAGCGTCGGCAAGAAGGTGACCGACGTCGTCGCCGGAACCGACGCCGGCAGCAAGCTGACGAAGGCGCAGGAGCTCGGGCTCAACATCCTCGACGAAGCGCAGTTCCAGGCGCTGCTGGAGTCGCTGTGAAGCGCGCGATCGCACATGCGCTGCGCGTGCTTGCGCTCGGCGCGCTGCTCGGCGTGCTGCTGTGGGTCGGCTGGCTGGCGCTGGGCATGCTGCCGTGAGCGACGCTGTGGGCAACTAGGCTGGCGTCGCTGGCTGCGCGCAGCCATCTCCCGGCAACTCGCTGACGCAGGCCATTTACCCATCCGCGGCGGCTAGTTCGGGCCGGCTGCCTCCGACCGGCGCCGCAGACAACTCGGCCCAATGCCACAGCGCCCGTCGCGCCGCCGTGCAGCCGCGCGCTCCCGCCGGCGCTGCTGCATTCGGCGCGCAAGCGTTCGTCCACCGCGTCACCAGCGACCTCGCGAGCGCAATCCGTCGGCCCGGCGAGAGAGCTGCCGCTACAGCAACCGCCATCGACCCCCGATGCCATCGACACTTCCGCGCTTTGCGCCGCGTTCGGCGCGTCGACGGTCGCCGAAGGCATTGCGCGCGCGACGTTCGACGGCACACTCACGCTCGCAGAACCAGCCGCGCCAACGCGCGCGGCGATGCCACAAGAGGCGACATGACCAAGCACGATCTGGGCGGCGACTGGGAAGGTCACTACATGCAGGACGGACGCAAGCACGGCGTCACCCTGCGCCTGTCCCAGCGCGGCCAGTCATTCGTCGGGTCGATGCGCGACGCCGACACGCTGCTCGTCGGCACGCAGAAGCTCGATCGCGAGATATTCGGCATGGACACCGTGGCGGCGCGCCTGCTCAGCGAGGTCGAAATCCTCGCCGAGTTGCCTGAGCACTCGGTCGTCGAAGGCGAGGTGAACGACCGCGTCGTCAACTTCACCCAGACCCACCAGGGACCGACGCACACGAGCGTGCGGCTCGCGGGCAAGGGCGAGCTGGTCTTCGAAATGACCGGCCACGCCGTGCGGTACCTCGGCACGTTGTCGACTGACGGAGCCGAGATCGCCGGCCATTGGATGGTCGAGCCGAAGGACGGCCGCCGCGCTTTGCGCGACCGCTTCACGCTGCGCCGCGCCGCGGCGGACTGAGCGCCCAGCGCGCCCACCGCGCACGAGGCAGCCCGTTCGACCAGATCGCAGCCGCGCGGGAGCGGCGCATCACAACACGCCCCGCGACGGCCCACCCCCGCGGCACGCGCCATACGCCAGGCCGCGACCGTGGTTGGTCGAGGCGGCCGAAACTCGCGCGCGCCCAGCCCGAGCCGTTCGCGGTCCCCTGGCGCGGCGATCCCGATCGGCGCCGCGGCGCGCTGGCGCAGGCCCACGTCGCGCACATCGACGGCGCCCTGCTCGGTCACGACCTGGCGCATGGGCGCGCGCGGCGTCGCGACGCCAATGTCGATCGGCGATTCGCCGGGAACGGCGACGACCAGCCGTCAGCCAGCGAGAGCCGCGCGCACGAGCGCTACGGCAGCGACCAGCCCCCAGACAGCCTCCAGCCAGAACGCCTGCCACGCGCGCTTGCGCCAGCACACCCAGCCGACGCCGGCGGCGCCGCCGAGATTGAGCAGCAGGTAGCAAGGGTCGCGCGGCCCGAGCACGTGGAAGCTGTTGAGCGCGAACGCGCCGAGGATCGCGACGGTGCCACACCAGCCGACGGCATCAGCCAGCCGTTCGAGCGCAGCGTTCGCCGCGGGCGCAGGACTTGGCGCCGTCGCCGGCGCGCTCACGACGCGCCCCCGACGATCGCGTACAGCTTGGTGACGTCGATCTGGGGCACGCGGTCGCGCAGCTCCTTGCAGCGCGACGCCATGCGCAAGCCGTCGGGCTCGTCGGGCAGCGCGCGGAAGGCGTGCGCGCTGGCGACCAGCACGGCCTTGGTGCGCGCGCGAGAGAGCGCGACGTTGATCCGGTTGAGCGACAGGTGGAAGGCGCCGCGGCCGCGCGACTCGGTCGGGTCGCCGCTGGTCAACGAGACGATCACCGCCTCGCGCTCCTGACCTTGGATGCTGTCGACGGTGTCGCAGACGATGTCGCGGCCGCCAGGCAGCTCCTTCTGGTCGATCATGCTGCGCAGTTGGCGAACCTGAGCGCGGAACGGCGCGATCACCGCGACCTCACAGGGAGGCACGCCGTGCCGACGCACGAGGTCCTCGACGAGGTCGGCGACGGCGGCGGCCTCCTCGGGCGATCGCGCGCCGGGCTGATGGTGGTCGATGCGCAGCCACGTCACCGGATGCTCGGGGTCGAGCGCTTCGTCGTGCCGGCCTCCCGGCGCGAACGGCAGCCGCCGCGCCGCCGCGTCGGTGGCCGCGCGCAGCCGGCCGTCGTAGAACGTCTCGCTGATGACGCGGCAGA
This sequence comes from Planctomycetota bacterium, assembly GCA_016872675.1. Lineage (GTDB taxonomy): Bacteria > Planctomycetota > UBA1135 > UBA1135 > UBA2386 > UBA2386. The sequence continues at coordinate 14,865 of VGZG01000026.1, forward strand.
CACCCGCGTTCATGCGGTAGGTGACGTCGAGCATCCTGCTGCCGTAGCGGTCGTGCAGGAACTCGAAGATCGACTGCGCGGCGCCTGGGTCGGCGGCGGTCGTCGTGATCACCGGCGGCAGCTGCATGTGGTCGCCAAAGAACAGCCAGCGCTGCGCGCGCGCCATGCCGGGCAGCGCGTGCGGAATCGGCAGCTGGCCAGCCTCGTCGAAGACCGCGTAGTGGAAGCGCTCGCGGTCTTGCAGCCGGTCGAGCTGGTAGCAGGTGCCGGCGACGACGCAGCCCTTGTCGGGCGCGCGCAGCTGCTTGGCGTCGACCAGCTGCACGCCGGCGGCGCGCAGTTCGCCCGCGTCGACCGAAGACGACGCCAGCTTGATGAGCCTAACGTCGGACGAGGCCTTGCGGATTGCCAACAGCGCGTTGTCGACGGCGCGGTGCGTGAACGCCGACAGCGCGATGCGGCAGCCGCGCGCGCACAGCGCCGCGACCACGGCGGCGAGCAGGCGCGTCTTGCCGGTGCCAGGCGGTCCCTGCACGAGCGCGAGGCTCTCGGTCGCGATCGCGCCGGCGCCGGCGGCGATCTGTGCGTCGTTGAGGCCGTAGGCGGCGAGCGCTTCGGCGGCGCGCTGGCAGCGCGCCTCGTCGGCGCGGACGACGTGACGTCCTGCCAGCACTTCGGCGAGCAGGGGCGTGGCGAACGCCGCGCGCACGGCGTCGCGCAGGCGGCCGTGCTGCGAACGCGCGCGGCGGTCGACGACGTAGCTCTTGCCAACGGTGAACCGCGGCGGCGCGCCATGCAGCCACGGATCGCCGACGAGGCTCAGCAGGCCCTTGTGCGCGTCGTACGGGCCGCACACGAGTGGCGCGCCACGCTCGAGGTCGAGGCCATCGCCGACAACGACGAGATCCCCCGCCTTGAACTTGCTGCCGTTCTCGGCGACCGCGAACTCGTGCGAGTCGCCACGTTCGCCGCGGTAGACCGCGCCGTGGATGCACTCGCCCTCGCTCACGCGCAGGTCGATCGGCTGCGCGCGCATCTCGCGGTGCGTGCGCTGTTCGTCGCGCTCCTCGCGGTCGAGCAGGCGCAGCAAGCGTTCTTTGAAGGTGAGTTGCACGGGCCGGCAGCGGGACCCCGCCCATCATGGCCGCGGCGCTGGCTAGATCCAGCGCGCTCAGAGTCGCGCGCGCAGCGCCGTGGCGAGCGCGCCGACGGCAGCGGGCTCCTGTAGCAACCTGTCGTGCGCCCTGCCGTGCCGCCCGTCGCTCGTCATCGGCGTCGGAATGCGCCCGATCCCGACGCCGTTCCCGATCCTGGCCCGCCAGCGATCAGCGAGGCAGGAACGGCGCGAGCGCCGCGAGCCGCTGCTGTGTCACCCGCGACCATGTGTAGTCGACGCTGCGCGCGGCCGCGGCGGCGGCCATGCGACCCCGAAGCGCCGGGTCGTCCGCGAGCCGACGCAACGAGCGTGCGATGGACTCCACGTCGTCCGGCTCGACGACGAAGCCCTCGGAGCCATCGCGAACGACCCATCCCGCCGCCGCTGGCGACATCACGCACGGCAGGCCGGCGGCGAGCGCGAGATATCCGACCAGCGGGCTGCCCTCCTCGAAGCTGGGCAGCACAAACACGTCGGCCTCACCGAACACGCTGCCCAGGTCGTCGGTGTAGTCGCGGAACTCGATGTTCGATTGGCGCATGTGCTCGGCGCAATGCGCGGCGACCTCGGCGTCGATTTGGCCGAGCACGACCAGGCGGCCATCGACGCCGGCCCGGCTCCACGCCTTGAGCAGGACGGGGAGGCCCTTGCGGACCGAGCCGGTGCCGGCGAACAGGAAGGTCGGCTTGGATGCAGCGCGCCGCACCGGGTGGAACGTGTGCGGACTGAAGCCGTAGCTGGAGCGGACGATGCGATCGCTCGACACGCCGAGAGCTTCGTAGCTCTGCTGCACGTGCGGGCTGCAGGCGATCACGACGTCCTGCGACGACAAGCGGGCGCGCTCGTCGGCGATGGCGACCGCGTCTTCCCGGATCGACAAGGGCATCCCCGCCGCCGCGTACGCACGCCGGAAGGCCACGAAGTTAGCGGGGTACGCCGTGTTGACCGGATCGTGGACGAGGGTGACGCCCTTGGCCCGCAAGGCCGCGAGGTCCGGCGCGGTCGGGCCGGGATATAGGATGCACACGTCGCCAGGACGGACGTGCTGCCCGATCCTGCGCATGGTCTGGCGCCGGAGCCACGCTTCGCCGCCGGGCAAGCGCGACGCCAAGCGCACCAGCCATTTCCGGCTCGTGCCGCGCAGGTAGTGACGCGATAGCTGGCGATTGGCGTACGCGACCCACGCGGTGCACTCGAAGCGGCGACGCAACTCGGGCGCGCGATCGACGGCGTCGCAGAACTCGATGACGATGCCAGCGATGCCGCTGAGTCCGCAAGGATACGGATAGACCGTGTGTACGCGCAGCGGCGCGGCAGCGGCTGCGCTACTCCCCCTGGGTGTCATCGGCGTGGATTGCAACGCGCGGTCGGGATGCGTCACGGACGTTGAAGCCGATAGATCCTAGCTGCCGCCGTCGACCCGACCAGCCGCGCGTTGCGCTCGAGCCAGTCGCCGAGCGGTCCATCGAGTCGCACGGACCCGGTTTCGACGTAGAGCCGGGCCCCGCGCGCCGCGAGTCCAGCAAGTCGCTCACCGTCGACGCCGTCGACTGGCAGGACCCAGCCCTTGCGGCGGGCAAGGTGCAGCAGCACCGGCTCTTCGAAGTTCGAAGGCCGCCGCCAGAACGAGTCGAACGCCGGCTTCGGGCTCCGGACCACGACGAGTTCGCCGTCGGCGCAGCTGGCCTGCACGATGCGCGCCGTCTCGTCGTGCCCGGTTGGCGCGCGGCCGGGGCGATGCTCGGTCTCGGCGACGATGGCCTGGACCGCGACGGCCAGCAAAATCGCAGCGGCGACGACGCCAGCGCGCGCGCCGGCGCGCGCCGGCCACGCCCGCGCCACCAACCAGGCGCCGAACAGCGCCGCGACCGCATGATATTGCGGTCCGATCCCCGCATCGCAGCTGTACCGGAAGGATCCGACCAGGCCGACAAAGACGACGGCGCCGAACAGCGCGTCCAGGCGCGTCGCGCCGCGCCGAACCAGCAGCGCGACCCCGGCGAGCGCGCCCAGCCATCCCAGTCCGTAGCGCAGTGTCGACCAGGCCAGCGTCAGCCACAGCCGCGGATGCAACAGGTGATCGGGGGCCGGCGACTTCACGTCGCCGAACGTGACGCCGAAGGTGAGTCCGGTGGCGAGGCCGAGCGCGCGCGCGTGCAGCAGCCACGCAGCGACGCCGGCGACCACGACGGCGAACGCCAACCACGTCCTGGCTGCACGCAGCCTCGCCGGCTGCAGCGCCCAGGCGAAGGCGGCCTGTAGGGCGACAAACTGCAGCGTCGTCGGCTTGGCCAGGGCGCCGACGAGCGTCAGCGCCGTCGCCGCAGCGAGTGTTCGCGCGCGGCCGTCGTCGAGGTGGCGGACGAAGGCCGCCAGGCCCGCGCTGCCGAGCGCGAGACTGAGGGCGTCAGGCATCACGCGGGTGCCGAGAAAGGCGGCCTGCGCCCCGGCGAGAAACGCTGCGACGCCGAGCCATGCGCCAGCGCGCGACGCGCAACGCTCGAAGAGGCGAAACCACGAGACGGCGAGCCACACGATCGCAAGCAGCGAGACCAACCGCCCCGGCCAGTCGACGTCGCCAACGGCGCGGAGCATCGCGGCGACGAGGCCCTGGTAGATCGGCGCCTCGCACTCGACTTCGCCGGTTGTGTCACCACGCCAGTCGACGCGCGGCCGCGCGAGGTCGAAGTCCTCGAACGCGAGATTGCGCGCAATCGCCTGCGTGTCGCACTCGCGCCACGACGGGCCGATGGGATCGCCGCCAAACGTCCACCACAGCGCCAACGCGTAGGCGAGCAGCGCCAAGCCGAAGAGCATCGGCGCGGGCTGGCGATCGGGGCGCAACGGCATGGACATTGAGAGTCTGCGGCGACGAGGACGATGATGTCCGCCGGGGCGGACGGATGGCCGCAGGATACCGACAGGCGCGCCATCGGATGAACGGCACACCGTGTGTCGCATCCGGCGCATCGTGGCGACCGCCTCGGCCGCCCGCCCAGCGCTATGCTTCTCGACCATCATGTCACGGTCCCTGCTCGCCGCGCTCGCACTGGCCGCCGGAGCCGCCGCTCAGACCGTGCCCATCGGGTTCGTTGTCGACTCGCTGCTGTCGTCGTCGCTCAACCGCCCTACGGACTTTTGCTTCCTGCCCGACGGCCGCTGCCTGATCGCTGCCGATGACGGCACGCTGACGGTCTACGCCAATGGCGCGTACGCCGTCGTCGGCATCGTGCCTGCCGTCGAGTTCGGGGGTGAGCGCGGCCTCCTGAGCCTGGCTGCCGATCCACAGTTCGCCACGAATGGCTTTCTGTACGTCTGGTACACGAGCGCGATCGACGACTTCATGCACCTCGATCGGTTCGCGCTGCTAGGCGCGCGGAACGATCCGAACAGCACCGCGCTGGTCCTCGCCGCGCCATCGCGACGCGTCGTGCTCGACGCCATCCCCGATGGCGCAAACGCGCACAACGGCGGCGCGCTGCGCTTCGCGCCCGACGGCAAGCTCATGGTCAGCATGGGCGACGACGTCGACGCCTGCGGCGCGCGCTCGCCTTCGTCCAGCCTCGGCTGCCTGCTGCGAATCGCTGTCGCCGGCCTGCCGCCAACGCCCGGACTCGCCGCGCCCGCGTACTCGCAACTCGACCCCGGCGACAACCCGCTGAGCAGCGCGACCGACTTCTCGCAACTCGTGATCGCGCACGGCTTGCGCAACCCGTTCCGCTTCGAGATCGATCCGGCGACAGGCAGCGTCTACATCGCGGATGTCGGCGAAGCCACGTGCGAGGAACTCAGCGAGTATCCAGTCGTCCAGGGTCCGCTGCCGCTCATCGACTTCGGCTGGCCGATCCGTGAAGGCTCCCAGCCGGGATGGGCCTGTCCGGGCCCGACGCCAGGAACACTAACCGAGCCGATCCTTGCGGTCGATCACGTGAACTCGACGTGGCGGTCGATCATCGCGGGGCCGCGCTACCGCAATCCTGCGTCCGGTGGCTTTGGCGCGGCATACGACGGCGACGTCTTCGTCACGGACGTGACCGGCGGCGACATCCGCCGCCTTCGCCACCAGGCAGCCGGCTGGGCGCCGGCCCCGCCGGTCCACGGCCAACCAGACGCGATCCGCTGGGCCAGCGGCTTCCAACGCCTATGCGCGCTGCGCCAAGGCCCGGACGGCTGCCTCTGGTTCCTGGCCAACAGCTTGCAGGGCATGCTCGGCCGCATCCGACCGAACGGGCCGCAAGCAGCGTTGCTGGCAGCGAGCGGCAGCGGCCAGCGCACGACCGCAGGCGAACCGTTTGCGGCGCCGCTGGTCGCGCGCGCCTATGACGGCCTGGGCCTGCCGGCTGCCGGCGTGCCCGTGCTGTTCAGCGCACAGGGCGCGGCGATCGTCGCGGCGACGGGGCCGATCGCTACCGACGCGCTGGGCTTCGCACAGACCAACGCAACGGCGACCGCCGCCGGCGGCGGCGCCGTGGTCACGGCGATAAACCTGTCGACCGGCGCGACCACGACGTTCCAGCTGTTCGGCCGCGTGCTGGCCGTGGCGCACACGCCGGCGATCCTGACGGTGAACGTCGTCAACGCCAGCGCAGCCGCCGTCCCGCAGGTGCCATTCGTGCTGCTCACGGCGTTCCCCGGCTCGCCGTCGTTGCCGACCCCGATCGGCGCGCTGTGCATCGATCCGTCGTACGCGCTGGCCGTGGTGCTCGAGGACGGCGTTGGCATCTTCGGCGGCGTGTCGTTCTCCGGCGGCACGGGGGTCGGATCACCGTCGCTGTCAACCCAATACGCGCTGCCGGCCGGCCTGCTGACTGGGCAACTGATGCGCTTCCAGGCCGTTGGTCTCGACCCGATCGACGGCTGGTTCCGCACCAACTGCGTCAACGCCCAGTTCTGACCCGCCCGCCGCGCGCTGTGGTGAAGGACGCGGGGAACCGTTGGCGTCGCGACCATGCGCGCGCGAGCATGGCGCCCCGATGGACGTAGCGACGATCGTCGGCAGCGCCGCGCTCGCGACCAGCGTCGCGCTGGGCGTGCCTGCCGCGGTCTACGCCGCGCAATGCCTGCTTGGCTGCCTGCCGGCACGGCGGCGCCCGGCCGACGGCGGCGGCGCGGGGCGAGTCGCGGTGGTCGTGCCGGCACACGACGAAGAGCGCGGCATCGGCGCGACGGTGGTCGGCCTGCTATCGCAACTGCGCGCCGGCGACCGGCTCGTCGTCGTCGCCGACAACTGCGGTGACAGCACCGCTGACGCGGCCCGGCGCGCCGCTGCGGCCACGTCCTCGGCGGCGGTCGTAAGCGTGCTCGAACGGCGCGATGACGCCCGCCGAGGCAAGGGCTACGCGCTCGCGCACGCCGTGGCGAGTCTCGCGATCGATCCGCCCGACGCGGTCGTGTTCGTCGACGCCGACTGTCGCGTCGCCGCCGGCTCGGTGCGCGATGTCGCCGCCGTCGCACTGGCAACGGGACGGCCAGCCCAGGCGGACTACGTGCTGCGCGCGCCGGCCGACGGATCGGCATTGGCGCGCATCGGCGCCTTCGCGGTCGTGGTGCGCAATCGCGTGCGGCCGCGCGGCATGGACCGTATCGGCCTGCCATGCCACATCACCGGCAGCGGCTTCGCGCTGCCGTGGTCCCTGGCCGGGGCGGTGCGCCGGCTCGGCGGCGACATCGTGGAGGACCTCGTTCTTGGCCTGGAGTCAGCGCTGGCAGGACGCGCCCCGGTCGCCGTCGCTGACGTGCGCGTCGCGAGCGAACTGCCACGGCGCGACGTCGACGCTGCGACGCAACGTCGACGCTGGGAACACGGCCAGTTCGGCACGGCCTGGCGCTACGCGCCGCGCCTGCTGCTGCGCGGACTCGCCCTGCGGCCAGCTGCGTTCGCGCTTGCGCTCGACCTCATGGTGCCGCCGCTGTCCATGCTGGCGCTGCTGATGACGGGCGCGGTGGCCCTCGGCGCGCTCGCAGCCGCGGTCGGCGCCGGGCTGGCGGCGCTGGCGATCGCCATAGCGGCGCTCGGCGTCGTCGCGCTGGCGACCTTCGCCGCCTGGCTGGCGCACGGACGCGACGCGCTGCCGTTCGCGACGCTGTTGCGGGCCCCGGTCTACATCGCCTGGAAGCTGCCTCTCTACCTCGGTCTCGTCCGTGGGCGCGAGACCCGCTGGCAGCGCACGCGGCGCGACGGCGAGCGCTGACGGCGACGCGCGCCGCTCACCGGATCGGCGCGACCGGCCGCACCCACACGCGCCCCTGCGCGTCGACGTCGGCAGGCGCGCCGACCAGCTTCGCCTCGGGGTACTCGAGTTTGCGCAGGCTGCTGACGAGTTCTTGCGCCACGCCGGCATGGCCGTCGTGGTGCACGACGATCTTCGATTTTCCCGGCGTCGCGACGACGTCGCTCACGCCGGATAGACCGCCAATCGCGTTCCAGATGCGCGACTCGCAGCAGTCGCCGCAAATCTCGCGCCCGAGTTCGAGCTCGGTCGCGCCCGCCGCGATGGACGGCGCTGCGTCGTGCTTCGCGCCGCGACTCCATCCGAAGGCGACCGCCAGCGTGACGGCGCCGACAACGCCACACGCAATGGCGACGCTGAGCGCGACGCGAAGCCATCCATTCGTCGTTCCCTGGGCGCTCATGGGCTCACTGCGCGTAGAGATAGATGAAGTGGTGGCGCTTCAGGCTTTCGTCGGTGCGGCCGTCGTAGCCCCATACGTTGATCGCCATGCCGCCCATTGGCGCGACCCAGACCATGTTGTTAGCCGAGTCCTGCCAGATGCGTCGGCCGGTCGGTTCCGCCAGCACGTTGTCGATGCTGGAGCCGTCGCGCACGAACACGCGGGTGACATTGGCCGCGATCTTCTGCTCGATCGAACGCGAGTCGTAGCCTGAGTCGTAGCGCCCGGCGACCGGCACGTTGCCGGGCCAGGGCAGGCCGACCAGGACGCGATCGTCGGCACGGTAGGCGTTCTCCATCGCCACACGGACTTGCGAGACCGGCATGCGGCCACTCGGGATGGTCAGGCGATACCGGCCATTCTTGGCGACCGACCAGTGGCGGGCTCCCGGCAGGAACAGCGCCTGGCCAGGATCGCTAATCGTGTGCTCGGCGATCTCGACGTTCGACGAATTAAGGCGCGCGAGTCGCACGGGCATGTACGACGGGCCGCCCCAGCCGGGCTGCGTCTCGGCGTCAAACGTGACGTCGGTCATGCCGTAGAACAGACTGGGCGTCGACCAGCCGTTCTGGCCGGCCGGAACGACGGGCGTCAAGTTGGTCAGGCCGTGCGTGTAGAACGGACGGTCCGGAATGAGGTAGTTGCCCGCCTGGCCCCAGTAGCCGTACGTGTCCCACTTGGCGCCCGAAACCGACCAGTAGCGAAAGCGGTTGAGCATGTAAGTCGACAGCGGGAAGCCATCGAAGTACGGCGCTGGCGTGAGGTAGCCGGCGTTCGAGTTGATCAGACGCCAGCCCGGATTGCGGAAGTGGCCGAGCGCCACGCCGTCGAGGTACATGTCGGAGGAGTCGATGACGCCGCCGCCGTACACGAACTGCGAGTTCCACGTGATCGTCGGACCAGCGAACGCGTAGTTGATGGCGACAAGGTCTTCGATGTCGACAGTGAAGTGGTAGCTGGCGAGACCGATGCGGCGCGGGTCCGCGAACGGCGTGGCCGAGTTGAGGCTGCTCTGGATCAGCAGGAAGCCCTTCATGGTCGCGAAGAGCGTCTGGCCGAGGAAGTCGCGGGTGTTGTTGTCAGCGCCGACCCAGTCCTCGTAGCGCGCCTTGCCGACGCGGTGCATGTAGCCGCCTTCGTTGTTCTTCCAGACCTTGTTGCGGGTCATGAAGAACGGATCCTGCGGGTCGTAGCGATTGAGCGCCGTGTTGCCCGCCTCGTCGGCGGTGACGAACTCGGTCGTCATTCCCTGCGTACGATTGCCGTGGCCAGTGTTCTCCGTGTGCAACAGCGTGGTGAGTTGCGACGGGTTGATCTGGGCGTTGCGCGACAGGCCGAAGCAGCGCAGCGCAAAGCTGTTCCAGATGCCGCGACCAACACAGTCCGAGCCGCTGTTCCAGGAGATCGAGTTGACCGGATTGGTCAGCCAGAAACCCGACGCATCGCTGTCGTTGACCTTAATGCGGTGCATCCCCGGATCGCGAACCCGCATCGCGAGGCACCGCGTGATGGTGTTGCGCATCTCGGAGCCGTCCTCGAGGAAGAACGCGTGGCCCTTGATGTCGACTGCGTAGACGTTGTCGACGGTGACGCCGCACGTGCCGTGGATCGTGACCGCGCGGTTCTCGCTGCCCCAGATCGCGGAGTCGCGCAGGAAGTGCGCGCCGGCAGGGACGTCGCCGAGGAACTGGCCGCCGCCCGCGCCCTGGGCGGTGGACGCGCTGTACGACAGCATGTGCCAATGGAACGGGTAGCGGCCCATCGCGCGGCGCTGGCCGCAGCGGCGGAACTCGACGCCCTGGACCTGGGCCGTGCTATTGAGGCCCATCACCATGACGTGCACGCCGAATCCCTGCTGCTGCCAATCGGCGTCGTCAGCGCCCTGGATCACGATGCGCCGCGACAGGTTGGCGATCTCGGCGCGCTGGTCGAGCACTGCCTGCGTGGTGACGCGCGGCGGATTGAACGGCCCCTGCGACAGACTGACACCCGTGCCATTGACCGGCGTGTCGAGCGGGTACTGCAAGCGGCCCCAACGGAACGACTGCAGCGACGTCGTCGTGTTGAGCACGGCGCCAGTCGCATTGCTGGCGAGCGTCAGGACCTCGGTCTGACCAACGCCGTAGAAGTCGGTCGTCGAAACGGCAATCCGATCGCCGGCGCGCCAGTTGACCACGTCGGCGGTGGCGAGACTGGTCGCGCCCGCTTCCGCGTGGCTGGCAAGCTTCGTCATCTGCGGGCCGGACACCTGACCGAATAGGCGCAGCGTGCCGCCGTTCATGACGCGAATGGCGCGCTGGATGCCGTCGTTGTCGAGGCCGGTGTCCTCGGCTCGAGTCGTGTGCGCGCCACGCGCGCCGGTGAGGGTCAGCGTCGCGCCGGCCGTGTGCGGCTCGGACGCGGTGCCAATCTCAAGCCTGCCGCCCGGGAGGACCTCGATGCTGTCCGCGGTGATGCCCACCACGAGCGCCGGATCGGCGAGCAGCGAACCCTCGATGCGCAGCAGGTCGAGAGCCGCGGTATTGGTGTCGAGCACGACGGTCATGCCCGCAGGGATGTGCACGTTCGTGTTGGCGCCGGGCAGCGTGCCGCCTGGCCAAGTGGTCGGATCCGACCAGCGCGGCCCGGCCACGCCACCGCCACCGGTGCCGCCGCCGGAGCCGGAACCGGAGCCAGAGCCGGAGCCGCCACCAGAGCCGCCGCCGGAGCCACCGCCAGCGCCTGCCGCGGCGCCTTCGATGCCGCCGCCGCTGCACGCTGCGGCCAACGCGATCAGCATCGCTGCGATGCACGGCATCGCGCTGCGGCGCCGCAACGCGATACGTCGACCGCGGCCAACATGGAGGGCAGCCTTCTCACAGCCATCAAAGTCGACAACCCGCGCTTCCTTCGGATTCTCCCTGGTGCTCATCATGTCGCCGGTATCGGCAACCTCGATGACCCACCGAAGCTTGCATTCGGACTCGATCGCGTGAGCGCGATGGCAACGACGTCAGCAACTCACGAGAACTTGCGCTAAACCAAGAAGGGCTGGCGCTTCATCCGGCCGCGATGTTTCGCCGCGGTTGCAGCGGTGCGCGGCGATTCGACGCAAGCGCGCCGCGGACGGCTTCGGCCACTGCGCCCGGAGAACTCATCACGTAGCGGCCGACCTGGCCGACGGAGACGAGCGCGCCCATCAGCATGTAGTAGATGGGGTTCGTCATCGCGTTCGCCATGCTGTCAATGCTATGGAGAATCACCACGACCATCGCCCACAGGATCGGACCGTCGGCGACGCGGCTGGCGCCGGCGCGCCGCCAATGCCGAAGGATCGGCAAATGGCACGACGTGACGAGCGCGAGCCAACTGCACAATCCTGTCCACCCGTTGATCCCAAGCAGAATCACCCACAAGCCGTCGGTGACGGAGATGTCGATCCCTTCCTCGCTGAAGACGCGGTTGCGACCCCACCCGCCCCAGCCGAACAGCGGTTGTTCGAGCGCCTTGGCGACCAGGATGTTCTCGTTGTCGATGCGCGTCAGGAACGATTCGGCGCGACGCACGCTGACGTTCTCCCGCAGGAACTCGATTAAACTCATGCCGTCCCACCATCCCGACGCCCGCAGCGAGATGTAGAGCGGCGCGACCGTCAGGAGCAGCGCGATGATGATTGGGTGGCGCAGCGCGCGCGTTGCCCGCAGCGCCGCGAGGCCAACGATCGTCAGCGTGAAACCGCCGAGCGACTTGCCCATCAGCGTGGCGAAGAACGCGAGGCGCGACGCCCAGCCGATCGTCAGCGGGCCAAATCGCCGCGCACTAGTGGTGACGCGCGTCCAGTAGACCGCTAGGAACCCGATGCCCATCAGCAGCGTCAGTTCGAGGGGCGACTGCAGGAAGACGGACGGCTTCCAGCGCAATGGGCCGTAGACGTCGACGGTCTCCCAACCGACGCGTCCCGGCATACCGAAGACCCACATGTGCAACTGCGGGGCCATGCGCGACTCAAACAGCACCGCGGGCAGATAGCAAAGCACGCCAAGGGCAAGCGTTCGCGCGAGCGCGCCGACAGCAGCCGCGTCGACGAAGATGATGCGGCCGATGACGAACGGCAGGCCAAAGGTGAAGAAGTAGCGCAGCGCCGACGACAATCCGTCGAAGACGCCTAGGTCGTTCGCGAGCGACGAGCCAATCGGCGCGAGGCAGAGACAGATCATCGGCACGTCGCACGGCGACGCGCCGATCCGCGCTCCCTGGCGCCGACCGGCGAGCAACACGCCGGCGAGCGTCGAGCACCCTATCAACGTCTCCTTGTCCAGGTCCGGCAGTCCGGGCATATCGATGCGGAGCAGCGGCATCGTTAACCACGTCACCACGACCGCCTGCGCGACGGCCAGGGGCGCAGCCCGTCGCGACATCACGTGGCTCAGCGCCCAGATCGGCGCCAGGAAGAACACGAAGTAGGCGAAGGCGGTCATGGGCCGCGTACGAGCGCCAGGGTCAGCGGCCGGCGAGCCGCTTGAGCCCGCGCCACAGGATCGGCGGCACGAAGTCGCGCAGATGGAGCCCGCCGCCCAGGTCCTTGGGCCCGCGTTCGCCCGGGCGGTCGCGGAAGACCGTCGTATGCTCTGGCGCCTTCGCGCCGTCGTCACGGCCGTTCGTGTAGTAGTACAGCGCGATCGACTTGCGCGACCAGCCCTCGGGACACGCGAGCGCGTTGGGGTGCCCGTGCCACGACTTCTCCGTCGTCGAGAACAGCGCGACGCGGTTGAAGACCGGCAAGATGCGCTGCTCGCAGCGAGTCATGCCTTCGTCCCAGAATTCGAGGTGGCCGCCGTACTCCTCGCGCCAGTCCTTGTTGAGGTACAGCAGCAGGTTGAGCCGTCGATCCAATTGGTACGGGCCATGCTTGTTGAAGTCGATATGCACGCCGAGCTTGCCGCCCCGAACGATCTGATGCATGCCGCCGCCCGAGAGCTGCGGGTCGGGGATCAGGTTCTCAATGCCCGTCAGCCGCTCGAGGAACCGCAGGAAGACCTGCGAGTTCATCTGCCAGATCAGATCGCGAATCGCGGGTCCGAGCAGCGCCTCGTCGTTGAACGCGAGCTTGACCTCGCGCGAGTTCTGGAAGCGCTGCCACGCGATTTCGCCCGGCTTGGGGAATTCGGCGCACGCCGCCTCGACGATGTCGACCGGAAAGAAGTCGTCGATGACGATATGCGGAAACGGCTTCGCAGTCTGGTACTTGGCGCGCAGCCCAGCTGCGCGTTCGAGGAGGACTTGCGGGGCGATGCTGTACGTGGCCATGGTGCGTCGAAACGCGTCCCGTGGCGGAGCGTAGCACGCGACGCGCTCCCGGATCGCGGAATATGGCGCGCGCGCACGGCGTCGCGTTCACCGCTGCCAACGCGCACAAGCGATGGCTGGCGCGTCGCGCCGCCAGGACGCCGGAAATCGTGGGGCCGTACAGCCCGGCTTGACCGCCGCCCCGCCGCTTTCGATCATCGTCCGCTGCGCCCCATGCTCGGCTACCTGATCAACCAGTATCCGGCGGCCAGCCAGACGTTCATCCGGCGCGAGATCGCCGCAATCGAGTCGGCGGGCGTGCCTGTGCGCCGCTACGCCGTGCGCGGCTGGAGCGGCACGCTCGTCGACCCGGACGACCAAGCCGAGCACGAGCGCACGGCGCGGATCCTCGACGTCGGCGACATCGCCATGTTGCATGCCACGCTCGCGACGGTGCTGGCGCGGCCACTGGCCTTCAGCCGCGCGCTGGCGACAGCCTGGCGGCTCGGCGGCCGCTCGCGCCGCGGCCGTCTCGTGAACTTCGCCTATCTCTGGGAAGCCTGTGTGCTGCGTCGCTGGTGCGCGCGCGACGGCATCGACCACCTGCACGCGCACTTCGGCACCAACTCGGCCGCAGTGGCGCTGCTTTGCCGGCAGCTCGGCGGCCCGCGCTACAGCTTCACCGTGCACGGGCCAGAGGAGTTCGACGACCCGCACGGCCTCTCGCTGGCCGACAAAGTGGACGGCGCCGCCTTCGCGGTCGCCATCTCGGAGCACGGTCGCAGCCAGCTGATGCGCTGGACGCCGGAAACGGACTGGCCCAAGCTGCGCGTCGTGCGCTGCGGCGTCGATACGGCCTTCCTCGCCGCGCCGCCGTCGGCGCCGCCGCGCGACCGCAGGCCGTTGCTGCTCAACATCGGGCGACTCGTCGAGCAGAAGGGCCAGATGACGTTGGTTGCCGCGGCGGCCAAGCTGCGCGACGCGGGCCGCGACTTCGAACTCGCCATCGTCGGCGACGGCGAGCTGCGCGCGGCCCTGACGGCGCGCATCGCAGCGATCGGCCTCGGCGACCGCGTCCAACTGCTCGGCTGGCGCAGTGGCGCGGAGATCCGCGAGCTGTTGCTGCGCAGCCGCGCCCTCGTGCTGCCGAGCTTCGCCGAGGGTTTGCCCGTCGTTTTGATGGAAGCCTTGGCGCTGCGCCGGCCGGCGATCACCACCTGGATCGCTGGCACGCCCGAGCTCGTGCGCGACGGTGAGAGTGGCTGGCTCGTGCCGACGGGCGACGTCGACGCCCTGGCCGCGGCGATGGGGCGAGCCCTCGATGCCGACGCCGCCACGCTCGCGCGCATGGGCGAAGCAGGCCACCGCGCGGTGGCCGCCAACCACGACGCCGCGACCGAGGCGCGCAAGCTGCTCGCCGCATTCGAAGATGCATGGACCTGAGGCGGTCGGCGCTCGCCAGCACGACGGCGTTCGCTCGCGACGAGCTGCGCGTCAGCCGGCCGGGCCCTTGTACTCGATGAGTCGACGGCCACCGCCGCCCAGCCGGCGCCAGGCCCACGTTGCCATGCCGTGCAGGCACGGCCACTTGCCGAGCACGATCCAGGTCGCGTAGGCGCGCGCCTCGACGACCGGCCAGCGGCGGGCGGCGCGACGGGCCACCCGCGTCCACAGCAGCGCATAGAGCGCGCCGACAGCGGCGAGCACGGCCGCAGCGAGCAGCGTCGCGCCGGCAGATACCGCGACAACCACGGCGACGACGCCCGCGAGCGGCAACGCCAAGGCCCAAGCGATCGCGCTCGGGACGGCGCGCCAGCGCGGGTAGCGCACGCCGAGCTCGGCGCAGCCCTCGGCATCGACGTACCCGCTGCGCTGCGTGCGCAGCCACCACTGCCCGAACCGCGTCATCGCCGCGTCGTGCACGGTCATCGGCGCGTCGATGCGGGCGATGCGCCAGCCGCGGCCGCGCAACCGCAGGCAGAGCTCCGGCTCCTCGCCGGCAATCCGCGTTGGGTCGTATCCGCCGACCGCGTCGAACGCCGCGCGCCGCATCAGCGCGTCGCCGCCGCACGACAGCGCCTCACCGGGCGGCACGTCCCACTCGAGGTCGCACAGCAGGTTCCACACCGACGCATCCCGCGACCGCTCGCGCCGTCGGCCGAATACGACGGCGAGGCCCGGATCGCCGCGCAGCGCCGCCGCCGCCTTGGCGAGCCACCCGGCCTCGACCTCGCAATCGCCGTCGACGAACTGCACGAACTCGACGTCGCGGCCGGCGCGACGCAGCGCCGCAGCGCCCTCGTTGCGCGCGCGCGCCGCCGTGAACGACAGCGTCGGCTCGAGTTCGACGACCTGCGCCCCGACGCTGCGCGCAAACGCCACGCTGTCGTCCGCCGAACCCGAGTCGACGTAAACGCACGCCGTCGCCTGCGCGCCGAGCGACCGCAGGCAGCGCTGCAGCCGCTCGCCCTCGTTGCGGCCAATGACGACGACGCCGATGGCGGGATCGAGGCCGGTCACGGCGCGGTCGCTCCGCCGCGCCCCGCCGCCGACGCCAGGGCTTCGCGCAGTTGCGCCGCCATCGAGCGCACGTTTGGCTCCAGCACCATGCTGTCGTGGTCGCCAGGCGTCTCGACGACGGCTAGGTCGCCCAGGTAAGCCGTCCAGCCGTTGTCCGGCAGCACGAGCTCGCGATCCTTGTTGGCGAAGCGGCCCCCGCCGAGGTCGTACGTGCGATCGAGCGCCGGCCGGAACAACCACGTCCGCACCGGCAACGGTTCGACGCGATAGCAGCCAAGAGCCTCGCGGAACGCCGCTTCGATCGCCTGCGAGTGGAAGGTCGCCGTCGACTCCGGCGCATCGTCGCCGCCGCCGAAGCGCCGGCGCAGCTTGCCGACCTCCCACGCGACGCGGTTGCGCAGCCACTGCCATAGGTAGGCCGGGCCCTGGCGGCGCAGGCGCTGCCACTGGATGCGCAGCCGGTCAGCCCGGCCGACGACGCCCTTCGTCGGCAGCGGCGTGTCGAGCAGCACGAGCAGTTCGATCTGCTCGCCGGCGGCGCGCAACTGGCGACACATCTCGAAGGCGGTGATGCCGCCGCCCGAGAAGCCGCCGAGCAGGTACGGCCCGTGCGGCTGCACGAGCCGCAGCTCGGCGACGTAGTCGCGCGCCGCCTCCTCGAAAGTCGCGTGCGGCGCCGAGTCGCCGAACAGGCCGCGCGCCTGCAGGCCGTAGAACGGCCGTTCGCCGCCGCAGAGTTGCGCGAGATGGCGCAGGTTGAGCACGTTGCCGAACATGCCGGCGACGAGAAAGAACGGCCTGCCCTCGCCGTGCTTGCTCGGGTGCATGGCGACGAGATGGCGGTAGCGGTGTCGCGGCGCGACCTCGGCGGCGGTCGCGGTCTCGGCGGCGTCGCCGGCGACGCCATCGCGCTTGAGCATCGCCGCGAGGCGCTCGACCGTCGGCGCCTCGAACAACACCGACAATGGATAGTCGACGCGGAACTGCTTCTTGATGCGCGCGAACAACCGCACGGCGACGAGCGAGTGGCCGCCGAGCGCAAAGAAGTCGTCCTGCACGCCAACGCTGTCGATGCCGAGCAGCTCCTCGACGAAACGCACCAACGCCGACTCCACCTCGTCGCGTGGCGCTACGTACTCGTTGTCGATCTCGGGTCGCGCGAACCGACCGACCCCGGTGGCAGGCGCCTGCGCTTTGGCGAGGTCGGCGAACAGGCCGCGCAGCGGCACCGGCGAAACCAGCTGCTCGGGCTGCAGGTCGCCCGCCAGCACGCGAGCGAGCGCCTCCATGCCCTCAGACGGCAGGATGCCCTTCTCGATGTTGGCGGCGAGCAGCTGGGAAGCTGCCGACGCGCCGCGGGCCGCGACGTGTTCGCGCGCCGCGGGCGGCGTGACGCCGAACCGCTGCTCGGCGGCGAGACGCTTCATCTGGAATCCCTCGACCTCGACGAGCACGCGACCGGCCTCGTCGCACAGCGACAGGTCTAACACGACGATGTCGCCGCCGGTCCCCAGCGCCTGCACGCGCGTCGCCACGCTGACGTACCGCGCTGGCAGCGGCGCATGCACGCAAACGCTGCGGTACGCCAGTGGGACGTGCAGGCGCGACGGGTCGTATCCGGGCACCAGTTCCATCGCACAGCTGGTGGCGAGGTCCAGCGCCGCCGGGTGCAGACGGAAGCGCTCCGCCTCGGCGGCGAACTCCGCCGCCAGCGCGATGCCGGCGACGGCGATGCCCTGGCCGTAGCGCAGCTCGCGCACGACGCGCCAGCGCGGCCCAAAGCGCAGATGCGCCTCCTGCGGCGACGCGATCGAACCGTCGTGCCTCGCCGCGCGGACGTCGCGACAGCCAGCACGCACGGCGGCGAGGTCGATAGGCTTGGGCGCCGCCATCGCGCGCAGCAGTAACCGCGCCTCGACGTGCGTCTGCCAGCCGCGCTGGCCGTCGGCGAGCGCCGTCTCGCCCAGGACCGCGAACTCGTAGCCTTCGATGGTCGCGCGCAGACGGACGCGGACTTCGCACGACGCGCCGTCGGCGACCTGCAGGGGCCGGAAGAACCACACGTCGCGCGCTTCGAACGGCCCTCGTTCGCCGATCGCCTCCAGCGCCTCCGCGGCCATCTCCAGGTAGCCGGTTCCCGGCACGACGGCGCGCCCGTCCTTGGTGCGGTGCTCGTCGAGCAGCCAGTGCGACGCCGGCGACAACCTGCTGACGAGCACGCGCTCGGTCGGCCCCACCTGCATCAACTCGTGGAACAGCGGCAGCGCGACCGCCTGCGGGCGACCGCCGAGGGCGACGTCGACGGCATCGACGGCGGTCATGCCGACGCGGTTCCACGCCCCCCACTGCACCGCCACCGTCGGCTCGCCGGCGGCGCTGCGGCGTTGCGCGTGCGCGTCGAGGAAGGCGTTGGCGGCGACGTAGTCGACCTGCCCTGGCGGTCCGAGGGTTGCGCTCGTCGACGAGAACAACACAGTGAAGTCGAGCGGCTCGGCGCCGAGGCACCCCTCGAGCACCAAGGCGCCCTGCACCTTGGGCGCGAGCACGCGCTCGACCGAGGCCTGCTCCTTGCCGGCGATCAATGCGTCGTCGAGCACGCCGGCGGCGTGGAAGACGCCATGGATCGGCCCAAAGCGCTTGCGCGCGGCAGCGACGACCGCGCGCATCTGCGCGACGTCGGCGACGTCGGCAGCGCCGACGAACACCTCGGCGCCGGCGGACTCGAGCGCGCGCGCCTTCTGGATCAGGCGCGACGTCGCGTCGTCGGCGCCGTGGGCCGCAACGTGCGCGTCCCAGCGCTCGCGCGACGGCAGTTCACGGCGGCCGACGAGCACGAGGCGAGCCTTGCACGCGCGCGCCAGCCACTCGCCGACGAGCGAGCCGACGCCGCCGAGGCCGCCGGTCACTAGGTAGCAGCCGCGCTCGCGCAAGCGCGGTGGCAGGCCGGGCTGCGTCGGCGGCAGCTCCTTGGGCTCGTGTTCGCGCCGCCAGCGCGCGCCGTCGCGCCACGCGAAGCGCCCATCGTCCTCGGCAGCGAGCTCGGCGACGCCGGCCGCGGCCGCGGCGTCGAGCGTGGCTGCGACCGCCTTGCCGCGGCCCTTTTCGGGCATCGTCACGTCGACGAGCGCGCAGCGGACGTGCGGCAGTTCGCGCGGCACGACCAGGCATGGCCCGGCCGCGAGCGCCTTCTCCGGCGAGCTGGCCGCTTCGCCCGGCCCACCGAGCCCGTTGGCGAGCACGACGAGACGGAACGGAGCGGCTGGTTCCTCGGCGCCAAGCGCCTGCGCCAGGAACAGCAGGCTGTAGAAGCCTTGCTCCTCGCATCGGTGGAAGAAGCTCGAACCCGGCCTGACGCTGCGGTCGACGGTCGCGAGCCAGCAGTGCAGCGCGCCGCGCAATGCTTTGCCCTGGGCAGCGAGGTCGCGCAGCAGCGCGTCGTAACCGTCGCGCCCGAGCTCCGGCGCGATCGCGTACTTGCCGGGGCCGATCTTGCCGTAGGCGTCGCCGACATGCGCCTCGACGACGTCGAGCCCGCGCGCGCGCAGCAGCGCGGCGGCGCGCCGGCCGACGCCGGCCGGGTCGCAGAACACCAGCCATGAGCCTGCTGCGGGCGCCGCTTCCGCCGGCAAGTCGGCGCGTCGCCACGTCGGCGTCCACCGCCACTTGCTGAGGTCGTCGACGCGTTCGCTGGCAGCCTCCGGCGCCGCGCCCTCGGGATCGGGGTCGACCCAGTAGCGCTGGCGCCGGAACGCATACGTCGGCAGCGACAGCCGCTGGAAGTCCGTCGGCACGACGTCGGCGAGCGGCGCGTCGACGCCGGCCGCCCACAGCCGTGCGCGCGCGCCGTGGAAGTGCGCGGCGTCGGCGATCGCTTCCTCCGGGTGGCGCATCGTGGCGATGGCGCTGCGCTCGGCGCTCCACGCCGGGTGCTGGCGCACGAGCGAGCTGAGCGCGCGGCCCGGCCCAACCTCGAGAAACACGTGCTTACCGTCGCGCATCAGCGCGTCGACGCCCTCGGCAAAGCGCACCGTGTTGCGCAGGTGCGCGACCCAGTACTCCGGATCCGTCGCCTGCGCGTCGGTGATCCACGTGCCGGTGCGGTTGGATAGGAACGGGATCGTCGGTTTGCGCAGCTCGATGCCGCGCAGGAACGCGCCGAAGTCGGCGAGGATCGGCTCCAGCAAGCGAGAGTGCGCGGCGATGGCGATACGCACGCGCTGCGATTCGAGGTCTTCCTGCCGCAGGCGCGCGGCGAATGCGTCGAGCGCGGCGTCAGGACCGGACACCACGCAAAGGCCCGGCGCGTTGACGGTGGCGAGGTCGAGGTCGGCGCTCAGGCGCCTGCGGCACTCGTCGGCGGACAGCGGCACGCTGAGCATGCCGCCGCCGCGCACGCGCTCGAACAGCTTGCCGCGCAGCGTCACGAGGCGCAGGCAGTCGGCGAACGACATGACGCCGGCGAGGCACGCCGCGGCGTTCTCGCCGAGGCTGTGGCCGATCAGCGCTGCGGGCTTCACGCCCTTCTGCTCCCAGAGCTTCGCGAGCGCATGCTCGCACAGGAAGATCGCCGGCAACTGCACCGACGGTCGGTCGAACGCGGCCGCAACCTCGGCTTCGCTCATCGCGTCGCCGAACCAGACCTCGCGCAGGTCGACGTCGAGCTGGCCCTGCAGCAACTGCAGGCCGCGGTCGACGTGCTCGCGGAACACCGGTTCAGTCGCGTACAGACCCTTGCCCATGTGGCGATGCTGCGCGCCGCCGCCGGGCAGCAGGAACACGACCTTGGCCCCGCCCTCAGTCGCGGCGTGCGTGTGCAGCCGGCGCGGGTCCTCGCCCTCCAACAGCCGGATCGCTTCGTCGCGATCGGCGGCGACCAGCAACCGCCGACGTGGCAGCGCGGCGCGGCCGTGCGCCAGCGTGCCAGCGACATCGCGCAGGTCGGCGTCCGGGTGTTCGCGCAACCATGTCGCGAGCTTGCGCGCGTACTCGTCGAGCGAGCGGCCGTTGCGCGCCGACCACGCCAGCACGAACGGGCCGGCTGCCGGCCGCGCCGCCGCGGCGACGGGTGCCGGCGCCTCGCCGACGACAACGTGCGCGTTGGTGCCGCCGACGCCGAGCGACGTGACGCCGGCGTAGCGCGGCTTCGGTCCGCGCGGCCAGGGCCGCAACGTCGCATTGACGTAGAACGGGCTGTTGGCGAAGTCGATCAGCGGGTTGGGCGCCTCGTAGTGCAGCGTCGGCGGCAGCTGGCCGTGGCGCAGCGCGAGGCAGGCTTTGATGAAGCTGGCGACGCCGGCGGCGGTGTCGAGGTGGCCGATGTTGGTCTTCACCGAGCCGATGCCGCACCACTGCTTGCGCGGCCCGCCTGCGAAGGCCTGCGTCAGCGCCGAGACTTCGATCGGATCGCCGATCTCGGTGCCAGTGCCGTGGCACTCGACGTAGCCGACGTCCTGCGGCTCGACGCCGGCCAGCGCCAGCGCCTCGGCGATTGCTGCCGCCTGGCCGTCGACGCTCGGCGCGAGGTAGCCGACCTTGCGCGCGCCGTCGTTGTTGACCGCCGAGCCCTTGATCACCGCGTAGATGTGGTCCTTGTCGGCGAGCGCGTCCTCGAGCCGGCGCAGCACGACGACGCCAGCGCCACTGCCAAAGATCGTGCCGCGCGCGCGGTGGTCGAACGCGCGGCACTTGCCGTCGGGCGACAGGATCTCGCCCTCGGAGAACGTGTACCCGCGACCGTGCGGCAGCTCGATCGTCACGCCGCCGGCGAGCGCCATGTCGCACTCGCGCGCGAGCAGGCTCTGACTGGCGAGGTGGATCGCGACGAGCGACGTCGAGCACGCTGTCTGCACGTTGACGCTCGGCCCGCGTAGGTCGAAGCAGTACGACGCGCGCGTCGCCAGGAAGTCCTTGTCGTTGCCGGTATGGCGCAGCAGGAAGAGGCCGACCTCCTCCATCAGCTTGCGGTTGCGCAGCACGTTGAGCGCGAAGTACGCGCCCATGCCGCAGCCGGCGAACACACCGATCGGCCCGCCGAACGTCTGCGGCGCGTGCGCCGCGTCCTCGAGCGCTTCCCACGCGCACTCGAGGAACTGGCGGTGCTGCGGGTCCATGACTGCGGCCTCCTTCGGGCTGAAACCGAAGAACTCCGCGTCGAATTGGTCGAAACCGTCGAGCACGACCGCCGACTTCACATAGCGCAGATCGGCGAATTGTCGCGGCGCGACGCCCGCGGCGAGCAACTGCGCGTCCGTGAGCGGGCGCGCCGACTCGACGCCGCCGACCAAATTGCGCCAGAACTGTGCAGCGGTGGCTGCGTCGGGTAGGCGCGCGGCCATGCCGACAACGGCGATGTCGTGATTCACGATGCGGAGAGAGTGGGGCGCAGTGCGACGGCCGCGCTAAGGCCCTTGCGGGGCCGAGAAGCCTACCTTGCGGGCATGAAGCCGGCATCCTTTGCGTCGCGCCGGCGACCCTGGGCTAAGGGTTCAAAATCATCGGCGCTTGCAGAGTCGCGAGCGCGACCTTGCCCGCGTCGGCGGCCTCCGCTACGCAAGGTGACCCGGGACCTCCGCGTGCGCATCCTCGTCGTCATCGTCAACTACCGAGCCGCGGCCCACGTCGCCAAGTGCCTCGACTCGCTGGCCGACGAACGCCGGCTGCTGCCCGACCTGCGCGTCGTCGTCGTCGACAACCCGAGCGGCGGTGACGACGTCGCCCAACTGCAAGCGCATGTGTGCGCCCGAGCGTACGGCGACTGGGTGGCGGTGCGGCCGATGCCGCGCAACGGCGGCTTTGCCTACGGCGTCAACGCTGGCGTGCAGCCGGCGATGGCCGGCGCCGACGCGCCGGACGCGTTCCTGCTGCTCAACCCTGACACCTGGATCCGCCCTGGCGCCGTCGCGCAGCTGGTCGCATTTCTCGCCGAACGCCAGGACGTCGGCATCGTCGGCAGCCGGCTCGAGGACCCCGATGGCACGCGCCAGGTGGCGCAGTTCCGCTTTCCCGGCGTGCTGAACACGTTCGACGACGCGGTCGCGCTCAGCGTCGTCTCCAGGCTCCTGCGTCCCTGGGCAACCGTGCCGCCGTTCCGCGAGGAGCCGACCCGGGTCGACTGGCTGGCCGGCGCCTGCATGCTCGTGCGCCGCGACGTCTTCGCGCGCGTCGGCCCGTTCGACGAGGACTACTTCCTCTACTTCGAGGAACTCGACTTCTGCCGCCGCGCGCAGGCGCTTGGCGTCGCGACGTGGAACGACCCGCGCAGCCGCGTCGTGCACCTCGTCGGCCAGAGCACCGGCGTCACCGTGCGCGACCGGCGGCCCGGGCGCCTGCCCGACTACTGGTTCGCGTCACGCATCCGCTACTTCGACAAGCACCACGGCCGCGCTTTCCGCTTCGCCGTCGACTGCGCCTATGTGCTCGGCAAGTCGCTGTGGCACGCGCTGCGCCTGCTGCGCGGCCGGCCGGATCTCGGCCCACCGCACGCGCTGCGCGACCATGCGCGCGCGATGTTCCGGCGCTGCTGAGCAGCGGCGAAGTAGCCATCATGCGGGCTCGGCGATCGACCGCGGCGGCCGCTCCGTCATTCCCCGTCGCGCAACGGCGCGACCGTGATGGCAGGCGGTTGGAGCACGCCACCCAGGAGCCGCGCGCCGCTGTTCTGCACCGCGGCGATCGCCTCGCGCACCGACGCCTTGCTGCCGAGCATCCGACAAACGACCAGTTGCGCACCGTCAATGACGCCGAGGACCGAGCGGCCTTCCGGGCGCAGGCCGATGTCTGGCAACTCGACGATGACGAAGCGGTACATCTGGACCAGCCGGTCGAGCAGCGCCGCGAACGCGGGGCCGGCCATCGGGTGTGGCACAACCGGGCCGATCTTGCCGGCCGGCAGGTAGTGCAAACCGCTGACCAGCGTGGCAACGACGGCGTCCGCGAGTTGGAACTCGCCGCGCATCACCTCGCTCCAGCCACACTGGTGGTCGAGGCCGAGGCGCTGCCCAAGCCACGTCGGGCCTTCGAGCGCGCTGACGTAACAGACCTTCTCGCCGGCGTGCGCGGCGAGGCCGAGCGCGAGCGCCGCAGCGGCGCGGCCAGCGCTGGCGCCTTCGCCGCACGGAACGAAGCCGATGCGCAGGCCGAGCGTCTGGCGGCGCTCGTACGGCAGCGCCGACCAGAAGCGTGCGATGTCGTCGCGGATCTCGGCGAGTGACGACGGCAGCATCCATGGCATGCCGGAGCCACCGCCGCCGCTAACCAGCACGCCTTCGTCCACGAGCCCCAGGCGCAGCAGGTCTTCGCGATGGCGCACCCGCCGATCGAACAGCGCCAGCGCGACGACGAGCGCCAACGCGGCAGCGAGGCCTAGCGCGGCGCCAACGGCGACGAGCAGGCCGCGGCGCGGCGCGATCTTGATGCCGTCGAGCGTGCCCTGGTGCAGCACACCGACGCTGCTGACGTTCAGCTGTTCGAGGCGTTGCACGGCGCGCAGGTTGCCGACCGTGGACGCTAGGCCGTCGACGAGCGCGCGCTTCTGGCGCTGCGCCTCCTCCAGCTCGCGTAGCTTCGGCGCTATCGCCTCGAGATCGTCGAGCTGCGTGCGGCTCGCCGCGCGCTTCGCGGCCGTCTCGGCTCGCTCCGTCGTCTTGCCGCTGAGCTCCACGAAGAGCTCCGCGAACGCCTTCTCCGCGTCATCGTACGCGGGATTGGGCTCCTCGATCGGCGGCGTCTGGATCTTGGCGGGAACCTGCCCGAGCCGCGACTCCAGGTCCTTGATCTGATCCTCGAACTTCAGGCGACGAACGCGCTTTTCCTCGGCGCCGCCCTCGCCGCGATCGACCGCGAGCAGGTCGTCGCGCAGCTTGTTGCGCGACGCGGCGAGCGCGACGTGCTCGGGATTGTCGACCCATTGCTGGGATCCGGCCGTCGCATGGCGCTTGGGCAGCGCGTCGAGGCGCGTCTTCTGCGAGGCGAGCTTGGCCCCGCAGGTTTGGGCCTCGATATCGAGCTTGTCGATCGCTTTGGCGAGGTCGGCGATGTAGGCGACGAGGCGCGCGTGCTCGCTGGCGTACTCGTCGACGCCCTTCTCGCGCCGGAACTTGCGCAGCGCCGCTTCGGCGCTGGCGAACTCGCCCTCGGCGTTGAGCAGCTCGGCCTCCAGCTTCTGCTGCGACGAAAGCTTCTCGAATGTCTGCTGGTGCCACTTGATGGCCACGTCGAGCGCGCCGTCGACGACCGCCTTTGCCAGCTCCGGCGAATGCGAGACGTAGTGGAAGGAGACGACGCTGGCGCCGGCCTCGGGCACCATCAACATGATGCGCTGCAGGGCGAGCGCGGCGATCCCGTCGTAGGAGACCGCCGCAGGGACGGTCTTCACGCTGGAGCTACCGGCGAACCACCACGACTGGAACGAATGGAAAAGCGACTTGTGCCAGCTGCTGTCGCCGCCGTCCTTCGCCGGGTCGTACGGCGCTAGCACGGTGTCGACGCCGATCTTCGCGACGACCGCCTTGTAGTAGTCGGGGTCGGAGAGCGCCTGCAGCACGTTTTGCACAGCTTCGCGCGAGCCGCCCGAACGCGACGTCAGCACGCCGCCGCTGAGCATGGTGTCGACGGCCATCGATTCGCGCACGCCCGGGCGCACGAACAGCTTGCCCATCGACTTAAACTGGTTGGGCGTGACCAGGCCGGCGAAGACGCCGCCGGCGACGCCGACGACGACGCCCAGAGCCAGCAGCCCGCGGAAGCGCCACAGGCTCGCCAGCACGATCGGCCGCAGCAGCGCGAGCGTGCTCGAGCCCGCCGGCTCCTGGTTCTGCGATTCGGAAGTCATCCAGGCGACCTCACACCGTCGGCAGGAAGAACGGCACCGGCAGGTTTTGGCGAATGTACTTGTCCACCCAGATGTTGACGTCGTCGACGGCGGTGTTCGGCACGAGCACGACGTCGCGCGGCTGCAGGTAGATCGCTGGCAGGACGCCCCATTGGTAGATGTCGAGGTCGAGGCGCCACGAGCGCATCTCGCCCGACGCGAGTCGGCGGATCAGCACGACGTTGCGCAGGTTGGCTGTCGCCTTGAGGTGGCCGCCGGCCGCGGCGATCGCGTCGGTCAGCGTCAGCGTCGGCCCGACCATCGCGAGCGGACCCGGCGTGCGCACCTCGCCGACCACGTACAGCGCGCCCGCCGCGGCCGCGTCGCCTGTCGCGCCCGCCGCGGCCGGCGCGCCGCCGCCGACGATGCCGACGAGGTCGACCGACAGCGGCCGCTCCACCGGAGTGTCGTTGTTGACCTTGGCGTAGAGGCCAGTAAGCAGTTCGTCGGCTTGCGCCAGCGTGAGTCCGGCGAGCGCGACGTCGTCGAGGCCCAGGAACGCGCCCTTGCCGTCCACGCGCAGGCGCACCTCCTGGTTCCACTCCTCCTTGTTGATGAACGTCAGCTTGACGACATCGCCAGCCTGCAGCACGGCCGCGCCGACGTAGCGCGTCGCGTTGATCGACTCGGCGAGGTCGCGCACGGAGTGGCCGGTGGCGGAACACGCGCCGAGAAGCGCCAGCGCAACGACGGCGAGCGTGCGCCTGGCCGTGCGCGCGGTCGGGCGTAGTGAGGGAGGGGTCGGCATCATGCGTCGGGAAGGGTACCGCGTGCGCGCTGGCACGCCCAGGCCGGCGTCGTCACTGCCGTGCGGCATTGACATCCGCCCGACCGCACCGGCGGAAGCCGTCGACAAGACCGGCGACGAGCAGGCCGCAGGCGAGCGCCTCACCGGCCCAGTCCAGGCGCGATGCGTTCAGCCAGCCGAGGCCGGGCACGAAGTGCGCGCCGACGAGCGCGGCGACGAGCGCGAACGCGGCCAGGGCAAAGCGTTCGCCGCGGGTCGCGCGCGGCGCACTGCGCAGGATGACGGCGACGACGCCGGCCGCGACGACGACTAGCAGCGCCGCTTTCACGGTTCCGCGCGCGTCGGCCAGGCCGAGCGCGTCCAGGAGCGCACGCGCCATCGCGGTCGCTGCCACGTATGCATGCGTCTGCAGGTCGACGGCCTTGTCGATGGCGATCACGACGCACAGCGCGGCGAACGCCGGCCACAGGCCGCGCGGCGCGCGCAGCTTGGCGGCGAGCGCCACGGCGGCGGCGGCGAGCGCCGTCCACACGATCTGCATCACGAAGTCTCTCACGGCTTCGCCTCCGATGACCGACGGGCTGCGCGCACGCCGAGCGCAGCGAGCGCGAGGAAGCTGCCCTCGGCGAGGTAGCGGCCCGGCTGCGCCAACAACCAGCGCGGCATCACGTCGTCGAACGAGCAGGTCTCGACCAGCACGAGCGCGGCCTGTAGTCCGACGCCGAGCAACGCCATGCGCAGCGCGCGGTCGCCGAGCCGGCGCAGCGCGACGATGGCGAGCGCGGCGGCGGCGACGAGCAACGCGCCGACGATGAGCTTGCCGACGACGCGATCGTCGTTGACGCCGGTGGCCTGCAGCAACTCGCGCGCGCCGAGCAGCAGACTGTAGTTCCAGCGCAGCGCACGCATCGTCGCGAACAGCAGCGCGGCGACAGCGACGGCGGTGAAGGCGCGCTGACGCGCGCGCAGCGGCAGCGACGCCCAGGCGACCGCGAGCCAGCCGAGCACGAGCGCGACGCGCGCCGTCCAGTAGATCGAATCGTTCATGCGCACCGCACGCGCCCGGTGACGCGCGCCCACAGGGCCTTGGCGAACAGCGCGGCCGCGAACGGCAGGCCGGCGACGAGATACCGCCGCGCGAGCCGGCGCGGTTCCTGCAACAAGCGATGCAGCCACTCGAGGCCGAGGCCTTGCAGCCAGCGCGGCGCGCGCTGCACGTCGCCAGCGACGAAGCTGAAGCTGATGCCGACACCGAGCCACCACGCCGCCGGCAGCGTCGCGCGCAGATCGCGGCTGACGAACTCCTGCTTCGGCGAGCCGAGCGCGACGAACACGATGTCCGGGCGTGCGGCGGCGAGGCGCGTGCGCAGGGCCACCATCGCGGCGGCGTCCTGGTCGAAGCCGAACGGCGGGCACTCGATGCCGACGACGCGCAGCGCCGGCGACGCGGCGCAGAGCCGCGCCGC
>VGZG01000027.1 GCA_016872675.1 Planctomycetota bacterium
TGGCGACGGCCACGCGGCGATCCCCGGACCGGACGACGGCACGGTGGGGGTCGCCGAGGCGCTGCCGGCGGCCGCGGCCGCGCGCCTGGTGCTGCCGCTCGGGCACACGCGGCTGTCGTTCGCCGACGCGACGATCGCGGCGACGCTGACGTTCCTTGCCCGTGGAAGCTTTCCGCCCGCGTCGCTGCCGCGGTAGTATCAAGCCCCCGCGGCCACGGCCGCCCGAACCCGATGAACTCCTGGATCCAACCCCTGCTGCTCGGCGCCGGCTTTGGCGTCGCCTTCCTGCTCGGCCGCGGTTCGGCTGGTGATGCCGCGTCGCTCGCCGCCCAGGGCCGCGGGCCGGTCAACGCGCCGCCGGCGCCGACCGCGCCGACGACCCCGACCGAGGCCGCGCCGCCGCCGCTGGTCTATGGCGAGGAGGGCGGCGGCAGCGCGGCGAGCAACAACGGTTTCCTGGCGGTGACCGGCAGCTACGGTGTCGGCACCTCGGTGCTCTACCTCGTCGACACCGTCAACCGGCAGTTGGCGGTCTACGAGGCCCGCGGTGGCTCGGCCGAGCAGCGCCGGATCGTGCTGGTGGGCGCCCGCCGCATCGACCTCGACCTGCAACTGCGGAGCTACAACGACCGCAGCGAGTACGAGTACGACCGCCTGGAGAAGCTGTTCCAGAGCGGCGGCAAGGCCGACGACGAGGTCAAGACCGGCCTGGAACCCGGCAACCAGCGCAAGTAGCTGCTTTTCTCTGGCAGGGCGGACGTTAGGATCGTCCGCCGCGATGGCTCCTCGCTGGTCCTTCGCCGCTCCCGCTGCAAACCCCCTCTCCCCTGGCTCGTCCCACGACGTAGTGAGGTAGGTCCGTGTCCGACAAGAACGACGATTTCCTTTCCTTCGAGAAGGCCCTGCGCGAACTGAAGCTGCGCAGTGAAGAACTGCGCAAACTCGTCTCCGAGGGCGAGATCCGCGCGCGCAAGGATGGTGACTCGATGAAGTTCAAGAAGGAGGACATCGCTGCCCTCGCCGAGTCGCTGTCGGCCAAGTCGGGCACGACGGCGCCGATCGGCGGCGACGCCCTCGAGGACGACACGGGCATGGTCACCGAGCAGATTTCCGAGGAGGACACGCTGCTCGCGGACGACGAGCCGGCGCCGGCAAAGGTCACGAGAGCCACTGTCTCGGCGCGCTCGGTTCGCGCGATGGCGCCGGTCGCCGTCGGCGCGTCGGAGAAGGAACCCGGCTGGGCGCTCGCGTTTGCGATCGTCGGCTTCCTCGTCACCGTCTGGGCGACGATGGTCCACTACTCGATCTCGCAGGACGCGAGCCCGAAGGACAACTTCTTCACGTCCGCCTGGGCGAAGTAGTCGCCGCGGTCGGCTCGACCGTGGCGCCACCGCGCGGTCGCCGGTTGCGGCGCGGTGACCAAGACTGCGGGGCCGCATGCGGCCCGCAGTCGTTTGCGGCCCCGGTGGCCGCGCCGGCGCCCGCGCGGGGTGCGCAAACGCAACGGCTGGTATTCCCGCCGGCTATCCGCTAGGTTTCCGCGCACTCGCGCACCGCCACCGGTCGGCGGTTTGCGGGTTGGCATTGTCTGTACACGAGGGGGCACCCATGAAGCACACCTTGACGCTCGCCGTGGCATTGTTCGCGGCTTCCTGCGTGAGTTCGGAACAACACCGCCGCATCGTCGGCGAGAAGAACGCGCTGCAGGCGCAACTCGCCAGCATGGCGGAGGCGCAGAAGACGCTGAGCGCGGAGAACGAGCGTTTGCGCAACCAGAACCGCGATCTGTCGGCGCGCGCGCTCGACGCCACCTACATCGCCGAGCAGAAGCAGAAACTCGCCGACCTGCTGGCCCGCTACGGCCAAGGCGCGCCAAGCGCGCAGAACGGCGTCGACGTCGTGCAGACGCCGGAGGGCATCGCCTTCCGCGTCGCCGGCGGCGTGCTGTTCGCTTCGGGCCAGAACGTCCTGTCCGAGTCGGGTCGGCGGACGCTGACCGAACTCGCGACGCAGCTCACCAGCCGCAAGATCCGCATCGAAGGCCACACCGACGACGAGCCGATCGTCAACAGCAGTTGGGGCACCAACCTGCGCTTGTCGATCGAGCGCTCGATGGTGGTCGCCGACTTCCTGACGGCCTCAGCGGGCCTGTCGAAGTCGAACGTGAGCGTCGCTGGCTACGGTGAGTACCGCCCGGCGGTCAACGGCGGGGACGACGTGTCGCGGTCGAAGAACCGCCGCGTCGAGATCCTGATGTTCGACCAGTAAGTTGACGGCGCGCGGGCACAGCGGACCGCCGTGCCGCCGCGCGCGCCGCGCGGCGCGCGTCCGCTCGCTGCTCGCGCTCGTGGTCGCCGTCGGCGCGTCGATCGCGCCGGCCTGCCGTGGCGATGCTGGTCCCTTCGGGTCGGCCGCCAGCGGCGCGCCACCGCCGCGCTCGGGGCGTTTCGGGTCGCTGCGCGACCTCGTGCTGTTCGTCCGCCCCGGCTCCGTGTCGACCGAGGCGCTGTTCTGTGATCGCTTCGAGGTCACGCGCGCCGATTGGGCGGAGTTCGCCGCGACGGCCGACGGCCGCGCGTGTGGCGCCGAGCGCGTGCCGGCCGATGGCGATCCGTCGGTCGCGGTCGGCCTCATCGATCTGCGGCAGGCGCGCGCGTTCGCGCGCTGGCGCTTCCTGCGGCTGCCGCGCCGTGACGAGTGGCTGTACGTGGCGCTCGACAGCGGCCGCAGGTCGTTTCCGTGGGGCGATCGCGTCGATCCCAGCCGCGCCAACACGGCGGAGCTCGGACTGTGGCAAACGACGCCCGTCGGCGCGTTCGAGTCGGGCCGCCAGGCGGGCGGCGGCAATCCGTATGATCTGATCGGCAATGTCAGCGAATGGACGGAGTCGCCGGTGTCGTGGTGGTGCGATGCTCGGCACTACGCCGGCAGCCAGCCGCTCGATCCGTTCGGTGGCCTCACGCGCGCCCGCGCCGTGGTTGCCGCAGCGCCGGCGCTGGCGGCGTGGAGCGGATCCGGCGGCTTGGTGCCGGCAGGATGGCTCGTCACCGCGGTCGCCGACTACCTGCCGCGCGAGTGCGTTGGCGCGGACTTCGCCACGCCGATGACCGACAAGTGGGATGTCGCCCTGCCCGACGAACGCAGCGCGCGCCGAGGCGTGCGCCTGATGGCGACGGCGGGAGAGCTGCTCGGCGCCTTGTGCGCCGATTCCGCCGCGCTCGCTGCCGCCGACGAACTGCAGCTGCGTCGATTCCTCGCCCGCGACGCGCACCGCGTTGTCTTGGCGGCGAGTTGGCGCGAACTCGCTGCGCGCGGCGTCGCGCCGGCGGGGGGCACGGCGAGCGCGGCGTTGTTGGCCGCGGAGCTCGGCGTCGCCGCGGCGTCGGCGGAGCGGCGATGAGCGCGCGCGACCCGTTTGCGGCCTTCCTCGCGCGCATGGGAGCGGTCGGCTTCCGGCCGAGCAGCGTGCTCGGCCAGAACTTCCTGCTCGATCCGTCGCTGCATCGCTTCCTGGCCGATCGCGCCGAGCCGACGGCTGCCGACACGGTGGTGGAGATCGGCGTCGGACTCGGTTTCCTGACCCGCGAGCTGGCGGCGCGCGCCGGCGCGGTGCTCGCCGTCGAGATCGACGCGCGCTTGCTGCAGCTCGCGCGCGAGGACCTCGCCGCCGCGGCGAACATCACGTGGGTGCATGCCGACGCGCTCTCGGGCCCTGACAGCACGCTTCATCCGGCGATCGCGGCGGCGGCGCCTGCTGCGGCCGGCGGTCGCACGTTGGTCGTCGCCAACCTGCCGTATTCGGTGTCCGGGCCGCTGCTCGCCGAACTGTGTGCGTTGCCGCAACTGCCTGCGCGCTGCGTGCTGCTCGTGCAGAAGGAACTGGCGCAGCGCATCGCCGCGCCGCCTGGCGACCCGGATTACGGCGGCTTGGCGGTGCAGGTGCAGGCGCTCTTTCGCTCCCGGTTGGTCCGCGACGTCGGTCCGCAGGTCTTCCGGCCGCGGCCCAAGGTCGTCTCTGCCGTGCTCGAGCTCGAGCGACGGTCCGACAGCCCCCTGGCTGGGCGCACCGCCGCGGCGCGGCGCAACTTCGGCGTGTTCGTCCGGCAACTTTTCCAGCAGCGGCGCAAGGCGCTGCGGACGACGTTGCCAGCCGCGGCCGCGGCCGCCGGCCATCGGCCGTTGTCATGGGAGGAAGCGCTGCTCGCTGGCCGCGCCGAGGCGGCCGCGGCCGATGACATCGCCGGGTGGTGGACGCGCAGCGTCGGCACGGGCGGAAGACCCGGCGCTTGACGCGTACATACGGCGTGCTACGCTAAGGAGTTCCACATTCGCAGCGTCCCCGGACACGACCATAACCACGTCCGGACCCGGCTGGGCCGACACGGCGCCACGCCAACAGGGGCATGTCGAGGGTGGAGCTGGCTCTGTTCGCAACGGCAGTCCTCGGTTCGCAGCGCGCGCGGCATCGTCCGGCGGCTCGTTCCCGCGGCTCCTGCCCGAGCGAGTGATCGAACGGTGTGCGCGCGGCGACCTTGCGTCGGCGCGCGCAACAAGCTCGTCCGCCTGTTTCCAAGCGTCGCTTGGGGCGCAGGCAGTCGTTCGTCGCGTCCCCAGCGACGGCGATCGATCCCAGGGCTCTTGCTCCGTCTGCCTTTCCCCTGCCTGTTTCCCCCGCGATGGATCGATTCGAGGACGCCAAGCTGCGCATCAAGGAAGCGACCGACCTGGTCGCCTTGATCGAGAGCTACTTGCCGCTGCGCCCGCGCGGCCGGCTCCTCGTCGCGCTGTGCCCGTTCCACGCCGAGAACTCGCCGTCGTTCACCGTCTATCGCGACGAGCAGTTCTTCCGCTGCTACGGCTGCGGCAAGACCGGCGACGTGTTCACGTGGCTGATGGAGCGCGACGGCCTCACGTTCCGCGAAGCGATGGAACAACTTGCCGACCGCGCCAGCGTGTCGCTCGAAGGCGTGTTCCGCGGCGGTCAGCGTCAGGAGAACAAGGGGCCGGACCCGTACGAGGCGCTCGCCGAGGTCGCCGGCTTCTTCCAGCGCGCGCTGCTCGCGCCCGAGGCCGGCAAGCTCGCGCGCGAGTACGTCGAGTCGCGCGGCCTGTCCGAGGCGATCGCGCCGTGGCGCCTGGGCTACCATCCGGCGTCCGGGGCGCTGTCGCAGTTCGCGCAGCAGAAGCAGCTGCCCAAGGACGTGCTCGAGGCCGCCGGGCTGCTGCGCAATGGCCGTGAACTGTTCTCGCAGCGCGTCATGTTTCCGATCGAGGACGAGCGCGGTCGCACCGTCGGTTTCGGCGGCCGTATCGTGCCAGGCGCGCCGGGCAGTGAGGGCAATGGCGACTTCAAGCCGCCGAAGTACCTCAACTCGCCGGAGTCGCCGTTCTTCAACAAGCGCCGCGTGCTGTTCGGCCTGCACCGCGCCAAGCAGGCGGGCCAGCGGCGCATCGTCGTGATGGAGGGGTACACCGACGTCATCGCCTGCCATCTCGCCGGCTTCCAGGGCGCCGTCGCCACGCTCGGCACGGCGTTCACCGCTGACCATGCGCGCACTGTCGAGCGCTACGCCACCGACGGCCTCGTGCTGATGTTCGACGGCGATCGCGCTGGCATGCAGGCGGCCGAACGCGCGGTGCGCGAACTCGCCAACACCCGCCTGTCGGTCCGCATCGCGATGATGAGCGACGCCGACGGCGCCGCGAAGGACCCGGCCGACGTCGTCGTGCAGCGCCCTGGCGAGGACATGGAAATCGTCGTCGAGCGCCGCGCGCGCTTCGCCGACGTCATCGATGGCGCCGAGGACCACATTGCCGTCTGGTTCCGCCTGCTGCGTCGCCGCATCGACCTGTCGCAGGCGACCGGCGTCGATGCCGCCGCGCAAGAGTGCGCGGCGGTGCTGGCGCTGGTCGAGTCGCCGGTGCGCCAGTCGGCGCTGCTCGAGCAGATGGCGCGCCATCTCGCCGTGCCGGCGCCGACGCTGGAGCGCCTGCTACAGAAGCAGAAGCGCCGCCGCGACGGCCAGCCGGCCGACAACGCCGCCGCGCCGACGCCGACCCGCCTCGCGCTGCAGCCAGGCGAACTCGAACTGCTCGCCTGCGTGCTGTCGGCGCCGCGTCTGCTCGAGGGCTTCGACCGCGCTGCCGCCGGCGAACTGTCGCCGGCGCTGGCGACCGCACTCGACTGGGCAATCGAGGGCGCGGCGCTCGGCCGCACGGCGAGCGCTGACCTGATGCGCTACGTGATGGCGCGCGCCGACGAGCGTCCGGACGTCCGCACGTTGCTGGGCGACGCCTTCCAACGCGGCAGCAAGACCGCCGAGCCGGCGGTCGTGCTCGCCGGGCTGCTCGCCGGTCGCCGTCGCCTCGCCAACGAAGCGCGTCGCCGGACCGTCCGTCAACAGCTGCAGCAGGCGCTCGCCGTCGGCGACGCCGCCCGCGCGGCCGAGTTGCAGAACGAGATCCTGACGCGCCTGCGGGAAGACCTCCCGCGCCGCAACACCGACTGAACTGCATCCCCAAAAGAGCTTCCCCAAACGCTCCCGCGGCCGCCGCGGGACTTCGACCGAGACTGAATCCAATGTCCGCACCGACCGAACTCGACAAGAAGATCAAGGCGCTGATCAAGGCGCACCGCAAGAGCGGCGCCATCACGCTCGCCCAGCTCAACGCCGCTCTGCCCGACGACATGGCGTCGCCCGACAAGGTCGAGGCGGCAATGGCCATGATCGAGGAGGCCGGCCTCGACGTCGTCGAGGACGACAAGCAGAAGAACAAGAAGGCCGGGGCCCGCAAGGACGAGGAGGGCGGCGACGAGGGTGGCGACGAGGCTGATCTCGCGCCGGACCTCGACATCGCCGAGCCGACCGAGGCCGAGCTCGCGGCGCCGATGGTCGACATCACCGAGAAGATCGATGACCCGGTGCGCATGTACCTGACGCAGATGGGCGAGATCCCGCTGCTCACGCGCGAGGAGGAGATCTCGCTCGCGCGCAAGATCGAGCTGACGCGCAAGCAGTTCCGCAAGGAAGTGTTGTCGTGCGGCTACGGCATGAAGAACGCCATCGAGATCCTCGAGGACGTGCTCAAGGGCGAGCTCGCCTTCGACCGCACGCTCAAGGTCAACCAGCAGGACCCCGAGGTCGGCAAGGCCGACCTGTCGGACCGCCTGCCGGGCAACATCGCGACGCTGCGGCTGATCTACGAGGCTGCGCGCGCGGACTTCGCCCGACTGACCGATGAACGCGTGCCCGAGGCCGATGCGCAGGCGCTCAAGAAGCGCATCTTCTCGCGCCGCCGCAAGGCCGTCGCGCTGATCGAGGAGCTCAATCTGCAGGGCAAGAAGGTCCGGCCGATGATCGACCTCGTCGAGAGCCGGATTGCCGAGATGAACCGGCTGTCAGTTCGCCTGCAGCGCTACCGCGGCGCACAGATCACCAACCCGGACGCCGCCGAGACGCGCCATCGCCTCGCCGAGATGCAGATCGACGGACTCGAGTCGACCGAGCGCCTGCACAAGCGCCTCGAGTTCCTGCGCACGGCGTACGCCAACTACGAGGACGCCAAGCGCAAGCTCTCGTCGGGCAACCTGCGCCTCGTCGTCTCGATCGCCAAGAAGTACCGCAACCGCGGCCTGTCCTTCCTCGACCTCATCCAGGAGGGCAACACCGGCCTGATGAAGGCGGTCGAGAAGTACGAGTACCGTCGCGGCTACAAGTTCTCGACGTATGCGACGTGGTGGATCCGCCAGGCGATCACGCGTTCGATCGCCGACCAGGCGCGCACCATCCGCATCCCGGTCCACATGATCGAGACGATGAGCAAGCTGCGCAACGTCAGCAAGAAGCTGACGCAGCTGAAGGGCCGCGAGCCGTCGATCGAGGAAGTGGCGGAAGCGGCGCAGGTCTCGGTGGACGAGGCCAAGCGCGTGATGAAGATCAGCAAGCATCCGATCTCGCTCGATCGCCCGATCGGCGACTCGGAGGACAGCTACTTCGGCGACTTCATCGAGGACGAGTCGGTCGAGAGCCCGGTGCAGTCCGCGAGCCGCGAGATGCTCAAGGATCGCATCGAGAGCGTGCTCAGCACGTTGACCTTCCGCGAGCGCGAGATCATCAAGCTCCGCTACGGCATTGGCGACGGCTACACGTACACCCTCGAGGAGGTCGGCCGCATCTTCCGCGTCACGCGCGAGCGCGTCCGCCAGATCGAGGCCAAGGCCGTGCGCAAGCTGCAGCACCCGGTGCGCGCGCGCCGGCTCGGCGGCTTCTTCGACAGCGCCGTCGGCGAAGGCGGCTGAGCACCCGGCGCCGCGACCGCGCTGCCGGTCGACGTCCGCGGCGTTTCCGCCGCGGCGTCGCGTATCGTGGCGGGCCCCGTCCATGCGCGAAGTCGTCGTCACCGAACACGAAGCCGGTCAGCGGCTCGACCGCCTGCTGCGCAAGCTGCTGCGCAATACGCCGCTCGGCGCGATCTTCCGCCTGCTGCGCAGCGGCGCCATTCGCATCGACGGCCGCAAGGTCGGCGGCGACCTGCGGCTCGTGGCCGGCATGCGCCTCGAACTGCGCGTTCCTGACGGCGACCTGTCGGCGACGCCGGCCACCGGGGCCCGGCCGCCGCGGCGCGCCGTGAGCGCCGCGCCGACGGCCTGGCCGGCGGCGCTGACGCCGTGCGTCGTCCATCGCGACGACGACCTGCTGGCGCTGGCGAAGCCGGCGGGGCTCGCGGTGCACGGTGGCTCCGGCGTGCGCCACTCAGTCGCCGCCTGGCTCGACGGCGCCGGCTTCGGCGTGCGCACCTCGACGTGGCATCCGGCGCCGGCGCACCGGCTCGACCGCGCCACCAGCGGTCTGCTGCTGGTCGGATTGCAACCCGCCGCCACGCGCGCTCTCGCCGCCAGCTTCCGCGACGGCGCGGTCGCCAAGACCTACTACGCGGTCGTCGAAGGCGCGCCGCCAACGCGCGCCGGCGAGATCGACGCGCCGCTCGCGCTGCGCCCGAACGCGACCGCCGACGGTCCCAAGGTCGTCGTCGATCCGGCCGGCGAAGTGGCGCGCACCGGCTACGAGGTCGTCGCCGCGACCGACGGGCTGACGCTCGTCCGCCTGCAGCCGCGCGAGGGCCGTCAGCACCAGCTGCGCGCGCACCTCGCGCATCTCGGCTGCCCGATCCTCGGCGATCGCCGCTATGGCGCGCGCCGCGGCGCGGGCGGCGGCTTCTTCCTGCACTGTGCCGCCCTCGTTCTGCCGCACCCGCGCACCGGCGCGCCGATCAAGCTTGCGACGCCGGTACCTGCCGGCTGGCCGTTGTCGCCGCCATCATCCAGCTGATGCGAGCTGTCAGCGCGGCTGGCGCGGATCTTCCTGCCAGGGCCCGACGGCCGGCGGCCGTTCGCCGGCGACGACGCGCGCTTCCGCGACGACCCGCACTACCGCGACCTCGTGCTCTTCCACGAGTACTTCGACGGTGACACCGGGTGCGGCTGCGGGGCCTCGCACCAGACCGGCTGGACGGCACTCGTGACTCGCTGCTTCGACGGCGTCGGCGATCGCTAGCGACCGCGGCCAGCACCCGGCGCGCCTTTCTGCTGGCGCTGCGCCAGCCACTGCGCGTCGAGCTGCTGCAGCATACGACTCACGGCCAGCGGTTCGGCCTGGACGCGCACCGGCTCCCAGCGGTCTATGCGCAGGCGGTGGCGGCCGAGCGACGTCTCGCGCTGCGGCGACTGCTCGGTATCGCCGGCGTGCGGCCGCAGCAGGATCTCGTACGTGCCGTCCTGCATCAACGGGATCTCCACGGTGTCGCTGGCGCCAA
Organism: Planctomycetota bacterium; assembly: GCA_016872675.1. Taxonomy (GTDB): domain Bacteria; phylum Planctomycetota; class UBA1135; order UBA1135; family UBA2386; genus UBA2386. The sequence goes on from VGZG01000027.1 coordinate 9,814, forward strand.
GCCAGCCGCCGCTGCTGCGGCCGAGGTCCGAGCGAGCAAAGCTGAAGCGTTCGCCGGTGTGTTGGTCGATGCCGGTCAAGTTGGCGGGCAGGCCGGTGTCGCCGACCAGCACGGCGGAGACGCGGACCTTGCGATGCGGACCCATGAGCGCGCGGATGCCGGGGATCGTCACCAGCGACGGCCGCGTCGCCGGCAGCACGACATCGGTGTCGCCCGACGCGAGTAGCATGCGGACCGTCTGGTGGCCGCGACCGAAGAAGGTGAAGTTGGCGACGTGGCTGGTCGTGATCAGCTCGGCGTGGCCGTTCCGCCACCGGAACGTCAGGTCCGCCGGCTTGCCATCGCGCTGGGTGACGCGGGCGAGGATTGGCCCGTCCAGCCCGAGTGGGACGCTGGCCTGGTCGACCGCGCGCAGTTTGTAGCGGTGGAGCGCTTCGCGCAGGTCGAGCGGCCGGAAACGGGCGTCGCGCGTCTCGCCCGGCTGCACGAAGACGTCGGGCTGCACGGCCACCGGCTCGGCGAGGTTGCGCACCGTGACGACGGCGTCGTAGCGACCTGTGCGCAGAGGTTCGACGACGAAGCGGCCGCCGTTGCGGCGCGAGAGTTCGACGCTGCGCGTGTTGCGTTGCCGCAGCGATTCGTCGAGCGGTTGTAGCGTCAGCGTCGCGGCGCCGTCAGGCAGCCAATCGGGCAGCAGGATGCGACCGCGCAGGATGCCATTGCGTTCGATGCGGATGCGCACGTTCTGCCCCTGCGTGTGCAACGGCACGGAGTCGGCGAAGTGCAGGTCGGTATCGGCGCGCACGCGCAGCTTGCCAGCCGGCTGGAAGCCGTCGATGCGGAAGCCGCCGTCGGCGTCCGTGCGCGTGCGGAACAGCGAGAGCATGCGCCAGGGATCGTGGTTCTTCGGCGTCTGCGGATTCTCCTGCTGCACGTGCACGTCGGCCTCGACGACCGGCGCGCCTAGGTCGTCGACGACGTAGCCGGTCACCAGCGGCGGCAGCGGCGCCAGCGTGATCGTGCCGAGCTCGATACGCGTGTGTGGCTGCATGCGTGGGATGCGGACGCGAGCGCCCAAACGCTGCGCGCCGTCGTCGGGCAGCGCGGCGCGCACCGCCGCCGGCGCGTTCTGCGCGTTGAGTCGCAGTTCGAGGAAGGTCTCGAACTCGGCGCGTGGCTTGCAGACGAAGTCGAAGCGGCCGTCGCGGACCGAGTCGAGGTTGGCCGACCAGAGCTCTTCGTCCTGACTCCACAGCGCCGCCGCGACAACGGCGTGTTCGACGGGTGCGCCGTCAGCCTGCGCAAAGCGGCCGGCGACGACGACCTGGTCGGGGCGCAGCGTCACGCGCACGTCCGCGGTGCCGCCGGGCGCTTGCGGCCCGGGCTGTGCCGCGCCGCCGGCGGGTTGGCGGTCGAGCGGGAAGCGGGCGTACGCCGAGACTTCGCCGCCGACTCCTTGCCAGGGCACCAGCACCGGCGCCGAGCCGGGCGGCTTCGCGGCGGTCGACTGCACGAGGCGCTCCGGCAGCGCTAGCGTCTGCTCGTTGGCGAACTTCGGTTGCACGCCGCCGCGCAGCCCGACGTCGGCGCGCGACAACACCGGCTCGCCCTTGTGGTCGACGACCAGCAGGCGCACCGAGCCGAGCGGCGGCACGGTCAGTTCGATCGGCTCGCTCGACGCGGGCCGGCCGACGAAGACCTTGGCGATCGCGCCGGGCACTGCGGCGGTGGCGGCGAAGCGTTCGCCGGTGGGCGTCGCCGCGCGATTTGCGCGGACCAACTGGAAGTGGCGGACCACCGCGCGGCCGCGGCGGTCGGTGGCGCCCTGCCAGACGATCGTGGCTTCTTCGCCGTCGTGGCCTTGCACGATCGCGACCGGGACATCGACGGCAGGCGCCTCCTCGCCTTGGCGAGCGATCAGGGTGACGGTCTCGTCGGGCACGAGCGCGATGGTGCGGGTGTGCTCGCGCGGCGGCGCCCAGTCGAGACCGAACTCGTCGCCGCTGCGGGCCGCGCAGAGCATCGGCTGGTCAGCGAGGGGCAGTTCGGCGATGCCCTGGTCGTCGGTTTCGACGCGCGCGCCAAAGGTCTCCGGCCATTCGCGCTCAGGCAGCGGATGGCCGTGGCGCTGCGCGCGGGCGCGACCCTCGTCGCCCGTCAGGAAATAGACGATCGCCTGCGGCACCGGGGTGGGCGGGTCGCCGCGCACGACCAGGATCCGCGTCGCCGCGTTCGGTGCGAGCGCCGGATCGGCCCATTCGGCGTCGGGCAGGGGCGTCAAGTTCGTCGCAATGATCGCCGGAACTGTTTCGCGGGCCGGGGCTTCCGCCGCCACGCTGACGATCGCGACAGCGGCCGTAGGCGGCGCTGCCGCCGGCAGTGGGGGCGCCGTCTGCAGGGTCGCGGCCACCAGCCAACTGCCCAACGCAAGCATGCCAACGAGGCAGGTGGCGAAGAGTAGGACCCAGGACCGCATGGTGGACGTTCTAGTGGATCCTTTCCCACAGCCCAACTGTGGCGTCGTAACGCCACCGTCCCAATTGCCCCTACGCCATCTCGCGTAGTCGCATCAGGTTGAGAGCGCGCGCTTGCCGATGTTGCGGCGGAACGGAGGGCGGTGCGTTGCCTCGTCCGACGCGACACCTACGATGCCGCAGAACCGAGCTTCGCAAGGCATACCGCGTTGAACACCTACCCGCGCTGTTTCGTCCGTTGGTTCGCCGCCTTCGTCCCCTGTCTGCTCGGCCTGCTCGCTGCCTGCGGCGGCTACGAGGACAAGCGCATTCGGGAACTGTTGCCCGAGAAGGGGTTCGGCGCGCGCGCCAGCGGTGACGCCACGGTCGAGAATTACGTCGGCGGTCGCGACGTGTTGCAGTTCCTATTGCCGCCGAGCGTGTTGGAGCAGCCCAATCTGGCGCGGCTGGCCGAGCTGACGGTGCCTCAGGCCATTGCGGTCGACGGCACCATCTTCGTGCCGTACGTCGGTCCGGTTGCGGTGCTCGGCAAGACGGAAGCCGAAGCGGCCGCGCTCGTCAATACGCAGTTGCGCGCGGCTGGCATCGCGCTCGACCTCGACATCCAGGCGCGCATCGTGCAGCTCAGCAGTTTCTCGCAGAAGTGGTTCTACGCCTACGGCGAGGTGGGGCTGCGCGGCCAGGTGCCGATTGAGACCGATCTCACGTTCTGGGACGCGATGAACACCTGCGGTTGGACGCCGCTCGCCAACCTCGGTCGCGTCTACTTGATCAAGCCCGACGCCGAGCACCCGCTGGTCATGGAGATCAACTTCCGCGAGATGATCACCACCGGCCTGACGGTGGCGAACGTGCCGATCCGCGAGCGCGACGTCATCTACGTGCCGTCGACGTTCCTAGGCCTCTTGGCACGACTGCTGCAGCGCATGCTCGAGCCGATCGGCCTCGCCGTGCAAACGGCGCTCGGCATCGCCCAGACGCAGTACGCGTTCGACGTCATTCGCGGCGACGCGCCCAACAACGCGCTCTTCTTCCGCTACTGATGCAGACCGTCGTCACGATGCCGCGACATGCCGCAGCGGGGCGCCGAGGGCGCCGCCGCGAGGGGGCGTCGTGACCCAGGTCGAACTGCCGCAGGTGTCGTTGCAACACTACGTCGACCTCGTGCGACGTCGGCGGTGGCAGCTGGTCCCGATCTCGCTGCTCGGCCTCGTGATCGGCGCCGTTGTCGCCTTCATGATCCCGCGCTACTACGTCGCCGAGGCCTCGATCGAGCACCAGGAGGTCGCGAGCGAGATGGAACGCGGCGACAACCCGTTCAAGCGCATCGTCGACAGCGCCCAGGAGACTATCCGCCTGGATGCTGGCAAGGCTATGGAGGCTTTGAAGTGGCCGGAAGCGGCCATCAACGATCCGAGCCTGCGCACGCTGGAGGTGGCGAAGGTCCGGTCGCGCCTCGTCGTGATCGACTCGAACGCCGGCGACAAGGCGCGCACGTATGCGCACATCCGCATCCTCTTCAAGGACACGGACGCGAAACGCGCCGCCGACTTCGCCAATGCGCTCGTCGACACCTGGATCCAGGGGCGCGTGCAGAAGCTGCGCATCAGCCACCAGGAGCAAATGACGCGCGCCAACGCCGACTTCACCGAGTGGGACCGCACGTACGAGCGCTATTTGCGTGAGAAGCAGGACCTCGAGGTGCGCTTCCGCATCCGCCCCGACTTCGATCCGCGGATGCAGCAGGAGGAATTGCGGCGTCGTCAGGAAATTCAGCAGTCGCTGCGCGCGCAGTTGCGCGACCGCGAAACCAGGCTCACCACGCAGAAGGCGGAAGCCGAGCGCCTGCGCACCGCGCTGGCGGCGACGTCAGAGCGCGTTGCGCCGTCGCAGCGCGAACTGCTGGAAGCGGCTCGAACGCGGCCCGAACTTGCGCCGCTGCTCCTGCAGCTGCAGTTGGCGGTCGCCGGGCTCGAGGCCTGGAAGCCGGGCACGCGCGAGCGCAGCAAGCAGGAGCGAGAGATCACTCGCCTGCGCGACACCATCTTCACGGCGATGGCCCTCGACCTCGACGGCGACGGCAAGATCGCGAACCCGGCCCACGCCGAGCTGGTCAAGCTCTTGACGGCCTCGGTGGCCACCGGTGAGCAGCTCGCCGGCGAGTTGGGTCGCTTGCAGCGCGACATCGATGCCGACACCGCGGAACTCGAGCAACTCGCCGAGGGCCATCGCCTGATCGAAGGCAAGCGCAAGGACCTCGAGACGACCGCCACCAAGCGCGCCGACGCCGCCGCGCGCCAGCAGAAGCAGGGCCAGTTCCTCTCGGCCCTGGAGCAGCAGTTGCCGGTGCAGCCGCTGCAGCGCGCGAGCCCGCCGCCGCACCCGACCGACCCAAACATCCTCGTCATCGCGTTGATCGGCGGGGTCCTCGGCCTCGGCGCCGCGATTGGTTTGCTCCTGCTACTCGACCTGTTGCAGGGCACCTTCAAGACCAGCGACGACGTCGAGCGCGCGCTCGGCGTGCAAGTGCTCGGGGCGATGAGCCACATGGAGACCGATGCCGAGCGGACGAGCACCGTTCGCAGCCGCCGTCGCGCCGGCGTCGCGGCCTTCCTGTTGATGGGCCTCGTGGTCGCGGTTGTCGTCGTCTACTACCGGGCGCCGACGCGCCTGCCGGGCCTCGTCCGCGACATGCTCGCTCTCATGCTGGGTGACTGACCAGGGGCCGCAATGCTGCGCGACGTCCTGGTCTTCGCGATCGTCCTGTTCTTGCTGCCGACCAGCATCCGTCGGCCGTTCGTCGGGCTGCTACTGTTCAGCTGGCTGGCGTACATGCGCCCGCAGGACCTGTGCTGGGGCTTCGCGCGCACGATGCGCATGTCGTTCTTTGTCGGCGTCGCCATGCTGCTCGGCTGGTGGGCCTACGAGAAGGGCTCACGACGGTTCGCCAAATGGGACGTGCGCAGCAATATGATGACGCTGCTCGCGGTGCTGGTGACGACCAGCTACGCCTTCGCCAGGCACCATGACGACTACACCAACACGTACTTCGTCGAGTTCCTGAAGATTGTCGTCGTCGCGCTGTTCACGACCGCTCAGGTGGACACGCGCGAACGCTTTCGAATGGTGCTCTGGACGATCGCGATCTCGCTCGGCTTCTTCGGCGTCAAGAATGGCCTGATGGGCATCCTCAGCGGCGGGTCGCCGATCCTGCGCGGCCCTGGCGGCATGCTCGAGGACAACAACGACTTCGGCCTGGCCCTGGTCATGAACATTCCGCTGCTGTGGTACCTCGGCATCGACGACGGCCGCAGGTGGGTGCTGCGCGCCACGAAGGCGGCGGTGTGCCTGTCGCTGGTGACGATCGCGCTGACGCACAGTCGTGGCGCCTACCTGGCAGTGATGATTACCGCGCTGTGGATGGCGTGGCGGTCTGGCCACATCGTCCGCGCCGCCGCCGGTCTCGCCGCCGCTGCCGGCCTGTTCGTGCTGCTGGTGCCCGAGTCGGTCGTGGAGCGCCTAGCCTCGATTGGCGACACCCAGGATTCGTCGCGCAACGCGCGCCTCGCCGCGTGGTCGACGGCGATGCGCATGATCGGCGACAACCCGCTGTTCGGCGTCGGGTTGCGCAACTTCCAGCCACGCTACGCCGAGTACTCCACTGTGCCGCTGCAGCCCACCAGCACGACGTACGTCGCGCACAACAGTTACCTGCAGATCTGGGCGGAGAGCGGCAGTTTCGCCTTCGTCGCCTATTTGGTGCTGCTCGGATCGATCTTCGTGACCTGTCGGCGCATCGCGCTGATGGGGCGGGTCCGGCCCGACCTCGCCTGGGCCGCCAACTACGCGCGCATGATGGAGGCGACGACGATCGCCTTCCTCGTCGGCGCGTTCTTCCTCAACCGCGGCCACTTCGACCTCATCTACCAATGGGTCGCGTTGGTCACGGCGCTCGGCGCGATCGCCGGGGCGGCGTGGCGCGCGGCGCCAGATGGTCAGCGCGCCAGCTTCCACCGCGGCGTGACCGTTCGGTGGGGCCGCGGCAGGGCGGCATTCACGCGCGCTGGCGCGGCGCTCGCCGTCGCGTCGAGGTGGCGCTGATGTGCGGCATCGCCGGCCTGTTCGCGCTGCGCGCCGGGGCCGTCGCTGATCCGGCGCTCGCCGCGCGCATGGCCGCGCGGTTGCGGCACCGCGGGCCCGACGGCGCCGGCGTCTCGTCCGGGCCGGGCTTCGCGCTCGCGCACGCCCGCCTCGCCATCGTCGACATCGCCGGTGGCGCGCAGCCGATGGGCCTGCCCGACGGCTCGTTGTGGGTGACGTTCAACGGCGAGATCTACAACTATGAGGAATTGCGCCGTGAACTCGCCGCGCAGGGCGCGATCTTTCGCACCCGCAGCGACACCGAGGTGCTGCTGCACGGCTGGCGCGCTTGGGGCGAAGGCCTTGCTGCGCGCCTGCGCGGCATGTTCGCTTTCGCGCTGATCGACGTCGCGCGGCGCGAGCTGTACGCCGCGCGCGACCGCTTCGGCAAGAAGCCGTTCCACTGGCGCGAGCACGAAGGCGTGCTGGCCTTTGCGAGCGAGTTGAAGGCGCTGCACGAGCTCGGCGCGCCGCGCCGGTTGCGTCCGGCCGCGATCGCGCAGTTCCTCGCCCTGCGCTATGTGCCGGAGCCCGACACGGTGTTCGCAGGCGTGCACAAGCTGCCGCCGGCGCATTGGTGTCGCTGGCGCCTCGGCGTCGGCGAACGCGAGCAGCGGCGCTACTGGCAGGTCGAGTACGGCGTCGACGACGCGCCGGAGGCGGCGCTGCAGGAGCAGACTCTGGCGCTGCTCGACGAGGCAGTGCGCATCCGCCTGATGGGCGAGGTGCCATTGGCGCCGTTCCTGTCCGGCGGCGTCGACAGCTATGCCATCGTCGACTCGATGACCCGAACGCAGGGCCGCGGCGTGACCGCATGCACGATCGGCTTCCCTGACCCGCAGTTCGACGAACGCCCGGGCGCCCGCGCCTCGGCGGCGGCCTGCGGCGCGCGTCTGGTCGAGGAAGTGCTCGATCCCGCTGCGCTGCTGCAGCTCGAGTGGCTGGCGGACACCTTCGACGAGCCGTTCAGCGATAGCAGCGCGGTGCCGACGTACCACGTCTGCCGGTTGGCCCGGCGGCACGTCACCGTGGCGCTCGCCGGGGACGGTGGCGACGAGGCGTTCGGCGGCTACCGCCGCTACCTGTTCGACGTGCAAGAGCATCGCGCCCGGCGCGTCGTGCCGCGTTGGGCGGCCCGCGCCGCCGGCGCGCTCTACCCGAAGGCCGACTGGCTGCCGCGCTGGCTGCGCGCCAAGCGCACGTTGCAGGACCTCGGCGCATCGCCCGCGGTCGCCTACGCGCGCTCGGTCAGCGCGCACCTGCCCGAAGAGGTGTTCGCGGTGCTGCGCCGCGATCGCATACCCGAGGTCGGCGATCCGCACGCGCCGTTGATCGCCGCCTACGAGTCGGCGCCGGCGACGCATCCGTTGCACAAGGCCATCGCGACCGATCTCGCGACGTGGCTGCCCGGCGACATCCTGGTCAAGGCCGATCGCGTCTCGATGGCGGTCGCGCTCGAGGTGCGCGCGCCGTTCCTCGACCACCGCTTGTTCGAGCACGCCATGCGTGTACCGGCGGACAGCCACCTGCGGGGCGGCCGCACCAAGTCGTTCCTGCGCGAGGCGCTGGCGCCGCGCCTGCTGCCCGAGGCGCTCCGGCGCAAGAAGCAGGGCTTCGCGGTGCCGCTGCGGTCCTGGTGCAAGGGCGCCGTGGGCGACGCCGTCGCCGCGTCGCTGCGCGACGCGCCGTTGCGCGAGTGGATCGACACGGCCGCGGTCGAGCGGTTGTTGGCGCGGCACCGCGCCGGCGTCGGCGACCACGGCGAGATGCTGTGGGCGGTGCTGGTGCTCGGTCGCTTCCTCCGACGGTGGGCCGCATGAGCCGTATCGTCACGTTCACCAGCCTGTTCCCGTCGTCGGTCGCGCCGACGCACGGCCTCTTCGTCCACGATCGCATGCACCGCGTCGCCGCGCGCGGCGGCTTCGCTTGGCAGGTGGTCGCGCCGGTCCCCGACGTCGTCTGGCCGCTGCGCCCCGCCGGCTGGCGCTGTGGGCGCGCCACGCCGCTGGGCGAGGCGTGGGAAGGCGTCGAGGTCGCGCACCCGCGCTGGCGCCATTGGCCCGGCATGATCCGGCGGCAGGCGCGCGCGATGGCTGCGGGCGCGCGCGCCATGGTCGCCGCGCTCGCGGCGCGCGAGCCGATCGTGCTCGACGCGCACTACCTCTGGCCCGACGGCGTCGCCGCCGCGACGTTGGCCCGTGAACTGGGCATTCCGTACACGCTGACCGCCCGCGGCACGGACGTGAACGTGCTGGCGCAGCGCCCGGCCTTGCGCGCGCGCATCGCCGAAGCGGCCGCCAGCGCGCACGGTTGCTTCGCGGTCAGCGGCGCGCTCGCCGCGCGCTTCGCCGAAGCCGCGGGCCTGCCGTCGTCGCGCGTCGAGGTGGCCCGCAACGGCGTCGACCTCGCGCGCTTCCGCCCCGGCGACGCGGCGACCGCGCGCGCGGCGCTCGAGCTGCCGGCCTGCGGCTTCCTCGTCCTGTGCGTCGGCCGCCTCGTCGCCAGCAAGGGCTTTGTCACGGCGGCGAAGGCGATGGCGGCGTTGCCCGACGACGCGCGCCTCGTCGTGATCGGCGAGGGCCCAGAGCGCGGCGCGATCGCCGCCGCCTTGCCGTCGACGATCTTCCTGGGTCCGCAGCCGCCGGCGCGCGTCGCGCTTGCCTGCCAGGCGTGCGACGCGCTGGCGCTGCCGAGCGAGCGCGAGGGTTGGCCCAACGTTGTCACCGAAGCCTTGGCGAGCGGCCTGCCGGTCGTCGCCACGCCGGTCGGCGGCATTCCGGAGATCCTCGGCGAGGCGCCGCCGCCGTGGCTCGGCGCTCTTTGCCCGGTTGGCGACGTCGCGGCGTTCGGGCGCGCATTTGCGGCCCTGGCCACGTCGCCGCCGGCGCGGGCGCAGGTGCGCGCGCACGCTGAACGCTTCGGCTGGGACGAACCGGTGGCGCGCCTCTGCGACGTGTTCCGCGCCGCGCTCGCCAGGAGGATCGTGTGAGCGCGCCGCGCGTGCTGTACCACCATCGGATCCGCGCCGACGACGGCCAGGCCGTGCACGTGCGCGAGATGATCGCCGCGCTGCGCGCTAGCGGCTGTGCTGTCGACGAGTGCGCGCTGGTGCGCAAGGGCCGCGGCGACGCCGACGCCTCGGCCGCGGGCGCTGGCGGCGGCTTCTGGCACAAGCTGTCGCTGCCGCGGACCGCGGTCGAGGCGCTCGAGATCCTCTACAACCGGCGCGGTCGCGTGATGCTGCGCGCCGCGGCGGCGCAGCAGCGGCCCGACTTCGTCTACGAGCGGCACGCGCTGCACTGCCGTGCCGGCCTCGACGCCGCGCGCGCGCTCGGCGTGCCGCTGCTGCTCGAGGTCAACTCGCCGATGACGGTCGAGATGGCGAAGCTCGGCAAGCTGCGCTTCCCGGCCCGCGCGCGCGCCACCGAGCGGCTCGTGCTCGCCGGCGCCGACGCCGTGCTGGCGGTCACGCAGACACTGGCCGACATGCTCGTCGAACTTGGCGCGCGCCGCGAGCGCGTGCGGGTGATCGGCAACGGCGCCGATCCGGCCCGCTACGGCGGCGACGCGGTCGCGGCCGCCGCTTCGGCCCGCGCCCGCTGGGGCCTGCCCGCGGATGCGTTCGCGCTCGGCTTCGTCGGCTACATGCGTGACTGGCATCGCCTCGACCTCGTGCTCGACGCGATGGCGAAGCCCGAACTGGCGACGCTCGCGCTCGTGCTGATGGGCGAGGGGCCGGCGCTGGCGCCGTTGCTCGCCAGCGCGTCGGCGCGTGGCCTCGCCGAAAGGGTGCGAGCGCTCGGCGTCGTGCCGCCCGAACTGCTGCCTATGCACGTGCTGGCGTGCGACGGCGCGCTGATCCCGGCGATCAACGCCTATGCGTCGCCGTTGAAGCTCTTCGACTCGCTGGCCGCCGGTGTGCCGACCGTCGCGCCCGACCAGCCCAACCTGCGCGAGACTTTGGTCCACGGCGACACCGGCCTGCTGTTCCGTCCCGGCGACGCCGACGACCTCGCGCGGCAGCTAGCGCGCCTCGTCGGCGACCGCGCCGGCGCCCGCGCGCTCGGCGCCCGCGGTCGCGCGGCCCTGCACGCGCAGCAATGGACGTGGCAGGGCAACGCCGGTCGCGTCCTCGAGGTGTTCGCCGGCCTGCGGCGGGGAGGCCTCGCATGAACGTCGCATTGGCCGTGTTCCTGCCGGTCGTCGTCGCCTACTGGACGGCGCTGCAGTGGTGCGCCGACCGCTGGAACGCGCCGACCGAGTACTTCGCGCACTGCTGGCTGCTGCCGCCGGTCGCCGCGTGGTTGCTGTGGTCGCGCCGCTCCGAGTGGTCGGCGCGGCCGCGTGCCGTCGATCCAAGGGGCTGGCTGCTGCTCGGTCCGGCGCTGCTGCTGCACCTCGCCGGCGCGGCGCTGATGGTGGACTCGTGGTCGGCGGCGAGCCTCGTGCTGGCCGTGCCCGGCACGGCGTGGTTGGCGCTCGGCCGCGAGCGGCTGCGCGGCCTGTGGCCCGTGCTGTGGCTGGCGGCGTTCTGCGTGCCGCTGCCGATGTACGTCGAGGGCCGGCTCGCCTACACGCTCAAGGAGGTCGCTCTCGCCGGCGGATCGTGGCTCGCCAACCTCGCCGGCGCCGACGTCGTGCGCGCCGGCGACATGCTGCAGCCGCGCGGCGTCGACGGCGCGCTGTACGTCGCCGACGCCTGCAGCGGCCTGCGTTCGTTGCTGGCGATGCTGACGTTGGCGTACTGCCTCGCGTTCTTCCTCGGCGCGCCGCGGCCGGCGCGGCGGGCGACGCTGCTGCTGGCGGCGCCGGTGATGGCGGTCGTGGCCAACGTCGCGCGCATCGCCGTGCTGTGCCTGTTCGCGCGCTGGCACGGCGTGGCCTTCGCTGAGGGCTCGGGTCACACGCTCGCCAACGCGGTCGAATGGGCGACCCTGGTGCTGGCGCTGCTCGGACTCGATGCGCTCGCCTTCGGTCGCGGCGCCGGCGCGACGCCCGCGGCCCCGGCCACGCCGCCGCCGCCGCCGCGCCGGCTCGCCCCGCACGCGGCGGCGCTTTGGTTGCTGGCCGCGCCGCTCCTGCTGCTGTCGCTGCACCGGCCGCTGGGCAACGCCACCGATCGCGCCGAGCGCTTGCCTGCCGAGGTCGCCGGGTACCGCCTCGCGCCGCGCACGGCCGAGCAGGAGGCGCAGTTCGTGAAGAACCTGCCGCGCTGGCGCGAACTGCTCGGCACGTCCGACTTCGTCTGGCGGCGGTACGACGACGCGGCGGGCAACCCGTTGTGGGTCGTCGCCCTGTTCCACGACGCCAACTGGAAGAGCGTGCACCCGCCGCGCATCTGCATCGAAGGCAGCAACATGGACATCCTGCAGGACGACCTCGCGCCATTTCCCGAGCTCGGCGCCGGTTGCTCGGCCGGCCGGATCGTCGCGCAGAGCCGCAGCGATGGCTGGCGCTACGTCACGATGAGCCTGTACGGGACCGCCGACTGGTCGTCGGGCGACTACTGGGACTTCACGCTGCACCACCTGCCGCGCGCGCTCGTCCGCGCCAATATGTCGGGCTTCCTGCTGCGCGTCGAGGCCGCCGTGCAGGCGGGCGAGGAACCGGCGGCGGCGGAGGAGCGGGCGCGTCGCTTCCTCGTGGCGCTCGCGCCGCTGGCGCAGGAGCTGTCGCGATGACCATCGCGCACGCGCTCACCGTCGACGTCGAGGACTGGTTCCAGGTCCTCAACATGGCGCACGTCGTCGATCGCGCCGAGTGGGACGCCTTCCAGCTGCGCTGCGGCGACTCGACCCGGCGCTTGCTCGACCTGTTCGCGAAGCGCGATGCGCGCGCGACGTTCTTCTTCCTCGGCTGGGTCGCCGAACGGCTGCCCGATCTCGTGCGCGAGGTGAAGGCGGCAGGCCACGAGATCGGCAGCCACGGCTTCGACCACCGGCTCTTGCACGACCTCGGCCGCGACGGCTTCCGCGACGACGTCGCCCGCACCGCGACGACGCTGGCGGCGATCACCGGCGAACGCCCGCGCGCCTTCCGCGCCTGCACGTGGTCGATCACGCGGCGCACGCCGTGGGCGATCGACGAGCTGCTGGCGGCTGGCTACACGATCGACAGTTCGATCCAGCCGGTTCGACACCCCGACTACGGCGTGCCGGGCGCGCCGACGCTGCCGTACCGGCTCGCCGGCGCCGGCGGTTCCTTGCTCGAACTGCCGCCCTTGACGCTCGAAGCCCTCGGCCGGCGTCTGCCCGTCGGCGGCGGCGGCTACCTGCGGCTGTTCCCGCTCGCGCTGTTGCGCGCCGGCCTGCGCCAGAAGGAACGGCTGGGGGCGCCGGGATGCGTCTATCTGCACCCGTGGGAAGTCGATCCGGAGCAACCGCGTCGGCGACTCGGCGGCTTGCGCGGCTTCCGCCACTACGTCAACCTCGGCAAGACCTACGCCAAGCTCGACGGCCTGCTGCGCGACTGGCGCTGGGTCGGCGTCGGGGAAGCGCTCGCTCAGGGCAGCGCCAGTTGGTTGGCGAATCTGCCGGCGTTGCGCGCGAGCGAACTGCTCGGATAGTCGCGCTGCAAGCGTTCGAAGGCGGCTCGCGCCTGCTGCGTTCCGTCCGCGGCTCGGCTCTGCAGGGCGGCGAGCCCGCGGGCGAACAGGTGCATACCGTCGGGACGCGCGGGCGCGTCGGCGAGCAGCGGCACGGCGTCGTCGGGGCGTCCCATGCGCAGCATCAGCACGCCCTGCGTGTAGCGCCCGAGCGGGCCGTCGCGCAATTCCGGCGGCAGCGCCGCGAGGACCGCTGCCTCGGCCACGCCGGCGAGGCGCGCTTCGGCAGCGAGGGTCACTTGGAGCAGGCGGAGCGTCGGCGCGTCGCAGTGCGCGAGCACGGCGCCGAGATCGCGCACTTCCGCGCGCGCGTCGCCACGCGCAGCGGCGACCTCGGTGCGGACCTGCCAGAGCGGCAACGCGGTCGGATGCCGCTGCAGCGCCGCCTCGACGGCGGCCTGCGCGTCCGTGGCGCCGACGAGCGCGGCGAGCGCGGTCACGGTCGTCGTCATCTCGGTGGGCGTGTCGCGGCCGGCGGCGATCGCGTCCATGTGCGCGACGAGCCACTTGGCGCCGTCGCTCGCCATGAGCGTCGGGTCGGCCGTGGCGACGAAGCGCAGCACGCGACCGTTCACGGCGCCTGCCGCGAGGTCCGCGGCAAGGCGCGCGCGCATCGCTGCGAGCGCTGCGACCGCCGTGGTCGGCGACTGCAGCAGTCGCTCGCACAGATCGACGGATCGGGTGACGGCCAGTTGCCGGACCGGCTCGGGCTGCGGCGTGGCCAGGACGGCGGCAAGCGTGGCGACGCCGGCGTCCGGCGGCAGGCGGTCGGCAAGCAGCGTCACTTCGTCGGCGGCGAGCCAGCGTGTTGCCGGCAACGTCGCGAGCGCCGCCACCACGCGTGCGAGCGTCGCGGCAGGCAGGTCTGCCGGCAAGCCGCGCCGCAGGAGCAGCAGAGCGGCGACGCGTTCGGTCGCGGGCACGCCGGCTAACTCGCCGGCGAGGAGCGCCTTCACGAATGCCGCGCCGACGTCGTCAGCAAGCGTGTAGCCGGGTTGGTCGGCCAGTCGCGCCACCTCGCGCCAGACCAGCGGGCTCGCGGCGCCCTTCGTGACCAGCTCGCGATGGCGCTGCGCGGCTTCGGCACCGCGGCCGGCGTGCGCCAGCGCGCGCGCGAGCAACAGGCGGTTCGTCATCACTTCGGGCGCCGCGGCGACCAGCGCCGACAGCCGTTCCACCGCGAGCGGCGCCAGCAGTCCGTCCTCGGCGAGCGCCAGCACCTCGGCGAACGTCGGCAACACGGCAATGGTCAGGCGTGGCCAATCGCTCATCGAGCCCTCGCCAAGGGCCGCCATCGTCGCGTGCGCTGCGAGGTCGGTCGGATCTTCGGTAAGACGAGCGGCGACCAATTTGGTGATCGCGGCGGGCGGGTCGAATCGCAGCGCAAGACCGAGTGCGCGCGGCGCCACGACGACATCGCGGACCTCCTGTGCGCGATCCGGGCGCCCCGTGCACAGGCACAGTCGCGCAAGGTCTTCGGCGCATTCCTGACCATCGGCAAAGGCGAGCGCGGCGGTGAGACGCTCTTCGGCGACGCGGAGGTCGCCAATCCTGGCGGCGCAGCGGCCTGCGAGCGCGAAGAGTCGTCCCGTGCGCCGTTCCGGGCGCGTATTCGCGACGGCGTGTTCGGCGACGCTCTGGGCCGCGCGAGGGTGCGTGGCGGCGAGCGTGGCGGCTAGGGCCGGCAGCAGACCGTCGGTGATCGGCGTCGACGCAGCGAGACCTGGCTGCCACGCTTGAAAGGCAGCGAGCAAGGCGTCATCGGTCGTCGTTTTCGCCATAGCCGTGAGCCATGCAGCGACGGCTTCGGTGAACTCGTCGCTGCACGCCGCAGGCGCGGTCACGGCGTCGTCGAGCAGCGGGCGCGCGTCGGCGGCGGTGGCGCTGGCGATCAGCGCGCGCGCGGCCAACAGGCGCGACGCGGGCGGCGCCGCGGGATCGCGCAACACCGGGCCGGCGAAGCTCGCCGCCGTCGTCGGCGCGTCCGCCAGTGCTTGCGTCAGCAGCGCTGCCTGCAGCTCGGGCGAAGGCGATGCGGTCAGCGCGCGCGTCAGCAGGGCGACAGGCGAACGCTTCGCCGCGGCGTAGGCTTGCAGCGCCAGCGCGACGCCGGCGCGGTCGGGCGGCCATCCGGCTAGCAGGCGATCGGCGGCCTTGACGGCCTCTTCCGGCGCGTCGCTGGCGAGCTGGACGCGCAGCGCCAGTTCGTGGGGCGTCCGGGCCTGCGGAAACGCGTTGATCGCCGCCAAGGCGCAGTCGCGCGCCAGCGCTTGCGCGTTCGCTGCCAGCGCCGCCTCGGCGCAGAGGATGTAACCGGTCGGATCGCTCATCTCCGGCAGCTTGGAACGTCGCGCGACGCACTGTTGCATCAGGGCGGCGCCATCGGGTCCGACGTCGCGCGCTTGCTCACGCATTGCGGCCAGGAAGTTGGCGAAGAGCGCGTCGTTGGCCGGGTCGATCGCGAGGGCTTCGCGCAGTGCCGCAGCAGCGCCGCGCGGCCGGCCCATCGCCGACTGCATCGCGGCATTGGCCTGTAATGGCTCGATCGTGCCTGGACGCGCGCGTTGCCACTGCGTGGTCAGCGACTGCAGGTCAGGCTCGGGCATGCCGTGGTTGCGCATCGCGTCGAGCGCCGCCAGCGCGACTTCGGGTAGCATGTCGAGGCGATCGACGGCCCGTGGCTGCTTCATCAGCAGAGTTGCCGAATACTGGAGGAAACTGGACGCGTATATCCACGCGGAGTTCTTTGCCGCGGCTAGTCCCTGGCTCAGCGGTATCACCAGGGTCGAGTACGGAAGGACTTTCGCCAATCCGGTGCTGTCGCGCATGCCCTGCTGCACGGCGGCCATGTCGTTGATCCTGAAGCCGGCTAACGACCGGGCCACGAGTAGGTCGACCTGGCCGTCCGTCAGCCCGGGAAAGGGCCTGGGCACGGGCAGCGGGTCGTCGCCCAGCCAGCGCCACGTTGTCGCCAATGCGGCGGCGTCCTGGCCGTCGCGCAGCAGCGACCACGCCGCTGCCGCGCCGGCATCGGCGACGTACTTGTGCGTGAAGCGCCGGCGCATGATCTCACATTGCGCCAGCAGGTCGTCGGTGCGACGCGATTGGTCGAGCGCGAGCGCCACGGCGCGGAAGGCCGCGACCGGCTCGCCCGGCGCCTCCAGGCTGCCGCGGTAGTAGTCGAGGCTGCGCTGCACCAGCTCGCGCAGCGCCACGAGCTGCTGCTCGAGCGGCGGCCACGCGGTCTGCAGGCGCGGGTCGTCGGCGTGCAGCGCCGCGAGGTGCACGCGCGCCGCCTCGATGCCCGGGTCCTGCGCGGGCCGGTACAGGAACGACCAGGCGGCCTCGCGGCCGGCGGGGCGGTCGAGCAGCGGCAACTCCCGCTCGAGGCGCACCATCGTCTCGCGCAGCCGCGGCTGGTAGAGCGTCTGGCTCGCCTCGCCGGCGAGTTCGAGGCCGCGGCCGTGGGTCGGATGCTTCGCCAGGAACTGTTCGGCGGCGCGCAGCGCTCCGGCGCCGTCGCCGCCGAGCGCCAGCAGGCGCACTTCGTCCAGCGGCAGTTCGTCGTCGTCGGGCAGCGCCCGCATCAGGCGCCGCACGTCCTCGAGCGCCGCGGCGTTCTGGCCGAGCTTCGTCGCCAGGTCGGCGCGCAGTCGCCACAACCGTTCGCTGCGCGCGGCGTCGCCGCGCACGTCGCGTTCCGTGATGTTCAGCAGCGAGATAGCACGGGCGAGCTGATCGCGGTCGGCGAGGGCCTGCGCCTCGGCCAGCGCCTCGTCCGGCCCGGTCAATTCCAGCGACGCATACGTGATGACGGCCGCGAGCGCGAGCAGCGTCGTCAAGACGAGGATCTGTAGGCTCTTCGCAAACATTCGGTGCGACGGTTATAGCCCCGGAGAGTAGGCATGCACGCCTAGTCAGCGGATGCCGAGCCGGCGCAGTTTGTGGAACAGCGTGCTGCGGTCGATGCCGAGCTCCTTGGCGGCGCGCTCGCGATTGCCGCCACAGCGCGCGAGGCGCAGTTCGATGATCCGCTTCTCGGACGCTGCGAGCGCGTCGCGCAGCGGCAGGGCGCCGATGTCGGCGTCGGCGGTCGCGGCCGTCGCAGCCGCGTTGCCGCCGCGCGTGGCTGGCGCGCGTCCAAACGTCGGTAGGTCGACAACATCGATTGCCGTGCCCTCGCCGAGCACGACGGCGCGCTCGATGACGTTCTCCAGCTGCCGAACGTTGCCGGGCCACTGTGCCTCCGACAGCGCCGCGAGCGCGGCGGGGGTGAAGCGGGTCACCGGCTTGCCGTGCTCGGCGGCGAAGCGGCGCAGGAAGTGCTGCGCCAGCGGCGCAATGTCGGCGGCGCGGTCGCGCAGCAGCGGCATCTCCAGCGCGACGACGTGGATGCGGTAGTAGAGGTCTTCGCGGAACTCGCCGGCGGCGACCGCCTGCTCGAGGTTCTTGTTGGTTGCCAGCACGATGCGCACGTCGACCGGGATCGTCTTGGTTTCGCCGACGCGCTCGATGACGCGGTCCTGCAGCACGCGCAGCAGCTTGACCTGGAACGCGGGCGAGATCGTGCCGATCTCGTCGAGGAAGATCGTGCCGCCGTGCGCCGCCTCGAACTTGCCGACCTTGTCCTTGACCGCGCCGGTGAACGAGCCGCGGATGTGGCCGAACAACTCGCTCTCCAGCAGCGACTCTGGCAGGGCCCCGCAATTGACCTCGATGAACGGGCCCCTGCTGCGGGCGCTGAGTTGGTGCAACGCGCGGGCGACCATCGTCTTGCCGGTGCCTGACTCGCCGGTGATCAGCACCGTCGTCTTGGTCGGGGCGACGGCGCGCACCGTCTTGAAGATTGCCTGCATGCGCGGGTCGCTGCCGACGACGTTGTCGAGCCGCAAGCGATCGTCGAGCGCTGACTTGAGTTCCTGGTTCTCGCGCTGCAGCGCCGCCTTCGCGAGCACGCGATCGATGGCGACGAGGATCTGATCGGGGGTGTACGGCTTGCCGAGGAAGTCGGCCGCACCATGACGCATCGCCTGCACGGCGTCCTGCACCGAGCCGAACGCCGACATCAGCACGACGGCGACGTCGGGGTGCGACTGCTGGATCTCGTGCAGCAACTTCATGCCGCCGCCTCCTGGCAGGGCGAGTTCGCAGAGCACGAGATCGACGTCGTCGTCGGTCAGCGGCGCCAGCGCGGACGGCACGTCGCGCGCGGCGTCGAGTTCGAAGCCATTCCGTTGCAGCAGCGCTTGCAGTTCCTGTTGGGCGCGGGGATCGGGGTCGGCGACGAGGATGCGGGCCATGGTCGTTGGGTCGGAATTCGGCGACGGTGTCGCGGGAATGCGACGGGGTCGACATCGGCCGACGGCGGCGGGTGTCTGGAGTCAGTCCCACGGTTCTCTGGCGGTGGCCCTGGGGCTAGCCTCTGCGGCTCCGCCGCCGATGCCGTTCCGCCTGCCTTGGACCGCCGCAAGTCGCGCTGCCGCATCGGCTCCCGAGGAGTCGCTGGCGGACGCGCTGGCATCG
Organism: Planctomycetota bacterium; assembly: GCA_016872675.1. GTDB lineage: Bacteria > Planctomycetota > UBA1135 > UBA1135 > UBA2386 > UBA2386. The sequence continues at coordinate 28,555 of VGZG01000027.1, forward strand.
GTCCGCCGCCTCGAAATGGCGCCTGGCCGGCTGGTGACCGACGTGCTGGCCGGCGGCTTCCGCTCGTCGTTCCGCGGCGGCGGCTTGGAGTTCAGCGACGTGCGCGAGTACGTCGAGGGCGACGACCCGCGCTCGGTCGATTGGAACGTCACCGCGCGCATGGGTCGGCCGTTCGTCAAACGCTTCGTCGAGGAGCGTGAGCGCACGCTGGTGTTCGTGCAGGACCTCGGCGCTTGCATGCAGGCGGGACTCGGCGCGTGGTCAGTTCGCCAACTCGGTGCGCGCGTCGCCGCGTGCCTGTGCCGCATGGCGATCGACAACCACGATCGCGTTGGGTTGTTCGCCGGTGTCGCTGGCGACGAGCGCCTGGTGCCGCCGAAGAAGGGTCCGGGCCACGTGCTGCGCGTGCTGCGGGACGTCGTCGAGGCGCCGCTGCGCCCGAGCCGCGCCAACCTGCCGGCGATGCTCGCCGCCGTCGGCGGCCGTCTGCGCCGCCGCGCGGTGGTCTTCGTGCTGTCGGACTTCGCCGGGACCGCGCCGATTGCCAGCCTGTCGACGATCGCGCGCCGGCACGACGTTGTCTGCGTGCGCCTGTTGGCGCGCGAACTGGTCGCGCCGCCGCGCGCGTTGTTCGACGTCATCGACCCGCGCGGCGGGCGCGCGGCGACGATCGACTTCACTGCCGAGCCGGTTCGCGCCGCCTGGGCTGCGCGCGTCGCCGTGTGGCGACGGGCGCGCGCCGAGGAGATCGCCCGCGCCGGCGCCGACGGCTTCGACGTGGTGGCGCCGGAGAAGGCCGACGCGGATGCGATCGGCCAGCCGCTCGCGCGCTTCTTCCGGCGTCGGTCGCTGCAGGGCGCGACGCGATGAGCCAGGGACCGCAAGGTGGCGGGCCGGTGGTGCTCGAGTGGCCCGGCGACTTGCGCGACCTGCCGGCGGCCGGCGGCGTGTGGTATTGGCTGGCTGCACTGAGCGTCGCTGCGGCGGCGCTGGCGTGGTGGGCGTGGCGGCGGCGATCGCCGTCGGCCGCGGCGCCGATCGTTGCGTCGACAGCGACTCTACGCACGCCGGATGCGGCGGCGTGGCTGCGCGCGCTCGCGCTGCCCGCCGATGCTGCGGCGACCGTGGTGTTCGCCGCCAAGGTCAAGCGGATCGTGCGCTTGCGCGCTTGGTATCAATGGGCGCTCGCGGCCGAGCTCATGACCAGCGAAGAACTGCAGCGCTATCTGCCGGCGGCTCCCGGTCTGGCGCCGTGCCTCGGCGCCTGCGACCGGGTGCTGTTCGCGAACGGCAGCCTGGACGCTGACGCCGCCGCAGCAGTGCGCGCACAGGCCATCGCTTTCGTCGAGTACGCCCCAGAGCCAGGAACCTCATGAGCCCGGCCATCGCAGCGCATACGAGCGCGACAAGCGCCATCGGGTCCGCGGCGGCCGTGGGCGAAATGGCGGCAGCCGTGCCCGGCGTCGCGCTGCAGGCGCCCGGCGCGCTCGCGCTCGCCGTGCTCGTGGTGGCGGCCGCGGCCTATCGCAATTGGCGCCGGCCGCGCGTGCCGTTCGCCGGCATGCAGCTGCTGGCCGATGCCGCCGAACTGCCGCCGCTGCCGACAACGTGGCGCGCGCGCCTTTCGGCGCTGCCGGCATGGTGCGAACTGCTCGCGGCGCTGGCGTTGGTCGTCGCACTAGCGCGGCCGGTCGAGCGCGTGCCGGCGCCAACGCCGCCGCCGGGGCGCGACCTGCTGCTGTGCCTCGACATCAGTTCGTCGATGGCGGCGAGCGACCTCGATCCGCAGCGCTCGCGCCACGCCGTCGGCCAGGCGCTGGCCGAACGCTTCGTGCGCGCGCGCGCCAGCGACCGCATCGGCCTCGTCGCCTTCGCCCGCTACGCCGACCTCGTCTGCCCGCCGACGCGCGACCACGAGGCGCTGGTGACGGCGCTGCGCGGTGTGCGCATGGTGTCGAAGGACGGCGCCGAGGACGCGACGGCGATCGGCGCCGCGGTCGGGAAGGCGGCGGCGTCGCTGGCCGGCGTGGATGGCGCCGCCAAGGTCGTCATCGTGGTCACCGACGGCGAGGAGAACGTCAGCAACAAGCTGCAGCCGAACGAGGTGGCGCCGCTGCACGCGGCTCAGGCGTGCGCCGCCGCCGGCATTCGCGTGCACGCCGTCGTCGTCGGCCGCGGCAACCAGAAGCCGGATGGCCGCTTCGTGGCGCTTGACACCACGGCGGTGCAGCAACTGGCGAGCACGACCGGCGGCCGCAGTTGGCTGTGTGAGGACGAGGCTGCGCTCGCCGAGGTGTATGCGCTCATCGACGCACTCGAAGCCGACGCGACGCCGCCGCCCGGCGTGGTCGCGCGCGAACGCTTCGCCGTGGCGCTGTTGGTCGCCGCTGTCGCCGCGGCTTTGGCGCGGTTGCTGCGGGCGCTCGGCCTGCGGAGGCTGCCGTGAGCGGGCTGTTCTTCCTCTGGCCGGCGCACTGGCCGCTGGCGCTGCTCGCCGTGCCGGCGGCGGCGGCGCTGTGGCGGTGGCGACGCGCGCGCGAACAACGGCTGCGTCAGCATCTCGGCGCGCGCGCGGAGCGGCTCGTCGGCGCGCCGGCGGCGGCGCGCTGGCGCTGGGGGGCCGACGCCGGCGTGGTGTTGCTCGTCGGACTCGCCGTGCTCGAACCGGCGATGCCGGGCGATGTCGGCGAAGCCGGGGGCGACGTGGCGCTGTGCGTCGACGTGTCGTGGTCGATGGCGGCGCGCGACGTCACGCCGTCGCGCCTTGGCCTCGCGCAGCAGGCGATCGCGCGCTTTGCCGTTGCGGCGACCGACACGCGCGCTGCGCTCGTGGTCTACGCCGGTGACGCGATGGTCGCGGCGCCGCTGACGGCCGACCTCGCCGCGGTCGCGACGCTCGCCGGCGAACTAGCGCCCGGCGCGCATGGTCGCGCCGGCACCGATCCGGGCGCTGCGATCGATCGCGCCGTCCAACTGCTGCAGCGTGGCGGCCGTGCTGGCGCGGTGGTGGTGCTCAGCGACGGCGAGGACTTCACCGGCGGCGCGCTGGCGGCGGCGCGGCGCGCCCAGGCCGCGGGCTACACGGTGCACGCGCTCGGCCTGGGCACCGCCGCCGGCGGCAAGATCGTCGTCGATGGCGGCGCCGGCGAGACGTTCCTCCAGGACGACAACAGCGAGGACATCGTCACGCGCGGCGAGTTCGCGGCGCTGGCGGCTTGGGCGGAGGCTGGTGGCGGCCGCTTCGATCGCGTTGGCGATGGCGACGCATTGCGCGCGCTGCAGGATGGAGCGTTGGCGCCGGCGGCGCGGCAGGCGGCGGTGCGCGCCGGGCGCTTGCAGCCGTTGCCGTTGTGGCGCTGGCCCTTGCTCGTCGCGTTGGCGCTCTGGATGCTGGCCGCGTGCGCCCCGGAGCGTCGGCGATGATCCGCTTCTTCGTGCCCTGCCTGTGGGCCGTCGCGCTCGCCGCCCAGGATCCGGCGGCGTTCGCCGCCGCGGTTGCCGACTACCGCGCCGGCAAGCACGAAGCCGCGTTCGCCGCTTTCCAGCAGCAATTCGCCGCCGCTGGCGATACTGCGAGCGACGCGCTGCGTTGGAACCTTGCGCTGGCAGCGCTGCGGCTGCAACGCAGCGGTGACGCCGAAGAGGCGGTCGGGTCGTGGCTGGATGGCGCCGATGACGGCCGCCGTGCCGACGCCGAGTTCGTGTTCGGCATGGCCGGCGCGCAGCGCGGCGAACGCGCTGCCGCGGCTGCGCAGCTGCCGGACGCCGAGCCGCTGGCGTGGGCGATGGCGATTCGCGCCATGGAGCAGTCGGCCGGCGCGTTCGTGCGCGCTGCTGGCGCCCGTGGCGGTTGGCCGGAAGCCGAGCGCAACGCCGCGCGCACGCGCGCCCGCGTCGATGAGCTCAAGCGCTTGCGCGACGCTGTGCGCGAGCAGGCGGCCAAGAAGGAGTCGGCGCCCAAGCCCTTGCCGCCAGCGCCCAAGCCCAAGCCGGAGACGGACGAGGACCCGCTCGGCCTCGTGGTCGAGCCTTTGCCGACGGGCGACCTGCCCGCGCTGGCGCGCCGCATCGCGCAGCGCGACCAGAAGAAGATCGCGGTGCGGCGCGAGCAGCAGCAGCAGGCGCTGCGCGCCGGGGAGCGCGGGTGGTGAGCGGACGCGCGGAGCAGCCGGGGACGCGCGGCGACCTGTGGGCGCAGCGGCTCGCGCTCGTCGCCACCGCGGCGTGGGGCGCTGGCCTGACGGCGCAAGCGCCGGCGCCGGTTCGCGCGTTCCTCGAGCTTGACGGCGCGCCGACGCAGGCGTGGGTGGGGCAGTCCTGCGAATTCGTCGTGCGCGTCGCCACCGACGCCGCGTGGTTCGCGGCGCAATCGGTGCCGCTGTCGGCGCAAGCGCTTGACCAGCCGTTCCACCTGTCGGCGCCATGGCTGCAGTCCAACGCTGATGCGGTGGTGGCGATCGTGCCGCCGCCGGCCGGCACGCCAGCGCAGCGCGTCGCCGTCGGCGACCGCGCCGAGGCGTTGGCCGTCGCCGCGCCGCGCACGATCGACGGCCATGCCTTTGCCGTGCTTGAGCTGCGCGTGCGCTGGCAGCCGCGCCGCGCCGACGACTTCGAGTTGGCGCCGGCGCGGCTTCGCTACGCCTTCGCCACGGCGTTCGTCGAGGACTTCCTGCGCGGTCGGCAGCCGCGCGATCGGCAGGAACTGAGCGTCGCTTCCTCGGCGGCGCGCGTGCGCGTGACGCCGCTGCCGCAGCCGGCGCCGGCGGGCTTCACCGGCGCGATCGGCGCCCTGACGCTCGCGGCGACGCCGGCGGCGGCGAGCGCCACGGTTGGCAAGCCTCTCGCGGTGACGGTGACGCTGGCCGGCGACGGCAACTTCGGCGCCTTCGGCTTCGCGCTGGCGCAGCCGATGCCTGGGTTCCACGTCGATGGCGTCGTCGCGGTGCAAGGCAGCGATGGCCGCGCGTTCCGTCTCGATGTGCTGCCATTGCGCGCGGGAGCGCGCGAACTGCCGCCGGTCGGGTTGGCCACGTTTGATCCGCGCGTCGGCGCGTACGCGATGATCGCGTCGCCCGGCGCGCCGCTCGCGGTCGCACCGGCGCCCGCGCCGTTGCCGCCGCGCGTGCAGCAGCTGGTCGCCGCCGACGCAGCTGCTGTCGCTCAAGCGCAGCCCGTTGGCGCGTGGCCGGCGGCGGTCGCCACGGCGCTGGCGTTGCTGGTCGCTGGCCTGCTCCGCGCCCGCCGTCGCCGCGCTGCGCGCGCCGCCGCCGACGCTGCGGTCGCCGCCTTTGCCGCCGTGCCTGGGGCCGATCCGATCGCGCGGCTCGCCGCCTTCGAGGCAGCGCTCGCGCATCTCGCCGGCCTGCCGGCATGGCGCAACGATGGCTTCGCGGCGCTGGCCACGCGCTGGCCCGCCGAGGCCGTCGCCGCGCTGCGCGCGCATCACGGCGGTCTCGATGCGGCGCGCTTTGGCGGGGCTGCGCCGGCAACGGCGGCGGTGGCGGCGTCGCTGCGCGCGCTCGCATGAAGCGCGCACGCCGCGACGGCGTACGCTGCTTCGTCGGCGCCGGCCTGTCCGCGCCGGCGGAGCTAACGCCGTTCCGGCGCGAACTGACCGGCGGCGAGGTCGCGCTGTCTCCCGGCGATGCGGACTGCATCTACGCGCCGGTCAGCAAGGCGAAGTGCCGACCCAGGCGCGCGGCGCGAGCGGCCGCGTCCCATTCGTCCGGGCGCGAATTGGTGCAGGGGGAGGGACTCGAACCCTCACGGCCGTTTCCGGCCCGCGGCTTTTAAAGCCGCTGCGTCTGCCGTTTCGCCACCCCCGCGGCCGGCGCACATCATGCGGGGGCGTCGGGCGGGGCGGAAGCGCGCAGGTCGGCGCGGGCCGAAGAAGAAGTGAGGTCCCGCCCAGAATCGAACTGGGGTAGACGGATTTGCAATCCGTTGCCTAACCACTTGGCTACGGGACCACGTGGGGCGCAGGAAGGTAGCGTTGCCTCGCCCCGGCGCAAGTGCGAAGCGACCCGAGGCGATTCGGCGGAGGCGCGCCCTCGGTCCCGTGCGTATGCTCCGCGCCCTGCCGCCCGCACCGGACGGCGCACCTTGCCGTGAAGACCAAGAAGAAGATTCACTTCGAGTTCGACCAGGATCTCGTCCGCGAACCGCTGCTCTACAAGATCAACCGCTCGTTCGACGTCATCGTCAACATTCGCGGTGCGTCGGTCTCGGACGAGGGCGGCTTCATCGCCCTGGAGTTGGAGGGCGATGCGGCGGAGATCAAGCGCGTGCTCGACTACCTGCGCGGCCAGGGCGTTCGCCTCGGCGAAGGCCTAGGGAGCAACGAGCAGTGATGCGCGCCGGGTTCGGCGGCATGTTTGCCGTGCTGTGGCTGGCGAGCCCGGTCCTCGTCCCGACAGCGCCCAACGACCAGGTTGCCCGCGGGCCACGTGGCGTGGTGGTCAGTCAGGAGTCGCACGCGACGGCGGTGGGCTTGCAGGCGCTGCAGAACGGCGGCAACGCCGTCGACGCGGCGGTCGCGACCGCGCTCGCGCTGGCGGTGACGCACCCGCAGGCCGGCAACCTCGGCGGCGGCGGCTTCTTCGTGATCTGCATGGCCGACGGCCGCACGGCGACGATCGACTTCCGCGAGAAGGCGCCGAAGGCAGCGCACGCCGACATGTACCTCAAACCCGACGGCAGCGTCGACGCCGACAAGGCGCAGATCGGCGCCACGGCTGCCGGCGTGCCGGGCGCGCCGGCGGGCCTGTTGCTGGCGCTGCAGAAGTACGGCAGCAAGAATCTCAAGGACGTCGTTGCGCCGGCGATCCGGCTGGCGCGCGAGGGCTTCGTCGTCGACCAGTTCCTCGCCGGCAGCCTTGCCGAGGCCAAGGACGACCTCGGTCGTTTCCCGTCGACGCGCAAGGTGTTTTTCCAGGACGACGCGCCGCTGCGCCAGGGCGACTTGCTCGTGCAGCCCGACCTCGCCGACACGCTGCAGCGCTTCGCCGACAAGGGCTACGACGGCTTCTACCGTGGCCGCACCGCCGAACTGGTGCAGGCGCAGATGCAGCGCGACGGCGGCTTCGTCACTGCCGCAGACATGGCGGCGTACGAAGCCAAGGAGCGGCCGGTCCTGCGCGGCAGCTACCGCGGCCACGAAGTGCTCACCATGCCGCCGCCGTCGTCAGGTGGCGTCTGCATGCTGCAGATGCTGGCGATGCTCGAAGGCCACGACCTCAAGGCGATGGGCTTCGGCAGCAGCGCGTCGATCCACCTGTTGACCGAGGTCATGCGCCGTGCTTACGCCGACCGCTCGCGCTGGCTCGGCGACCCGGACTTCTACGCCGTGCCGCAGCCCGGTCTGCTGGCCGCGGACTACGCCAAGGCGCGCATGGCCGACTTCGACGCCGGCAAGAAGGGACCGGTGCAGCCGGGCCTGCCGGCTGGCGGCAAGGAGAGCGACGACACCACGCACTTCTCGGTCGTCGACGCAGCCGGCAACGCGGTCGCCTGCACGACGACGATCAACTCGACGTTTGGCGCCTGCTGCGTCGTCGATGGGGCGGGCTTCCTGCTCAACAACGAGATGGACGACTTCTCGGCGAAGCCGGGAGTGCCCAACCAGTTCGGACTCGTCGGCGGCAAGGCCAACGCGATCGCGCCCGGCAAGCGCATGCTGTCGTCGATGACGCCAACGATCGTGCGGAAGGACGGCCAGCTGCGGCTCGTGCTTGGCGCGCCGGGTGGCGGTCGCATCATCACCGGCGTCATGCAGACGATCCTCAACGTCGTCGACCACGGCATGTCGCTCGAACTGGCCGTGCGAGCGCCGCGCGTGCACCACCAGTGGCTGCCCGACGAGATCGCCTGGGAACCGATGGCGCTGTCAGCCGACATCCGCGCTGCGCTGCAGCAGAAGGGCCACGCATTCGCCGAGCGGCCGCGCGGCATCGCCCAGGTTTTCGCCGTCGAAGTGCGCGCCGACGGCACGCGCATCGGCGTCGCCGATCCGCGCAGCGGCGGCTCGGCGCTGGCGTACTGAGGCCCTCCGCGAACACCATGACCCATCCGCTCCGCATCGCGCCGTCGCTGCTCGCCGCCGACTTCGGCCGGCTCGCGGACGAGGTTCGCTCGGTCGAGGCGGGGGGCGCGGACTGGCTGCATCTCGACGTCATGGACGGGCACTTCGTGCCCAACCTGACCTTCGGGCCGTTCGTATGCGCCGCGATCGCCAAGGTGGCGACGCGGCCGCTCGACGTGCACCTGATGATCACCGACCCGTGGCAGTACGCCGATGCGTTCCTCGACGCTGGCGCCAACCTGCTGACCTTCCACGTCGAGGTCGCGGAGCGCGGCGATGCGGTGGCGCTATTGCGGCACATCCGCGCCCGCGGCGCGAAGGCCGGCTTGTCGCTGCAGCCGGACACGCCGGTCGAGGCGCTGCGGCCGTTCGTCGGCGAACTCGACCTCGTGCTGGTGATGAGCGTGTTCGCCGGCTTCGGCGGCCAGAAGTTCCTGCCCGACGTGCTGAGCAAGCCGCCGGCGCTGCGCAGAATGGGCTTCGCCGGCGAGATTTCGATCGACGGCGGCGTCGGCCCGCGCACGATCGGCGCCGCTGCCACGGCCGGCGTCAATGCCTTTGTCGCCGGCACCGCGGTGTTCGGCGCTCCGGATCGCGCCGCCCGCATCGCCGAGCTGCGCGCGCTCGCCGCCGCGGCGTCCTGATCGCGCTTCCCCGCTCGCCCTTCGCTGGCTATCGTCTCGCGGCCGCAACCCGAACAGGAATCGAACGACATGGCTTGGACCCGCTTCGGCAAGAAGAAGGACATGCCCGGTGGACTCTGGATCAAGTGCGAGTCCTGCGGGGCGATGCTCTTCCGCAAGGACTTCGAGCAGAAGAACCGGGTCTGCGGCAGCTGCGGTTACCACTTCACCCTGCCGGCGCGCGAGCGCATCGCCATCACCGTCGACCCGGGCAGCTTCGACGAGCTGTGGCAGGACCTGCGGGCGCAGGACCTGCTCGGCTTCAACGACCGCGTGCCATACGCCGAGAAGCTGGTGCAGACCAAGCAGAAGACCGGCGAGTCGGACGCGATGGTCTGTGGCACCGCCAAGGTCAAGGGCGTGGCCTGCGCCGTCGGCGTGATGAACTTCCAGTTCCTTGGCGGCTCAATGGGCATGGTCGTCGGCGAGAAGATCGCGCTGCTGTGCGAGCACGCGCTCAAGACCCGCCTGCCGGTCGTGCTGTTCGCCTGCTCCGGCGGCGCCCGCATGCACGAGGGCGCCGTCTCGCTGATGCAGATGGCCAAGACCTGCGGCGCGCTACAGCGGCTCAACGCCGCCGGCGTGCCGACAATCTCGGTTATGACGCACCCGACAACGGGCGGCGTCACCGCGTCGTTCGCGTCGGTTTGCGATTTGCTTATCGCCGAGCCGGGCGCGCTGATCGGCTTCGCCGGCCCGCGCGTCATCGCCACGACGATCAAGAAAGAGCTGCCGAAGGGTTTCCAGCGCTCGGAGTTCCTGCTCGAGAAGGGCCAGATCGACCGCATCGTCCCGCGCGCGCAACTGCGCGACGAACTCGGCCGCATGCTTGCCTATGCAACTGGCGCCGATCCGGTCGCGGCCTACAAGCCGCAGGCGGTCCCGGCGACCGGCGAGAGCGAGACGCCGCCAGCGCCCGAAGACGACAATCCGAAGAAGAAGCCGAAGGCGAAGAAGGCGTGAGCCGCCGCCGGCGTCGCGGTGCGCCCGCGCGAGGCCTTTCGTGAGCGGCCTCAAGCCCATGCGCCCCGTGCCCCGCGGCGGACCAGCGCCGCGCTTTCAGGGCCGCTACAAGGTCACGCCCGAGGACTTCGCCGTCGATGAGGTTCCGGCTTACACGCCGAGCGGCGCTGGCGACCATGTCTGGCTGTGGATCGAGAAGCGCGGGGTGTCGACGCTCGACCTGCTGCACGAACTCGGCGCCGCTCTTGACCGCGACGAGCGCAGCTTCGGCATCGCCGGGCTCAAGGACGCGCAGGCGGTCAGCCGCCAGTGGGTCAGCATCGAGCACGTCGACCCCAAGTCCTGCGAGGGCCTGCGCGGCGAGCGCTTCGCCGTGCTCGACGTGCGCCGCCACGGCAACAAGCTGCGCATGGGCCACCTGCGGGGCAACCGCTTCGGCATCACGCTGCGCGGCGCGCGCCCGGAGGACCTCGCGGCAGCACAGCAGAATCTCGCTGACATGGCGGCGCGCGGTGTGCCGAACTACTTCGGCGAGCAGCGCTTTGGCAAGCGCGGCGCCAACCTGCAGAAGGGTCTCGAGGTGCTCCGCGGCAACCCGCGGCAGTTCGCCGCCCGCATGCCGCGGCGCGTCTTCGGCCTCGTGCTGTCGGCGGTGCAGAGTGAGGCGTTCAACCGCGTCGTCATGGCGCGGCTGACGACGCTCGGCACGCTGCTGCCAGGCGACCTCGCCTTCAAGCACGACAACGGCTCGGTGTTCGCAGTCGAGGATCCGCAGGAGGATCAGCGCCGCTGCGACCAACTGCTGGTCTCGCCGAGCGGTCCGTTGCCCGGCCCCGAGATGATCCAGCCGGCCGGCGAGCCCAGGCAACTCGAAGACGACGTGCTGCGCGCGCTCGGGCTCGCGCACGAGCTGTTCGGCAAGCTGCCGTTCCGGCTGTGTCGCGGCGAGCGCCGGCCGCTGCGCGTGCCGGTCGTCGACCCGGTCGCCGAGGTCGTGTCCGGCGGCTTGCGCGTGGGCTTCGAGCTGGCGCGCGGCGCCTACGCCACGTCGGTGCTGCGCGAGTTGCTGGTCGACACGATCTGGTTCGGGCCGAACGACTGAATTCGGCGCGCAGAGCGCCCGAACTCAACGCGCCGCCCGCAGCGCCTCGGCGAGGCCGGAGCTGCGGTCGGGCCAATGCGCCAGCGCAGGCGCCAGCACGGCGAGGTCGCCGTGCACGAGCACGCGGCGGCGGCCGCGTGTGACGCCGGTGTAGATCAGCGGCGCGTCGAGCAGCTCGATCTGCTTGTCGGGCAGCGACAGCAATACGTCGTCGAACTCGCTGCCCTGCGCCTTGTGCACGGTCATCGCCCAGGCGGTCTCGTGCTGCGGCAGACGGTGCAACGGCACGAGGCGCGGTTCCTCGGCGCCGCGCGGGAAGGCGACGACGTGGCGACCCTGCGCGTCGGCGACGACGAGCCCGAGGTCGCCGTTGTAGAGGCGGTTCTGGTGGTCGTTGGCGACGACGAGAATCGGCCGACCGAGGTAGTCCTCGCGGTCGGTGCGCAGGCCCTCGCTGCGCAGCAAAGCCTCGATGCGAGCGTTCCACGTCGACGCGCCGTGCGGCCCGTGGCGCGTCGCGGTCAGCACGCGGAAGCCGGTGAGGCGGCTGTCGACGTCGGCGTCGCCCGTGGCCGCAGCGAGAATGGCGGCGCGGAACGGTTGCAAGGCGGCGTCGATCGTCAGCGCGTGCGGCAGGTCGGCATGGCCGGCGTGCAGGGCCGCCAGCGCCTCGTCGGAGCGCCGGTTCGCCATCGCTGTGGCAAAGCCGCCGATGCCCGGGCGCGTGGCGAAGCGGTGGTTCTTGCGCAGGCTGACAACGACATCGGCGAGCGCCGGCGCGCCGTCTTGCGTCGGTAACTCGACGCGGAGCGCCTCGCGGCAGAACGTGGCGAGCGCGCGCCCGACTCCGCGCTCAGGCGCCGCTGCGCGGCAGAGGTCGCCGAGCGGTTGGCCGGCGCCGACGGCGGCCAGCTGGTCGCGGTCGCCGACCAGTAGCAGCCGCGCCGTCGGCGGCAGCGCGCCGCACAGCGTCGCCAGCAGCGCGGGCTCGGCCATCGACGCCTCGTCGACCACGACGACGTCGTGCCGCAGCGGCCGCTCGGGGCCGCGCGCGAAGGCGTCGTCGGTGGGGCGGTACCCGAGCAGCCGGTGCAGCGTCGTCGCCTCGCAGTGCGCCAGCACGTCGGCCAGCGACGGCAGCGTCGCCGCTGCGGTACGCAGCGAGTCGACCAAGCGCGCGGCTGCCTTGCCGGTCGGCGCGCACAGAGCGACGCGTAGCGACGGCTCGCGCCGAGCGAGCACGGCGAGCCAGCGCGCGACCGTCGTCGTCTTACCGGTGCCCGGCCCGCCGGTCAGCACGGCAAACGACGCGCGCGCCGCGGCGGCGACGGCGACGAGTTGCCAGTCGACCTCGGACCCGGCCGCTGGCAGCAGGCCGAGCGCCTCGAGATCAGCGCGCAGCGCGTTGGCGGCGATCCGCGGCGGCTCCTGCAGGCGCCGCTGCACGAACGTCGCCAAGGCTCGTTCGCTGGCGCGGTCGCGGCGCAGGTACAGCCGGTCCTGCGCGTCGAGGACGAGCGGCAGTGGCCGGTCGTCGCGGTCGGCATCGGCGACGACGCCGGTGGCGAGCAGCGCGCGGCGCCACGTCGCCGCGTCCGGGAATGGCTTCTGGCCGGCGGCTGCCGCCAGCGGCAGGCAGACGTGGCCTTGCTCGCGGTCGGCCCAAAGCCGCTGCAGCGTCGCGCGCAGCAGCGTGGTGTCGCCGAGCGCGCCGCGCCGCAGCAGCAGGTCGGCGAGGTGCGGTGCGAGCGACATCAGGCCGGTCATGCCATCGACTCCTGCCGCGCTGCGACCGACCACGCGGCCAACGCGGCGATGAGCTCGGGATCGATCGCTTCGGTGAACAAGCCGCTGTCGCTGCCGGCCGCGACGCCGCGGACGAAGACGTAGCAGACGCCGCCGAGATGGCGCTCCGGCGCGTAGCCGGGCAGGCGCTCGGCGAGTTGCAGGTGCAGCCCCAGCGCGTACAGGCAGTACTGCAGCACGTAGTCGCTGCTGAGCATCGCGTCGCGCAGGGCCGCCGGACCGTAATCTTCGCGGCTGTTGCCGAGGTGGTTCGACTTCCAGTCGAGGATCCAGTAGCGGCCGTCGTGCTCGCAGACGAGATCGGCGATGCCGACGAGGAAGCCGCGCAGCGCCTCCGGCTGCATGCGCGCGAGACGCTTGCCCTGTTCGCGCACGACCGCCGATCGAGAGTGTCCCAGCGCCGCGGCGAGGCCGGCGCGGTCGGCCGCGAGCGGCAGCAGGAACGACCACTCGGCGCGCTTGTCGCCGCCGGTCATCGCGGCGAGCGTGCAGCCGGCCAGCGGCACGGCCGCGCCGGCGAGCCCGCGCAGCATCGCCACGACGTCGGCGACCGGGTCGATCGGCCCGGCGTGCGCGGCGACGGTCAGCAGGCCGTGGTCGGCGAGCGTCTGGCGCGTCAGCGCCGTCGTCGCCGGATCGTCGACCCTGCCGAGGTCGACGCGCTCGAGCAGCGTGTGCAAGCAGATGCCGGCGGCAGCGCCGCGCGCGAACGCGAAGATGCCGGTCGCCGGCAGGTCCGGCGCGTTGCCGTCCGTCGCTGGCCGTGGTTCGTCGTCGACGACGTCGTGCGCCGCCGCCTCGGACTCGCGCGTCGCCATCAGGTAGGTGAAGCTCGCTTCCTTGCGCGGCTCGACGAGGCGGGTCGCGCGGCGTAGCGGCTGCAGCCTGGTCGCCGGCGGCGTGGGCAGCCGCGCGGTGGCCGGTGCGGCAGGCACGTCGTCGACGGCCACCGCGCCGTTGCTCGCTGCCGCCAGCGCCTGCAGCGCGTCGCGCCAGCTGCTCGCGATCGCCGCGTCGGCGTCCTGGAACGCAGTCAGCCACGGCAGGAAGGCGGCGCCGTCGGGCGGCGTCGCGGCGCGGCCGCCGACCAGCCACGCCAGCGGGCTGCGACCGTATTCGCGGCCG
>VGZG01000028.1 GCA_016872675.1 Planctomycetota bacterium
GGGCGGGGCGCTGCCGCATGCCGCCAGCCCGACGGCCAACGCGAGCAGGCTGGCGACGCGACAGCTCACTGGCTCGCCTCCACGATCGCGGCGGGCGCGGCGAAGATCTGCTGCGCGCACGCCTGCACGGCGGTCGCCGCTGGCGGGGCCGGTGGGCCGAAGCGGAACGGTTGCGACGGCCACGCGAGGTGCGTGGCCGCTGCGCTGGCTGCGGCGCTGCGTGCGTCGGGGTTGACGGCGCGCCACGCGCGCATGCAGGCGGCGTGCGCGCGCGCAAGGTCGTCGTCGGCTGGCGCGCCGGCTGCCGACGCTTTGCAGGCTGCGATGATGGCGTCGGCCAGGCCGGCCAGGCCCGCCGGATCGGTGGCTTCGATTGTCAGCAGCGCGCGGCCATCGCGCGCCGCTGGCCACGGCGCGACGACGCGGGCCCGCGCCTCGGCGCGGCCGGCGGCGCGCAGACGGCGGGCGAGTTCGCCATCGTCGCCGCCGAGCCACTCCGCAATCGCAGCCACCGTGTCGCCGTCGACCGGCGTCGGCAGCGGCCAGGCCAGCGCGATCGTCGGCGTGACCGACCAGACGATCCGCGAGCGGCGTTCGCCGGCGAGCGGCGCCAGTAGCGGCATCGCCGGCAGCGGCGGCGCGATCAGGTCGCTGCGCGCGAACGCGGCCGCCAGCGTGGCCTTCGCCGCTGCGACGTCGAGGTCGCCGACCAATACGTGCACCGCGCGCGACGGCGCCTGCGTGGCGGCCCAAGCCGCCGCCGCCTGTTCGCGCCTCGGTGGCGCCGGGTTGGGCGGATCGATCGCGCGTGCCGACGGATGGCCCGCCATGGTCAGCGCCAGCAGTTCGGCGCGCAGGTTGATTAGTGGGTCGGAGACACGCTCGCGAGCGCGCTCCTCGAAAGTCTCGAGCCAGCCGCGCTCGAGGTCGCGCAGCGCCTGATCCTCGCGTCGCTCGACGAGCAGGCGCGCGACCTCGGGCAGCGCCGCGCGCGTCGTCGTCAGGCTGAACACGGCGGCTCCGTCGCGGGCGGCGAGTTTCGGTTGCCACGCCGGCGCGGCCGCCAGCGCGCGCAGCCACGCACGCTGGTCGCCCAGTTCGCGCGCCTGCTCGCCCCAGCGCTTGGCGTCCGCCGCGGCGACGGTGTCGCTCGGGTTGTTCTGCATGCGCAGCCACGTCTCCTCCAGCCCAAGCAGGGCTTGCTGTTCGCGCGTGACGTCTTGCGAGCCGATTCGCCAGGTGCCGTGCAGCGAGACGCGTGCGACCGTCCAGCCGAGGCCTTCGTGGCCGGCGGGGTCGAACGCGATGTCGATCGGGCTGGCGAGGGCCCAGTGCACCACCGTCGCCGAAGGTTCGGCGACGAGCAGGAAGCGCGAGCCGTCGGGTGCGGTGAATGTCGCCGGCGATGGTCGCTGGGCGGCAGTGGTCATCAGCAGCAGGGCCGTGGCCGCTGCCGTCGCCGCGAGGTCACGCCAGGGCCGAGGCATCGGTTGCCAGGTCCTGGCCGTCCGCGCGCGCGTGGCGGTTGCTGCGCGGGCTGCAGACGCCGCGCCTGCTGGCGGCGACGAAGTCGACGATCTCGCGGCACAGCGGCTCGCCGAACAGCGCGTTGGCGCGCACGGCGTCGAGGCGCTGCTGCAGGGTGCCGGCGCGCCAGAACAGCAGTCGGAACACGCGCTTGACCAGCGCCTTCTGCCCGGCGTCGAAACCGTTGCGGTGCAGGCCGACGACGTTGACGGCGACCAGCTTGGCGCGGTCGCCCTGGACCATCGCGAACGGTGGCGCGTCGTGCGACACCATCGCGCCGGCGCCGATCATCGCCATGCGGCCGACGCGCGCGAACTGGTGGATGCCGACCATCGCGCCGAGGATCGCGCGGTCGCCGATCACGGTATGGCCCGCAGCCATCGCGCCGTTGGTGAATACCACGTGGCTGCCGATGGTCGCGTCGTGCCCGATGTGGGCGCCGACGAGGATCATGTTGTGGTCGCCGATCGTCGTTGTGCCGCCGCCGAACGGCGTGCCGCCGTGGATGGTGACGTGCTCGCGGATGCGGTTGTGGGCGCCGATGCGCAGCTTGCCGGCGGTATCGCCGGCCTTGAGCTTCTTGTCCTGCGGGGTCACGCCCAGGACCGCGAACGGGAACACCTCGCAGTCCTCGCCCAGCCACGTGTCGCCATCGATGACGCAGTGGCTGATCAGCCGCGCGCGGGCGCCGATGCGGACCATGGGGCCGACCGTGCAGTACGGTCCGATCTCGACGTCGGCGCCGAGTTCGGCGCCGGGGGCGATGATGGCGGTTTTATGGATGCCCATCGGCTGGGGGAATGCGGGCCGCGGTCCGCCGGGCGCGGGCGGCGACGTGCGTATGTCTACCCGAGGCAAGAAGATCGCGCTACCCTTGCCAATCGGGCCGCGTGCGCGTCAATGCGCGCCGTCCGCTCCGCGCCTGCCATTCCGATGATGCCTTCGTTCGCAACGCCGTCCCTGTCGCGCGCGCGCGCCGTCGCGCGCCGCCGCCGCCACCGTGCGGAGGCCCGCCCATGACCCGCCTGCGCGGCGAGTGCGTCGCCCCCGGCGTCGCGGTTGGACCGGTGGTGTTGCGGGGCTTCGACGCGCAGCAGACATCGCGGCGCATCGCCGCGGACGAAGTCGAAGGCGAGTTGACGGCGCTGCGCGTCGCGCTCGACAAGAGCCGCGAGCAGATCGAGGAGATCAAGCAGAAGCAGGGTGGCGCGCTCGGCGAGTCGGAGCTGCGCATCTTCGACGCTCACCTTTCGTACCTCGCCGACGCAATGTTCGTCACCGAAATCGAATCGCAGGTGATCAAGGAGCGGTTGTCGGTGCGCGAGGCCGTGCAGGTCGTGTTCGGCAAGTACGACCGCATCTTCCAGCTGGTCGAGAACGACCTCTTGCGTCGCCGCGCCAGCGACCTGCGCGACGTCGCCACGCGCATGCTGCGCAACCTCGACAAGACGGCCGTGCGCGGCGGCGCGCCGGCCAACGTGCCGTACATTCTCGTCGTGCGCCGGCTGACGACGGCGGACATGTTCAACGTCGCCAATGAGAAGGTCGAGGGCATCGTCGCGGAGGAGGGCGGCATGAACTCGCACGCGGCGATCCTGGCGCGCAGCATGGGCATTCCGACGGTGACCGGCATCCATGGCCTGCCGAGCGACCTTCGCGACGGCGACCCCGTGGTGCTCGACGCGACGCACGGCGAGTTGGTGACGCGCCCGGCCGATACCGAACTCGCCGACGCGACGGCGGCGGCGCAGCGCTGGAAGGCGAGCCTGTCGGAGCGCGCCGAACCGGCTGGGGCCGCCGAGCACGCGACCCGCGATGGCGTCGCCGTGCGCATCCTGGGCTCTTGCGGCAGCGCTGGCGAGGCCGAGTTGGTGCGTTCGTTCGGCATGGCCGGCATCGGCGTGTTCCGCACCGAGCTGCAGTTCTTGACCGAGAGGATGCGGCCGACGGAGGATGCGCTGGTCGCCGCGTACCGGAAGGCCATCGAGACGCAGCTTGGCAAGGACGTCGCTTTCCGCCTACTCGACGTGATGGCGGCGTCGCGGGCGGCCGACGGCGCGCCGGCGGAGCGCAACCCGACGATGGGACTACGCGGCGTGCGCGGCTTGCTGCGCTCGCCCGATCTGATGCGCATGCAGTTGCGCGCGATCCTGCGCGCCGGAGCCGGCGTAGAGGGCATCGGCATCCTGGTGCCGTTCGTCACCGGCCTCCCGGACCTGCAGCGCGTCAAGGCGGCGCTGCTCGAGGAGCGCGTCGCGCTCAAGAAGGCGCGCATACCAGTCGCCGAGGATGTGGCGTTGGCGCCGATTGTCGAGGTGCCGGCGGCGGCGATGCAGCTCGGCGCGCTGTTCAACGAGAGCGATTTCGCCGTCGTCGCCGTCGACGACCTGCAGGCGCACATGCTCGCCGCCGACCGCGACAACGCCGACGTGCGCGAGTACCACGAGATGGCGCACCCGGCGGTGTTCGAGCTGCTGGCGCGCATGGCCAAGGACGCCGAGCGCCGCGAGAAGCCGATCGTGCTGTTCGGCGAGTGCGCCGCCGACCCGGTGCGCGTGCCGTTCTACCTCGGCGTCGGCTACCGCAACTTCTCGGTCGCGCCGGTGCGCCTGCGCGGCCTGCTCAAGGCGCTCAGCCGCTACTCGATCGACGAGTGCCGGCGCATCGCCGCGCGCGTGCTCGAGGCGCCGCGCACCGTCGATGTGCAGAAGGTGCTGGTCAGCATCGAGACCGTCTGACGCTCGGCCCGGCGGTTCAGCGGCCTTTGCCGCCGCCCGCCGGCAACGGCTCGGCGCCCTTGCCGCCTTCGTCGTCGCCGCCCAGCGCCTTCTCCAACTCGTCCATCGGGTCGGCGACGCCCGGCTTGAGCGTGTCGACGTAGGCGTGGAACTCGATCTCCAGCTTGGCGAGGTCGATGCCCTTGAAGACCTTGCCCTGCACCGCCTCCCAGTTGGTCGTGCGCGCGATCTCGGCGACGTACTGCGGGATCAGCTTGGCGTACTTGCCCTCGGCGCCGTGCAGCAGGAACTGGCAGAAGGCCCAGCCCTGCGCGTAGCAGATGCTCGGGTTGCTGTAGTAGTCGCGCTGCAGCATGCGCAGGAACTCGGGCAGCGGCACCATGCGCGACTGCGCCTTCGCGGCCTTCAGGATGCGCAGGCGGCCGTCGAAGATGCGGCCGAGGTCCGCCTTCTTGCCCTTCCCGTCGCGCGGCGCCGCCGTGTAGAAGTAGTCGCCCACGCCTTCGTTGATCCACGAGGGCAGGTCGACGCGGCTGACGACGAGCCAGTGGTAGTACTGGTGCCAGCCCTCGTGCGCGGCGCAGCCGAGGATGTCCATCTTCATCATGTCCTCGAAGTCGCCGAGTCGGCGCGCCAAGCGGTCCTTGGCGGTTTCCTTGCCCGTGGCGGCGGCCTGCTCCTTGTCCTCGTCGCTCCACTTGCCGGTGTCGTAGCAGACCATCTCGCGGTCCGACGAGCTGTAGTAGGCGCCGGCGCCAGCCGGCGCGCCGTAGGCGTGGAACGCCTTGTCGTCGACAAAGACCTTGATGGTCTGCAGCTTCACGCCGCCGGTCCCGCTCGGCTTGAACATGCGCCGGTAGACGGCGTTCATGACCTCCATGTGCTCGCCGAGGCGCTTCGCCTTGTCGAGGCCGCACTGTGACTGGATGTGGTAGTTCTTGGTGTTGTGCACCACCCAGCCCTCCGGAACCTTGCTGGCGCTGGTCCAAGGGCCCGGCCGGATCTGGCTCTGGGCCGCGACCTGGGTGAGCAGGAGGGCGAACGCAGCGGCGAAGCGCACGGGGAGCCGGGTCGTCATGGGCGTGGGGGCGGCGGACCGGGTTGGCGGCACTCGACGCGCGACAGGGCGTAAGGCTCCCCGTCGCGGGCGAAGGCCGCAAGTGCGCAAACTGCCAAAGAATCTGTCACGCCCTCACGAACCAGCCGCTGGCGGCTGCGGGCAAGGCTTGCCGCCGAGCGCGCGGTGCGACGGCCCGGTCGGCCGCAAGTCACTCGCGTACAGGGCCAACCCCGTGGGCGTGAATGGCTTCGGGTTGAGCTGCTCGCCAAGCTTCGTCGCCGCGTCGGCGAGCGCGTAGACGCCAAAGCGCCCCTTTACCCGGCCGAGGGTGACGTGCGGCGTGAAGCCGCGCTTCTCGCGCTCGACGCCGAATTCGCCGCCGCGGGCGACCAGTTCGTCGTGCAGCGCCGTCACCGCGTCGACGTCGCCGCCAAGTCCGGCCCAGACGACGCGCGGCTCGCCACGCGCCGGGAAACAGCCCAGCCCGGCGAGATGGAGCGAGAGCGGCGGCAGCGTCAGCGAGCGCACGAGCTCGGCGAACTCCTTGGCGCGATCGTCCGGCGCTTCGCTGGCGAAGGCCAGCGTCAGGTGCATCTGCTCGGGCGGCACCCACTTCACGTCGAAGCGCTCGCGCAGCGGCGCGGTGACCTTGGCGAGATGGTTGCGGACAGGCTCGGGCAGGTCGAGGGCGACGAAGCAGCGCACGCGCAGATGCTAGGAGTCCGCGCCATGGATGGCCACGCCGCGAGCCCACGCGCCGTTGCGCCCGGGAGCTCGCCGGCGAGCCTTGGCGCACTGATCCACCTGCGGTCGTCGGCTTCGCCCCGACCGCGCATCCACGCGCAGGATCGGCTCGCGTCCTCGATGATGACTCCTGGCGGTCGCTGCTCCATCGCGCGTGCTACAACCTGCGGATGACGACGACTCCGTGCTTCACCGTCGACGCGTTCGCCGATGCGCCGTTCCGTGGCAACCCCGCCGCCGTCTGCCTGCTCGCCGCGCCGAGACCGGCGAAGTGGCTACAGGCGGTCGCCGCCGAGCTCAACCTGTCCGAGACAGCGTTCGTCACGCCGAAGAAGGGCGGCTTCGGTCTGCGCTGGTTCACGCCCGTTTGCGAGGTCGACCTCTGCGGCCACGCCACGCTCGCCGCCGCGCACGTGCTGTGGAGCGAGGGCCTCGCGCCCGCCGGCGACACGATCCGCTTCGCCACGCGCAGCGGCGCGCTGGCGGCAGCCCGCGCGGCGGACGGTCGCGTCGCCATCGACCTGCCGGCCGGCACGCTGCGCCCGGCCAAGGCGCCGCTGGCGCTCGCCAAGGCGCTCGGCCAGAAGCCGGTCGATGTCTGTCGCGGCGGCGACGACCTGCTGGTGGCGCTGCGCGACGAGCGCGCCGTGCGCGCCGTGCGGCCCGACCTCGCCGCGCTCGCGCGCCTGCCGTACCGCGGCGTCGTCGTCACGGCGCGCGCGACGCGCGGCGCCGACTTCGTCTCGCGCTGCTTCTATCCGGCGGTCGGCGTGCCCGAGGACCCGGTCACCGGCTCGGCGCACTGCGCGCTCGGCGTCTACTGGGCGGTCGAGCTGGCGAAGACGACGCTGCGCGGCTTCCAGGCCTCGGCTCGCGGCGGCTTCGTCGATGTGACGCTGCGCGGCGACCGCGCGCTGCTGCGCGGCGGCGCGGTGACGGTTGTGCGCAGCGAGCTGCTCGCCTGACGCGCGCCGGCGCCGGCTCGCCCTCGGCGGCGACGGCGGCGGCGAACAGCGTGGCGACGCTGCGTTGGCGCGAAGGCGAGTGCCTCGTGTTCGACGACACGTTGGCGCACACGGCGTGGAACCTCGGCGCCGGCGACCGCACCGTGCTGCTGGTGACGTTCGCTCGGCCGTGAGCGGCGCACCGGAGGCATCGCGGCTGCCGCAGCCGCCCGCCGGCGGATAGGCTGCGCGCCCGCCATGACGCTCCGCCTGCTCGCCGCCGCACTGTTCGCCACCGCCGCCGTCGCGGCTCAGCAGGCTCCGGTCTGGAAGCTGCCCAAGCACGGCGCCGCCGAGTACCGGCGCACCTACTCGGCCGTCAGCGACGTCGCCGCCAAGGCGGCCGAGGCGCCGGCCCTCGACGCCAAGGGCAAGGTCCCGGACGAGCTGCTGCCCGACCTGCTGCCAGCGCCGTGGATCTGCCAGGGCGAACTCACCGACGACCAGCTCGCGATCGGCGACAAGCCGCGCGATCTACGCGACGTGCTGCGCCTCGTCGCCAGCGACCTGCGCCTCGCCGGCGCGGTCAAGCTGCGCGCGCACCGCATCGTGCCGTTCGGTGACCTCGTCGTGACCGGCAAGGCCGAGCCGATGGCCGCCGACGGCGCGCAGTCGCTGACGTTCGCGGTCGCCACCGAGGACCCCGAGGTGCTGCCCGGCGAGTCCAAGGCGACGATGGCGAAGTTCGTGCGCGACCTGTGCAAGCACCAAGCCAAGGGCGAGCTGCGCCTGCGCCGCACGTTCGACGCGCAGCGCGGGGCGGTCGGCAGCTGGCAGGGCGAGCTGTCGCTCGTGTACGAGGAGAGCAAGGGCGCGTGGCGCAAGCTCGTCGTCCGCGACGCCTGGGACCTCGTCGCCGTGCACGACAACCAGGACGCGGCGTTCCGCGGCGCGGTCGCGCAGGCGATCCGCGAAGGCGCCAAGTGGCTGCGGCGCGACCTGGAGAAGCTCGACCGCAGTCACCTGCTGGATCGCGACGACAAGTCGAACACGTACGGCGCTGGCCGCATCGCGCTCGCGCTGCTGACGTTGTTGCACGCCGAGACGCCGGTCAACGACCCGGTCGTCGCCGCCGGATTCGCCGAGCTCAGGAAGCGCGTGCTCGTCGACACCTACTCGCTCGCCGTCGCGTTGATGGCGCTCGCCGAGCGCTACACGCCACCAGGCGAAGCGGACCTGCTGCGCAGCGGCACGCTGGCGGCGCCGAAGCCGCGCGTGCTGTCGGCCGAGGACAAGAAGATCGCCGCCGAGTGGCTGGCGGCGCTGCTGCAGAACATCGACACGCGGCACAAGCCCGACCGCCGGTTGGCGTTCAACTACACGGCCGGCCCGCGCTTCGACAACTCGCTGACGCAGTACGGCCTGCTCGGCCTGTACGCGGCGTTGCTGTGCGACCTCGATGTGCCGAAGACCGCGTGGGCGGCGGCGGCCGAGCACCAGCTGCTGCAGCAGTGCGACCACTTCGGGCGCGCCGCCGTGCCGCAGCTCGTGCGCTACGCCGACCGCGCGGCGCAGGCGCGCGGCGAGCTGCAGAAGCAGAAGCCCAGCACCGGGACGCCCGCGCCCGTGCGCGGCTATTGCTACCGCGAGCCGACGCGACCGGCATACGGCTCGATGACCGCCGCCGGCGTCGGCAGCCTGCTGATCAGCCGCTTCGGCCTGCTGTACACGGGGCAGGCCAAGTCCGACGCGCTGCCCAAGATCGACGCCGGCATCCAGAGCGGCTTCGCGTGGCTCGGCGAGGAGTTCAGCGTGCGCAGCAACCCGGGCTTCGTCGAGAAGGGCGACGACAGCTACTACTACTACCTCTACGGCCTCGAGCGGACGTGCGAGCTCGCCGGCGTGGCGCTGCTGCACGATCGCGATTGGTACTACGAGGGCGCGGTGCATTTGCTGGCGCTGCAGAACCGCAACGGCAGCTGGCCGGTTGAGCGGCGCGGTCGCCTGATGATCGACGCCACGTGCTTCGCGGTGCTGTTCCTCAAGAAGGCGGCGCTGCCGCCGACGACCGGCGGATGACCGCGCCGGCCCTGTTGCGCCCGCTCGCGCTCGGCAAGGTCGCGGTCGGCATGCCGGCGGTGCAGGCCGCGCTCAGCGGTTACTCGGATCTCGCGATGCGCACGGTCGCGCGCGAGCACGGCGCGCCCTACGCGCTCAACGAGGTCGTGCTCGACGAGGTGGTGCTGCAGAAGGGCAAGCTGCAGCGGCGCATCCTGTCGGTGCCCGAGCACGACCATCCGGTCGGCGGCCAGCTGATGGGCAGCGATCCGGCGCGCTTTGGCGCCGCGGCGCGCGAACTGGTCAAGGCCGGCTACGACGTCGTCGACGTCAACTTCGGCTGCCCGGTCAACAAGGTGCTCGGCCGCCGCCGCGGCGGCTGGCTGCTGCAGGACCCAGCGACCGCGCTGGCGATGGTCGACGCCGTGCTGCAGGCGGTAGCGGGCGACGCGCCGGTGACGGTCAAGATGCGCCGCGGCTCCGACGACTCGCCCGACGCCGAGCGGCGCTTCTGGACGATTCTCGAAGGCGTGATCGCGCGCGGCATCACTGCCGCGACGGTGCATCCGCGCACCGTCGCGCAGAAGTACGTCGGCAGCAGCCGCTGGGAGTTCCTGGCGAACGTGAAGCGCCACGTCGGCGCTTTTCCGATCCTCGGCAGCGGCGACCTGTTCTCGCCGTTCGACGTCGTCGCGATGCTGCGGCAGACCGGCGTCGACGGCGTGACGGTGGCGCGCGGCTGCATCGGCAATCCGTTCGTGTTCGGGCAGGTCCGCGACCTGCTGGCGGGACGGCCGGCGCAGCGGCCGTCGATGGCGATGACGCGCGCGGCGCTGGCGCGGCACTGGCACTTGGCCGTGCCGCTCTACGGCGACGAGCGCCGCGCGCTGCCGCACGCGCGCATGCACTGCATCAAGTACGGTCAGTACCACCGCGAGCCGGTGTGGGCGCGCGAGCGGCTGGTGACGATGCGCGGGCCCGAGCACTGGGGGTCGTTGGTCGACGAGGTGTTCGCCGATCGCTTCGACGAAGGGCGCGCCATGGAACTGCGCCCCGAGGACGCGGTCGTGCCGGCGCTGCAGTCGTGCAGCGAGTGAGCGCGCGGCGGTAGAGTGTCGGGATGGAGTCGAAGTTCGCCTTGTCGTCTTGGTCACGGTCGTCGTCGTGCGCGACCATCGCCCTCGTCGCCGTGCTGCTCGCCGCCTGCGCCATGTCGCCACCCCGCGGCCCGACCCCGGGCGCGCAGGGCTTCGACGGCGACCTCGCCGGTTGGCGGGCGGCGAGCACCGGCGGCAGCGGTCCGGACGCGAAGTGGATGGTCGTGATCGACGAGCGCGCGGTCTCCGCGCCGCGGGTGATGTCGATGGTCGCCGCCAGCGCGGGCGGCGAGGACCGCTTCAACCTGTATTGGACGCCGGAGCCTGCGATCGCCGACGGGCGCGTGTCGGTCGCCGTGCGCGCCGACGGCGGCGAGGTCGACCAGGGCGGCGGCCCGATGTGGCGCGTGCAGGACGCCGACAACTACTACGTCTGCCGCTTCAACCCGCTCGAGTCCAACTTCCGCGTCTACGTCGTGCAGGACGGCGTGCGGCGGCAGCTCGGCACGACGCTCGTCATCACCAAGCCCGGCGACTTCCACCGCGTCATCGTCACCTTTGTCGGCGACCACATCACCTGCGCGCTCAACGGCGCCGTGATGCTCGACGTGCGCGACGCGACGATCGGCAAGGCGGGCGGCATCGGGCTATGGACGAAGGCCGACGCGCGGACGTCGTTCGACGACTTCGTGGCGACGGCGAAGTAGCGGCCGCGCGCCGTCCATGCCGTCAGGCCGGCGCGCCGCGCTCCATGCACTGCGCAAACGTGCGATGGTCGACGTTCGACCCGCACACGAGCACGCCGATGCGCTTGCCGGCGAGCTGGTCGCGCAGTTGCAGCATGCCGGCGAGCGCAGCGGCGCCGCCCGGTTCGACGGCGAGCTTGCCGTCGGCGAACAGCAGCCACATCGCGCGGCAGATGGCGGCGTCGTCGATGCGCACGAGGCCGTCGAGCAGCCGCCGGCACAGGCCGTAGGTGTACGGCATCGCGGTGGGCGAGCCGAGGCTGTCGGCGATCGTGCGCACGGCGTCGATGCGCTGCGGTTCGCCGGCGGCGAAGCTGCGGTGCATGGTGTCAGCGCCCTCGGGCTCGACGCCGTAGACCTTGCAGCGCGGCTGGAAGTGCTTGACCGCGCTGGCGACGCCGGCGGCGAGGCCGCCGCCGCCGATGGCGACGAACAGCGCGTCGAGCTGGCCGGTCTGGATCAGGAACTCCATGCCGAGCGTCGACGCGCCGAGCGCCATCTCCTCGCTCTCGAACGGCGGCAGGTAGGCGCGGCCGTCGCGCGCTTCGATTGCCTTGGCCTCGTCGAACGCGGCGGCGACGTGCTCGACCAGCACGACCTCGGCGCCGAGCGTGCGGCAGGCGGCGACGCGCGTCGGGTTGGCGGTCTGCGGCATCACCACCTTGGCGCTCACGCCGGCGCTGCGCGCCGCCCACGACACCGCCATCGCGTGATTGCCGCCGCTGACGGCGACGACGCCAGCCTGTCGCTGTGCGTCGGTGAGCCGCTGCATCGCCAGCAGCACGCCGCGCGTCTTGAACGAGCCGGCGTGCTGCAGCAGTTCGAGCTTGAGGTGCACGACGGCGCCCTCGGGCTTGGCGGCGTCGATGCGCAGGCCCTGCCATTCCCACGACGGCGTGTGGCGCACGCGACCGGCGAGCTGGCGCCGCGCTTCCTGGATGGCTTCGACCGACGGCGGTTGCGGCAGTCCGGCGAATGGGTCGGCGGCGGGGAAGGTCACGGCGGGGTTGTCGTGCGAGCGGTGGTTGTCGGGCGTCGGGTTCAGCCCCAGCGGTGGAACGCGGGGTGGCCTTCCTGCACGGCGACGAACAGGCCGTCGCAGGTGGCGCAGACCTTGCCGCCGGCTTCGAGCGTGCCCTGCACGCGGGCGCGGTCCGCGCTCGACTCGACGACCTTGGCGCGCAGCAGCACCGGGCCGGAAGTAGGCGTCGGTCGCCGCAGCTTGATCGCGTACTCGGCGGTGACCGTGCACGGCGGCGCGCTGGCGCCGCGCTGCTGCATCAGGTGGATCGCCGCCGTCCAGTTGCAGTGGCAGTCGAGCAGCGCGCCGGCGATGCCGCCGTTGAGCATGCCGGGAAACGCTTCGTGCATCGTCGCGGGCTGCCATGTGCACGTGCACTCGTCGCCGACCACAAAGCTGCGGATGCGCAGGCCCTTGTCGTTGGCGGGGCCGCAGCCGAAGCACGCGCTCTTCGGCGCGTACCGTTCCTGCAAACTCTGGCTCATGCGCGCACGTTAGGCGGTCGCTGCGCGACGGGACACTGGCGAGTTGCCGCGCGCGCGCGAATGATGCGGCGATGACCTCGTCCCGCCGTCAGTTCGTCGCCACCGGTCTCGCCGCTGCCAGCGCCATCTGGCTTCCTGGTTGCGCCACCGCGCCGAGCGGTCGCGCGCCGCGCGATCCCAAGCAGAAGGCGCGGCTCATGGTGATCGGCGTCGGCGGCCGCGGCGGCGACAACCTCAACGGCGTCGCCAAGGAGGACATCGTCGTGCTGTGCGACGTCGACAAGAACACGCTGGCCGGCGCGGGCAAGCGCTTCCCCGGCGCGCAACTGATCACCGACTACCGCGAAATCCTGCGCGACGCGACGCGCGTGCGCGAACTGGCGTTGGATGGCGTCGTCGTCAGCACGCCGGACCACACGCACTTCCTGCCGTCGATGCTCGCGCTGCAGCAGGGCCTCGACGTCTACTGCGAGAAGCCGCTGACGCACACGATCTCGCAGGCGCGCGCGCTGGCGCGCGAGGCGGCGGCGCGCGGCGCGGTGACGCAGATGGGCATCCAGATCCACGCCAACGCCAACTACCACCGCGTCGTCGAGGCCGTGCGCAGCGGCGCTGTCGGCACGGTGCGCGAGGGGTACGTGTTCGTGAACGGCACCAACTGGTCGGCCGACAGCGTGCCGACCGGCGGCGAGTGCCCCGCGCACCTCGACTGGAACTGCTGGCTCGGCCCGGTCGACCGGCCGTACGCCGATGGCTTCCACCCGGCCGACTGGCGGCGTTACTGGGCGTTCGGCGGCGGCACCACGGCCGACATGGCCTGCCACTACATGGACCTTGCGTTCTGGGCGCTCGAACTCGACGCCCCGGTCGTCGTGCAGGCCAACGGCCCCGAGCCGCACCCGCACTGCGCGCCGCGCGGCATGCGCTGCGAGTACGCGTTCCCGCCGCGCGGCAAGCGGCCGGCGGTCAAGCTGCACTGGCACGCCGGCAACGACCGGCCGACCGAGGTGTTGGCGAGTCGCGGGCTCGAGAAGTGGACCAACGCCGTGCTGTTCATTGGCGACGACGGCTGGCTCGTCAGCAACTACGACCGCCACGAGATTGGCCCGAAGGCGCGCGCGGACGCGTGGAAGGCGCCGGCGCCGTTCCTCACCCCGTCGCCGGGGCATCACCGCGAGTGGCTGGACGCGTGCGCGCGGAGGACGCAGCCGTCCGCGGCGTTCGCGTACGCGGGGCCGTTGACCGAGGCGGTGTTGTTGGCGAACGTCGCGTACCGCGCTGCGCGCGGCAAGGCGCTGACATGGGACGCAGCCGGCATGCGCACCGGGGATGCAGCGGCGGATGCGTTGGTGGCCAACTGGATGCCCGACGAGAGCGACCGCGGCGCGATGTGGGGCGCGTGAGGCGTCACCCCCGCGCTCCAGTCCCAACGCGGAACGCCTTGGCGGCGATGGGTTTCGCCAGTAGCTAGCGGCTGACCGCGCGCACCACCCGCGCGACCATCTCGCCATCCGTCTCGCGCACGACGTACTCGTCCACCGCGATCGCCGCGCCCATCGGCACGGCTGCCCGCCGGTACGCCATCCCGCTCGGCCGCCAGTTCGTCGCCGACAGGTGCACTTCGCGCACGCCGCTCATCGCCACCAACTCCCGCACGTTCTCCGCCCGCACGCCAGCGCCGGCCATCACGATCAACCGGTCCCGCGCCTGCTGCACGAACGCGCGAATCACCGCCGCGCCCGCCGGCGCGCTGGCTGCCTGGCCGCTGGTCAGCACGCGCGGCACGCCGAGTTCGACCAGCGTCTCTAGCGCCGTCGCCGCATTGGCGCACACGTCGAAGCAACGATGGCAGGTGAACGGCGCCGTTCCGGCCGCCAGCTTGAGCTCGCGCATTCGCGCTGCATCGAGGCTGCCGTCCGCTCGCAGCGTGCCGCTGACGATGCCGGCCGCGCCGCCCGCGCGCAGAGTCGCGATGTCGCGCAGCATCGCCGCAAACTCACCGTCGTCGTATAGGAAGTCGCCGCTGCGTGGTCGCACCATCGCGAACACGGGCGTATTCACCGCCGCGCGCACCTCCGCGAGCAGTCCGACGCTCGGCGTCAGGCCGCCGAGTTCCAACGCGGCGCAAAGCTCGAGCCGTTGCGCGCCTGCCGCGACGGCGGCGCGGGCGCCGGCGACCGAATCGACGGCGACTTCGACGAGCACAGGCGCGTTGGCAGCGGCAGGCATCAGCATTATGGTGCGGCGATGCGGGCGCAAATGCTGCACCTTTCCGGCCCCATGCGCGGCCGGACGCTGACGTACCAAGACCGGCTGGTGTCCATCGGCAGCGGCAATGACTGCACCGTGCGTATCGAGGCGCCCGGCGTGGCGACGCAGCACGTGCTGCTTGAATACAAGCCTGACGAGTGCCAGTTCCACCTCAAGCGCGGCGAGGGGCAGACCTTCGTCAATGGCATCGAGGTCGACGAGGTCATTTTGCAGGACGACGACCAGATCGAGGTCGGTGTTGGCGGCCCGATGCTGCGGTTCCGCTCGTACTGGCCGACCGGCGCGGTCTGCAAGCCGGTGCGCAAGATGCTCTCCGACGCGCGCGACGTAGCGCGCGTCAGCGGCGGCGCGGCTGCGACCGAGACGTTGACCCGCGATCTGCTGACGCAGGCGACGCTGCAGCTGAAGGTCTTCTTCCCAGTGTGCGTCATCGGCGGCGCGTTTCTCGCCGGTTGGTTCGGCGGCTGGATCGGGCGGCCGGCGTCGCCGGTGACCCGCGAAGAGCTCGAGGTGCTGCGCGCGCAGCAGTTGGAGATGCGCCAGATCGCCGAGTCGGTGAAGCGCGAGGACCTCGACGCGCTTCGTGCCGCGCAGAAGAAGCAGCAGGACAACCTCGACAAGCTGGCGCGAGCCAGCGTCGCCATCCAGCGTATCCAGAAGGAATGGACGCGCGGCGTCTGCCTGCTGCACGGCATCTACCGGCTGCGTATGCCCGATGGCAGTTGGTTCGAACCCGAGGGCGAAGTGTTCGAGGTCGAGTACACCGGCTCGGGGTTCCTGGTCACTGCCGCCGGCCACGTTGTCACCAACCGCCACGTCGTGGCGCCCTGGCTCGAGTCGCCGCCCGTGCGGCGCATGATCGAGCGCGGGGCGGTGCCGGAGTTCACGCGCCTGTCGGCGACGTTCCCCGGCAAGCCGCCGATCGATGTGCCGCCGGCGAGCGTCAAACGCCGCGTCGACGCCATCGACGTCGCCGTCGTGCAGGTGCCCGCCGAAGTCGTCGTCGACGTGCCGGCGCTGCCGATGCGGCTGGGCGCCGTGGAGTCCGACGACATGAGTTGCTTCGTGGTCGGCTACCCGACGGGGCTGACGGCGCTGCTGGCCCGCGCCGACAATGCGGTGGTCGAGGATCTGCGCGAGCGCTCGGCGAGCATGACCGAGGCGATCGAGCGGTTGGCCCAGTCCGGGCAGATCACTCCGCTGACCACCAAGGGCATGGTCAGCAACGTGCAGAAGGAGATGCTCGTCTACGACGCCGAGACGACCCACGGCGGCTCCGGCGGCCCGGTCTTCGGCAGCGACGGCGAAGTGATCGGCGTGAACTTCGCGATCCTGCCGGGCTTCGGCGGCGCCAACTTCGGCGTGCCGATCCACTACGCGCGCGACCTGCTGCCGAAGTGACCGCGGCGCGCCGCGAGCGCGCGCTTTACTTCGCGGGCCGTTGCGGCATTATCCGCGCCCCGTGCGGTTGGTCGCCGCGCGGTTGTTTCCATGGTGACGAGGGCAGCGATGGGCGGGGCCGCAGACGGCGGCAAGGCGAAGCCGGGTGGGCTGGGGCCACGCGGCCGTGGCCTGTTCAGTCGGCTGTTCGACGGCCTGCGCGGCGCTGCGCCGGCGCGCCGCGAAGCCGCGACCATCGCCATCGCCAGCGGCAAGGGCGGCACCGGCAAGTCGTTTCTCGCCTCGTCGCTGGCGGTGCTGCTGCATCAGAAGGGCCTGCGCACGGCCATCGTCGACTGCGACTTCGGCATGGCGTGCGACCATCTGCTGCTCGGCGTCAAACCGACCGTGACGCTGCAGCACCTGCTCGCGGGCCAGGCCACGCTCGACCAGACGCTGATCGCCACGCCGGTCGGGCCGCGGCTGTTGCCGGGCGCGTCGGGCGTGCGGCGCTTGGCCACGCCGAGCGACAAGGAGTTGCTCGTTTTCGCGCGCGAACTCGGCGCGCTGTCGGCGCGCGAGGACGTGCTGCTGCTCGACTGCGGCGCCGGCATCGGCTCGGCAACCGTGTTGACGATGCTCGCCGCCGACCACGTTGTGCTGGTGACGCAGCCGGAGATCGCCGCGCTCGTTGACGCCTACGCGATGGTCAAGAGCCTCGCGCACCTACGCAAGGACGCAGAGTGCCTCGTCGTCGTCAATCGCGTGCTGCAGCCGGGCCGCGGCGAGCTCGCGTTCCAGCGGCTGACCGAGGTCGCGCGCCAGCACGTCGGCGTCAAGCTGCACTACCTCGGCGAGCTGCCCGACGATGTGTCGGTGATGCAGCACCGCCTCGGCCAGTTGCCGCTCGTCGCCACCGACCCGCAGGCGCCGATGTCGCGCACGCTCGCGACGGTGGCCGAACGGCTGCGTCAGCATGGCGGCGGGCTCGTCGCGCGCGACGTCGCGGCCGAGGCCGGCGTCGAGGCGCGTTTCCGCCAGCACCGCTTGTTCCTCTAGCGGCGAACGCGGCGTCAGACGCAGGCCGTTGGAACGAGTCACCGGACGCGAGTCGCGCTCAGGCGCGCACGCAGTTGCGGCCGGCGGCCTTGGCGCGGTAGAGCGCCTCGTCCGCGGCGCGCGTCAACTGCTCGACGTTGACGCCGTCGTCGGGATGCACGGCGAAGCCGATCGAGATCGTTGGCGCGACCGTGATGTCGCAGGCCAGGATCGGCTCGTCGGCGACTGCGCGGCGCATCGCCTCGCCGAGCTCCTGCGTGAGGGCGCGGTCGGCGCGCGGCACGAACGCCGAGAACTCGTCGCCGCCGAAGCGGCTGGCCATGCCGCCGGCGCGCGCGATCAGCGCGCCGAGGCGTTTGCCGACCGTCGCGATCGACGCGGCGCCGACGAGGTGGCCGAAGGCGTCGTTGATCTTCTTCAGGCCGTCCATGTCCATCATGAAGACGGTCATGGGATCGCCGTGGCGGCGGGCCGCGAGCAGGGCGTCGTGCAGCTTCGCCTGGAAGACGCGCTGCACCGGCAGGCCGGTGAGGTCGTCGACGTTCATCAGGTGGTCCACCTGGCGGTGGAACTCCTCCTCCAACTCGTCGTGGAAGGTGAACTTCATCACCGTCTCGCCGATCAGCAGCCGGTCGCCGTCCTGCAGCATGCGCGTGGTCACGCGGTCGACGCCGACGACCGTGCCGTTGGTCGACTGCAGGTCGACGACCCGCCATTGGTCGGCGCCGGCGGCACGTTCGAAGCGGCAGTGCTGGCTCGAGATCAGAGCGTCGCCGGCGACGACGAGCTGGGACCGGTCAGCTCGGCGACCGAGCACCAGCACGTTCTCGTTGAGCAGGTATCGGCGGCCGACCTGGTTGCCGCGCAGCACGACGAGAACCGGCAAGCGCCTGCCCTGGCCTTCGAGTCGCGCCGGCGCGACGTTGTAGACCGTGCGGCTGTAGTCGGGGTTGTCGGGGACTGTCATCGCAGGGTGGGGGAGACTAGCCGGCGCGAGCTGCATGCGCCGCGCTCGGCGCCAGCCGCAGCATCGTCACCGCGCTCGCCGCAGCGCCGGCGAGGCATGCCGCCGCCTTGGCCCACTCGCCGAAGATCACCGCGCCGATGCCGGGCAGCGTCAGCCAGATCACGGCAGTGCCGAGCACGGCGCACAGCACGCTGCGGCCGAGGCCGCCGTCGGGCCGCACGTCCGGCGCGGCGGCGGCGATCGGGCCCCAGCCGGGGCCGTCCGGCCGGATCTTGCGGAAGAACGATACGAGCCGTTCGCGCGGCTCGGCTGGCGTCAGCGCAGTCGCCAGCAGCCAGACGACCAGCGTGCTGCCAGCGACGATCAGCGCAATGTACTGGCCGGGCAGGCGCGCGGCCGGCGGCAGGCCTTTCTCGTGCGCTTCCAGCCAGCCGGTGAAGCCGAAGTACATCGCCGCCGAGCCGACCATCGCGGCGATCTCGCTCCACGCGTTGATGCGCCACCAGAACCAGCGCAGGATCAGCACCGCGCCGACGCCGGCGCCGAGCGCGGCCAGCAGCGCCCACGCCGCCTGCACCGACACGTCGCGCACGATCATCAACCACGCCGCAGCGCCGCCGACCACGAGCACGAGCGCCGACGCGCCGCGCGAGGCAGCGACCAGCTGCGCGTCGCTGGCGCTCGGCTTGAGGAAGCGCTTGTAGACGTCGTTGACGAGGTAGCTGGCGCCCCAGTTCATCTGCGTGCTGATCGTCGACATGAACGCCGCGAAGAACGTCACCAGCAACAGCCCGCGCAGGCCGCTCGGGGCGAGTTCGCGGATCAGCATCGGGAAGCCTTTGCCGGGGTCGGTCTTCGGGTCGCCGTCGGTCGCCCATGTGCGCAGCTCCGGGTGCAGCGCCAGCGCCGCGAACGCGACCAGGATCCACGGCCATGGCCGCACGCAGTAGTGGGCGAGCTGGAAGAACAGCGTCGCCTTGACGGCGTCGCGTTCGCTGCGGCACGAGGCCATGCGCTGCACGATGTAGCCGCCGCCGCCCGGCTCAGCTCCCGGGTACCACGTCGCCCACCACTGGCCGAGCACGAGCGCCAGGAACACGCCGAACGGCATCCACGCCGCCGCGCTGAAGTCCGGCACGAAGTCGAACAGCTGCGTGCCGCCGAAGTTGGTCTGCGCCTTCTGCTGCAGCGCCTCGACGCCGCCGACGTGGTCGACAGCGACGACGGCGAACAGTACGCAGCCGACCATTGCCAGCACGAACTGCACGGCGTCAGTCACGGCGACGCCCCACATGCCGGAGACGGCGCTGTAGACGCCGGTGACGCCGAGCATGGCGACGACGACCCAGAAGTCCTGCGTGCTGCCGGGCTCCAGGTCGGTGAACACCGTCTGGCGCAGCACCGACACCATCGCCTGCGTCACCCAGCCGATGACGATCGCGTTGACCAGCACGGCCATGTAGACGGCCCGCAGGCCGCGTAGGAACGCCGCCGGCCTGCCGGCGTAGCGCAGCTCGATCAGCTCGACGTCGGTCAGCACCTCGGCGCGCCGCCACAGCTTGGCGAACACGAACACGGTCAACATTCCGCCGAACGCGAAGGCCCACCAGAACCAATTGCCGGCGAGGCCGTTCTCGGCGATCAGGCCGGTGACGGCCAGCGGCGTGTCGGCGGCGAATGTCGTCGCCACCATCGACGTGCCGGCGATCCACCACGGCAGGTTGCGGCCGGAGACGAAGAACTCGACGAAGCTCGAGCTCGCCTTGCCCTTGAACCACAGCCCGATGCCGAGGCTCACCGCGAAGTAGCCGACGAGGATGCTCCAGTCGATGCCGCTGAGTTCCATGGCGGGGGATGTTGCGCGGCGAACCGGCGATGCGCCACGACGGCGCGCCCATTCAGTCCGCGCGCGTCCCGCGCTTGATCGCTGCGGGCGCGGCGGATAGCCAGAAGCCATGGACCTCGTCGAGGTGCGCTTCGTTGGCCCGGACAAGACCGTCTTCGTGCAGCCCGGCACGACGCTGCTCGCGGCGGCCGAGCTGGCCGGCGTCGACGTGATGACCGGCTGCACGCGCGGCATGTGCGGCACCGACGCCGCGACGGTCGTCGGCGACCGGCCCGACGCGCTGCACGACGCCGCCGAACCGGAGCGCGGCACGCTCGATCGGATGGGGCTGGGCGGCGGCTGCCGCCTGCTGTGCTCGGCCAAGGTCCGCTGCGGTCGCGTCGAAGTGCGCGGCGACGCTGTGCTCGGCTGACCGCCGCGCGCCCGCCGTGTCGTCGCCGGCGTGTTCCCGGCGTGGGTCGGCCAAGTGCGGATGGGGCGAGTCTTGTGCCGCCCCGAGTCGACGGGCACATTTTCGATGTGCCGCCTTACATCGCCGCCGCCGCCGGCTCCAACCAGCCGCTCCGTGAAAGCATCGGCTTCTTCGGCCGGTTCCTGCGCAACCCGACCCAGATCGGCGCCGTGCTGCCGAGCAGCCGGTATCTGTCGCGCGCGCTCGTCGGCCGGCTCGATCTCGCGCCCGGCCAAGCGGTCGTCGAGTTCGGCCCGGGCACCGGACCGGCGACGGCCGTGCTGCACGAGCTACTGCCCAAGGGCGTGCACTACCTGGGCATCGAGCTCGACGAGGGCTTCCACGGCCTGCTGACGCGGCGTTTCCCGACGCTGCAATTCGTCAACGGCTCGGCCGCCGATCTGCGCGCGATCCTGGCCGACCGCGGGTTGCCGGCGCCGTCGCGCATCGTGTCGGGCTTGCCGTTCGCGAGCCTGCCGCCGAAGGCGCACGACGACATCGTCAGCGCCGTCGTCTGGGCGCTGCGCCAGACCGGCGGCGAGTTCCGCACCTTCCAGTACGTGCACGCGTACGGCATGCGGACGGCGCGGCGCTTCCGCGCGATGATGCAGGAGCGCTTCGCCGGCTTCGAGCGCATTGGCCCGACCATACGCAACGTCCCGCCAGCATTCGTGCTGCGCTACTGGGACGCGAAGTAGCGGCTGCTGCCGCCGCTGCGCGTCAGCGCGGCAGCGAGCGCCGCGCGCGCGCGTCGTCGGTCAGGGCGTCGACGTGCGCCTGCAGGCGGTCGACCTTGGCTTCGAGCGCGCGGATGCGTGCCTGCGCGCCCTTGCCGTGGTGCCACGCGGCGAGCGCGACCCACGCGAGGCCGAGCACGAACGACACCACGCCGATGCGCGGCGAGTTCCACAGCGGCAGCTTCTGCGCGGCGACGTGCTCGACGAACAGCGCGATGACGAGCAGCGCTGCCATGCGCAGGTGGAAGGACGTGTCGTCGGGGAAGCGCATGGGCGTCGGTGGGGGGGCTGGCGGGCCACTTTTGCCGCCGCCGCCGGCGATGCAAGCGCGGATCCCGCCGCGGCCGCTGCTGCGCCGTTCTCCGGCCGCCGCCGCTCGGGCATACTCCTCGCCCGCGGATTCCGCCCATGACCGAGCCGAAGAAGCAGACGTACGATCCTGCGACGATCGAACCCAAGTGGCAGCAGTTCTGGCTGGCCAACAAGGTGTTCAAGACGCCGAACCCGGGCGACCCCTGCTTCGATCCCAAGCGCCCGAAGTTCTACGCGCTCGACATGTTCCCGTACCCGTCGGCGGCCGGCCTGCACGTCGGCCACCCCGAGGGCTACACGGCGACCGACATCGTCTCGCGCTACAAGCGGGCCAAGGGCTGCAACGTGCTGCACCCGATGGGCTGGGACGCCTTCGGCCTGCCGGCCGAGCAGTACGCGATCCAGACCAACACGCACCCGGCGAAGACGACCGAGCAGAACGTCGCGACGTTCCGCCGCCAGCTGCAGCGCCTGGGCTTCTCGTACGACTGGGACCGCGAGATCAGCACCGCGGACCCGAAGTACTTCCGGTGGACGCAGTGGATCTGGAAGCAGTTGCACCAGCGCGGGCTGGCCTACGAGAGCAACGCGCCGGTGTGGTGGTGCGAGGAACTCGGCACCGTGCTCGCCAACGACGAGGTCATCAACGGCCGCAGCGAGCGCGGCGACCACCCGTGCGAGCGCCGGCCGCTGCGCCAGTGGGTGCTCAAGATCACCGAGTACGCCGAGCGCCTGATCACGGACCTCGACGGCCTCGACTGGACCGAGTCGCTCAAGACGATGCAGCGCGAGTGGATCGGCCGCAGCGAGGGCGCCGAGATCGACTTCGACGTCGAGGGGGCCGGCGCGCGCATCCGCGTGTTCACCACGCGCCCGGACACGCTGTTTGGCGCGTCGTTCATGGTGCTGTCGCCCGAGCACCCGCTGGTAGCGCAGATCACCACGCCAGCACAGCGCGACGCCGTCGCCGCCTACCAGCGCGCCGCAGCGGCCAAGAGCGAGCTCGAGCGCACCGACCTCGCCAAGGACAAGTCCGGCGTGTTCACCGGCGCGTACGCGCGCAACCCGCTGTTCGCCGCCGCCGACCCGCGCGGCCGTCTGCCGGTGTGGATCGCCGACTACGTGATCGTCACCTACGGCACCGGCGCGATCATGGCGGTGCCCGCCGGCGACGAACGCGACTTCGCGTTCGCGCGGCAGTTCGGCCTGCCGATCCCGGGCATCTTCGCGCCGAGCACCGGCGACGCCGAGCGCGACGCGCGCATCGCCGCGGGCCAGGAGTGCCACAGCGACGACGCGCCGTTCGGGCCGCAGAACGACAACGGCACGCTGTCGCTCGCGGGCTTGGGCATGGCGGCGGCCAAGCGCAAGGTGATCGACTGGCTGGTGGCGCAGGGCCGCGGCCAGGCGAAGGTGACCTACAAGCTGCGCGACTGGCTGTTCTCGCGCCAGCGTTACTGGGGCGAGCCGTTCCCGGTGCTGCACACGCAGGACGGCGTCGAACTGGTGCCCGACGACCAGCTGCCCGTGACGCTGCCGCACATGGACGACTTCCAGCCCGGCGGCGTGCCGGAGTCGCCGCTGATCCGCGCCAAGGAGTGGGTGGCGACCAAGGATGGCTTGGGCCGGCCAGCGCAGCGCGAGATCAACACCATGCCCGGCGCCGCCGGGTCGAGTTGGTACTTCCTGCGCTTCTGCGACCCGCACAACGACAAGGAGTTCTGCGGCAAGGCGGCGAGCGACTATTGGTTGCCGGTCGACCTCTACGTCGGCGGCACCGAGCACGCGGTCGGCCACCTGCTGTACTCGCGCTTCTGGACCAAGGCGCTGCACGACCAGGGCTGCGTCGGCGTCGTCGAGCCGTTTAAGAAGCTCTACAACCAGGGCATGATCCAGGCGTTCGCGTACGAGGACGCGCGCGGCGCCATCGTGCCGAAGAAGGACACGCGCGAGGACGGTGACAAGGTCGTCCACGCTGTCACCGGCGAGACGCTCAAGCCGATCGTCACCAAGATGAGCAAGCGCTACGGCAACGTCGTCAACCCCGACGACGTCGTCGGCGAGTACGGCGCCGATACGCTGCGCCTGTACGAGATGTACATGGGGCCGCTCGCGGACAGCAAGCCGTGGAACCCCAAGGACGTGCCCGGCGTGCACCGCTTCCTGCAGCGCAGCTGGCGCCTCGCGGTGCCCGAGTTCCCCGAGAACGGCCCGCTGCACGCGCACCTGCGGCAGGACCGCGCCGACGACCCCGAGCTGGCGAAGGCGCTGCACCGCACGATCCACAAGGTCGAGGGCGACATCGAGCGCATGGCGTTCAACACCGCGATCGCGGCGATGATGATCTTCGTCAACGACGCGACCAAGGCGATGGACAAGCTGAGCCGCAGCCAACTGCTGCGCTTCGCGCAACTGCTGCAGCCGTTTGCACCGCACGTCGCCGAGGAGCTGTGGGAGCGCCTCGGCGGCCAGGGGTGGCTGGCCTACGCGCCGTGGCCCCAGGTCGACAAGCGCCTGCTCGTCGACGACGAGATCGAGGTCGCCGTGCAGGTGCTCGGCAAGGTGCGCGGCCACGCCAAGGTGCCCAACGGCGCGCCCAACGACGTCGTGCTGGCGGCGGCGCGCGTCGCGGTCGCGGCGTGGCTCGACGGCAAGGCGGTCGTCAAGGAGATCGTCGTGCCGGGCAAGCTGGTCAACTTCGTCGTGAAGTGACCGAGCGTTGGCGCGGCGCTGTCGCGCCCCGCCGCCTCACGGCCCCGCCGCCGCGCGTCCGTCGAGGTCCAGCTCCGGCGTCCGCTCGCCGACGAAGCCCTTGCCGACCAAGCGGTCGAAGATCGGGCTCGCCATCAGCGTGGTGACGATCGCCATGATCACCAGCGTGGCGAACAGGCCGGGGCCGATGATGCCCCGGCTGAGGCCGATGTTGATGATGATCAACTCCATCAGGCCGCGTGCGTTCATCAGCACGCCGATGCCGAGGGCTTCGCGCGGCGGCACGCCGGTGAGCCGCGCCGCCGCCCAGCAGGCGACGCCCTTGCCGAGCACGGCGGCGACCAGCACGGCGCCGCACATCAGCCACAGGAACGGCGTGTCGATCAGCGTGATTCGGGTGTTGAGCCCCGAGTAGGTGAAGAACAGCGGCAGCAGCAGCGCGACCGTCAGCGGCTGGATGCGCGCGATGACGTCGCGCGCGACGCTGCGCGGGATGGCGCTGCCGGCGACGAAGGCGCCGAACACGGCGTGCAGGCCGATCGCGTCGGTGACGAAGGCGCCGAGCGCCATCGTCGCCAGCGCGACGACAAGACCGGTCTCGGTCAGCGAGCCCTTGTCGAACAACCGCTGCGACAGCCAGCCCAGGAACGGCCGCACGGCTAGCAGCATGACGGCGACGAACAGCAGGCCGCCGCCGACGTTCTGCACGGCGTAGGCGACGTCGCCGTCGAAGCTCGCCAGCACGATGGCCAGCAGGCACCACGCCGCGGCGTCGTCGAGCGCGCCGGCGCCGATCGCGACGGTCCCCATGCGCGTGCCGGCAAGGCCTTTGAAGTGGATGATGCGCGCCAGCATCGGGAAGGCGGTGATCGACATCGATGCGCCGAGGAACAGCACCGCCTCGAGCAGCGAGGTTCTGGCTGGGAACAGGTCGGTCCACGACTTCATCGCCCAACCGAGCAGGCCGCCGAGCACGAACGGCGTGACGATGCCCGCCGCCGACACCGCCACCGAGCTCCGGAAGTGCTGCTTGATGATGTCGACGCGGAACTCCATGCCGACGACGAACATGTAGAGCGCGAGGCCCAGCTGCGACGCCGGGAACAGGTAGCTCTGCGTGTCGCGGGTCTGCTGGCTCGGATCCCACGGGAAGATCCACGCCTGCGCCTCGGGCGCCAGCAGGCCGAACAGTGACGGCCCGAGCATCACGCCGGCGATCATCTCGGTGACGACCTGCGGCTGGCCGAAGCGCTTGGCGACGAGCCCGACCAACCGGCAGACCAGCAGGATCACCGCGATCTGCGCGAAGAAGTGGACGGCGAGCGACAGGTTGGTCATGTGCGCGCAGCGATCGGGCGGCGGACGGTAGCCGATACCCACGTTCGGCGCAGCGTTCGGGCGCAGCGGCGCGGGCGGATGCGACGGAGACGCGACAGGCTGCGGGTTGCCGACCGACCGAGGCGAGGTATTTCTAGGGTGTGCTGCCGACCCTGCCGATCCCGTCCATCGTTCGCGCCGCCGCCGCCGCGGCCGCGCTGCTCGCCGCCGCCGCCGCGCAGCACGGCGCGGCACCCGCCGGCGGGGCCGACTGGTGGGCGTACCGCCCGCTGCAGCGGCCCGAGGTCCCGGCCGTGCGCGCCGCCGGCTGGGTGCGCAATCCGGTCGACGCCTTCGTGCTGGCCGGGCTCGAGCGCCGCGGTCTGACGCCGGCCCGCGAGGCTGACCGCCACGCACTGCTGCGCCGCGTCACCTACGACCTCACCGGCCTGCCGCCGACGGCTGACGAGATCGCCGCCTTCGTCGCCGACGTCTCACCGGACGCCTACGAGATGGTCGTCGATCGCCTGCTCGCCTCGCCGCAGCACGGCGTCAAGTGGGCCCAGCACTGGCTCGATTGCGTGCGCTACGCCGAGACCGACGGCTACGAGCGCGACCGCAAGAAGCCGTTCATCTGGCGCTATCGCGACTGGGTCGTCGACGCCTTCAACGCCGACTTGCCGTACGGCGAGTTTCTGCACAAGCAGCTCGCCGGCGACGAACTGCCCGACCCCAAGGTCGCCGACCTCGTCGCGACCGGCGTGCATCGCCTGGGCATCTGGGACGACGAGCCGACCGATCGCGAACAGCACCGCTACGACGACCTCGACGGCGTCGCCGACACCGCCGCGCGCACGATGCTGGCGCTGTCGCTCGGCTGCGCCCGCTGCCACGACCACAAGAAGGACCCGCTGTCGCAGGCGGAGTACCACTCGTTCCTCGGCTTCTTCGAGAACTTGCGGCCGCAGGAGCAGAACGCCAGAGCGGTGCCGGTCGACGGCGCGCGCGAGCGCTTCGAGCGCGACCTCGCCGACTACACGGCGGCTCGCGACGACGCGACCAAGGCGCTGCGCGTGGCGGCAACGGCGGCGTGGGACGCGATGGACGACGGCGGGCGCATCGCAGCGGCCAAGCGCGCGCTCGCCGACGTCGTCGCCAGCTACCCGGGCGAACGTGGCAGCGCGTCGCGACTGATCGACGAGGTCGCCGGCCAGGACGGTCGGAACAGCGGGCAGGTCGTGCAGGTGCCCGGCGTCTTCGGCCAGGCGCTGCGCTTCGACGGCGACGACCATGTGACCGTGCCGCGCGTCGTCAGCGGCTCGTTCTCGATCACGTTCTTCGTGCGCAGCGAATGGCGCGGCGGGGGCAGTGGCAACGACACGCGCTGGTTCACCGGCACCGGCCTCGTCGATGGCGAGGTGCCTGGTATCGTGCGCGACTTCGGCGTCGCGTGGCACAGCGACGGCCGCGTCGTCGCTGGTACGGGCGACCCCGAGACCTTCGTCGCGTCGGGCCCGGGCCACCACGACGGCCAGTGGCATCATGTCGCATTCACGCGCGACCAGCAGACCGGTCGCATCGCGCTGTACGTCGACGGCGTGCTCAGCGGCGATGCGACTGGCAACAAGAAGCCGCTCGAAGCGACCAGCGAGCTGACGATCGCGCGCATGCACCCGGGTGGCCGCGGCTTCGTCGGCGACCTTGACGAGATCGCCTTCCACGACCGCGCGCTCGCTGCCGCCGAGGTCGCAGCGCTCGCCCACCAGCTACCGGGCGGCGTCGTCGCCGCGCCGGTCATTGCCGAGCTGCCGGCGTTCGCGCAGTTGCGCGCGCTGCGCCGGCCGGACATCGAGACCGTCGAGGTGCTCGCGGTGCAGGAGCACGGCGGCGATGGGCCGGAGGCGTACGTTCGCCTGCGCGGCAACGTGCACAGCAAGGGCCCGAAGGTGTCGCTCGCGTTTCCAGCGCTCGCCGGCGGCGGCGCGCCCGCCGAGGTCGTGCCGACGCAACACAGCTCCGGCCGACGCACCGCGCTGGCGCAGTGGATCACGCGACCAGACCACGTGCTGACTTGGCGCGTCGCCGCCAACCGCGTCTTCCAGCACCACTTTGGCCGCGGCATCGTGCGGTCGAGCAGCGACTTCGGTCGCCTTGGCGACCAGCCGACGCATCCCGAGCTGCTCGACTGGCTGGCGACCGAGTTGCTGGCGCGCGGGCAGAGCCTCAAGGCGCTGCACAGGCTTTTGGTGACGTCGGCGACGTACCGCATGGCGTCGACGCACGACGACAAGGCTGCCGCCGTCGATCCGCAGAACGACGGGCTGTGGCGCTTCGACCGCCGGCGCCTGACCGCCGAGGAGATCCGCGACTCGATCCTGGCGACGACCGGCGAACTCAATCTCGAGCGCGGCGGCCCGAGCGTCTACCCGCCGATGCCGAAGGAAGTGCTCGCCACCGCGTCGCGCCCCGACGAGGCGTGGGGCGACTCACCGCCCGCGCAGGCCGCGCGCCGCAGCCTGTACGTGCACGTCAAGCGCTCGCTCGCCGAGCCGCTGCTCGCCGGCTTCGACCGCGCCGACACCGATGCGAGTTGCCCGGTGCGCTTTGCCACCGTGCAGCCCACTCAGGCGTTGACCATGTTGAATGGCGACTTCGCGCAACTGCAGGCGCAGCGCTTCGCCGCGCGGCTCTTGCAGCAGGCGCAGGGGCTCGACGCGCAGGTCCGGCTGGGCCTCGAACTGGTGACGCAGCGGCCGGCGCGCGCCGACGACGCGCAGCGGCTGCTGGCGCTGGCCAGCGACCTGCGCCGTGACCATGGCCGCGACGACGCGCAGGCGTTGCAGCGCGTCTGCCTCGTGCTGCTCAACGCCAACGAGTTCGTCTACCTCGACTGATCCCTCCGCGACCGCCGACCTCCGCACCGACCATGGCTTCGATCCAGAACGGCTTCTGTGGCCGCACCCGCCGCGAGTTCCTCTGGCAGGCGGGCGGCGGCTTCGCCTCGCTCGGCCTGACCGACCTGCTTTCGCGCGACGGCTTCTTCGCGCGCCGTGATGGTCTCGGCGTCGCCGGCGGCGAACCGGCTGGGCCGCTCGCGCCGAAGGCCCCGCACCACCCGGCGAAGGCCAAGGCCTGCATCTTCCTGTTCATGTACGGCGGCCCGAGCCAGGTCGACACGTTCGACTACAAGCCCAAGCTCTACGGCCTCGACGGCAAGACCATCGACATCGCCACCAAGGGCCGCGGCGGCAGCAAGAACCAGGGCCGCGTCGTCGGGCCCAAGTGGCGCTTTCGGCCTTACGGCGAGTGCGGCCACCACGTCAGCGACCTGTTCCCGCACGTCGCCCGCTGCGTCGACGACATCGCCTTCGTGCACAGCATGTACGCGGAGTCGCCGCTGCACGGCTCGGCGATGCTGATGATGAACAGCGGCAAGATCCTGTCGGGCGCGCCATGCCTGGGCAGCTGGGTCAACTACGGGCTCGGCACCGAGAACCAGAACCTGCCGGGCTTCGTCGTGATGCTCGACCAGTCCGGCGGCCCGATCTCGGGCGCGAAGAACTGGAACAGCGGCTACATGCCGGCCGTGTACCAGGGCACCGTGCTGCGCCCGTCCGGCGAGCCGATCCTCGATCTCGCGCTGCCCGAGGGCATGACGCCGCGCGAGCAGCGGCGGCTGCTCGACACGCTGCGTCAGCAGAACGAGGCGCACCTCGCGGCGCGGCCCGGCGACACCGACCTCGCGGCGCGCATCCAGAGCTACGAGCTGGCGTACCGCATGCAGGCCAACGCGCCGGAGGCGATCGACCTCGCCGACGAGCCCGAGCACATCCGGCGGCTCTACGGCCTCGACAACCCGCGCACCGAGGACTTCGCCCGCAAGTGCATCCTGGCGCGGCGGCTCGTCGAGCGCGGCGTGCGCTTCATCCAGGTCTACTCCGGCGGCAACCACAACGACCACAACTGGGACGCGCACGGCGACCTCGTGCACAACCACGAGAAGCACGCCGGCGACACCGACCAACCGGTCGCAGCACTGCTCACCGACCTCAAGCAGCGCGGCCTGCTGGATTCGACGATCGTCGTGTGGGGCGGCGAGTTCGGCCGCCAGCCGACCGCCGAGTACGCGGAGGGCACCGGCCGCGACCACGACTCGGCGGGTTTCACCATGTGGCTCGCCGGCGGCGGCATCAAGGGCGGCATCAAGGTCGGCGCGACCGACGAACTCGGCTACAAGGCCGTCGAGAAGCCGTTCCACGTCAAGCACCTGCACGCGACGATCCTGCAGCAGATGGGCCTCGACCCGAATCGGCTGTCGTTCTTTCACGCTGGTTTGGCCCAGCGTTTGGTCGGCACCGAAGGCGCAGAGCCGATCCGCGAGCTGATCGCGTAGCGGCGGGGCGCGAGGAGCGGGCCGGCGCGGCGCGAGCAGGGACTAGAATGGCTCGCGTTCGCAGGCGCGGATGTGACGCCGCGCGAAGGATCCCGATGATCGGCAATCCGCACGAGCCCAAGCCGGCGTCCCCTCTCGAGGCTGCGCCGCGCATGGCGTTGCTGCGCGGCCAGGGGCACTCCTTGCCGCCGATTGGCACGGGACGCCACCATGACGCGGCGCATCATTCGCGCCAACGCTGGACCGGCGCGCTACTCGCGCTGCTGCTATTCGGCGGCACGCTGGTCGGGGTCATCGGCATGGGACTTGGCTGGTGGAGCCGCTGGTGAGCTGCGGTCGGCTGCGGCCCCACGCGCGACTGGATCCAACGCCCGCTGTCTAGTTGGTGCTCGGCGAGCGATCCGGCTGCGCTAGCTCGCCCTCGACGCGGTTGATGTCGAGCGCGACGAGTGTGGCGAGGTATACGGCGCTGTCCTCCGGCCGCTCGGCGACGAAGGCGCGCGCAACGGCGACGAACTCGCGGAAGCCGATGATGCCGGCTTCACCGCGGCTCAACAGGCGCGCGCCGAAGTCGAGGGCGTGGGGGAGTGCGATTCGGCGCAGGGACTTGCGCGCTTGTGCGGCGGGCGTGGGTGGCAGCATGGTGGAGATGGCGCGCTGGCGGGCAACGCGCGCGCGGGCGAGGTAGTGCGCGACCGGGGGCAAGCGCGGCGCGCGCCGTCGCCGCCGGTCAGTCGAGGCCGATGTCGGCGAGCAGCGCGGCCCAGGCGGCGCGTTCGCGCGCCGGCGCCACCATCGGCCGCAGCGCTGCGGCGCGGGCGCGCAGCCCGGCGAAGAACGCGGCGTCGCCGGCCGCGCGCGCGAGCAATGCGCCGAGCGCCGCCGCGTCGCCGGCCGGGAACAGGCCCGGCCAGTCGTCGCCGAGCAGCGCGGTGTTGCCGGGCACGGCGGTGGCGAGCGGCGGCACGCCGGCGGCGAGCGCTTCCGACACGACGTTGGCGCCGCCTTCGGCCGCCGACGGCACGACCAGCACGTCGCTCGCGGCGA
Source organism: Planctomycetota bacterium (assembly GCA_016872675.1). Taxonomy (GTDB): domain Bacteria; phylum Planctomycetota; class UBA1135; order UBA1135; family UBA2386; genus UBA2386. The sequence continues at coordinate 30,913 of VGZG01000028.1, forward strand.
GCAGCGCGCGGGCTTGGCGGCGCGGCAGCTCGCCGAGCCAGCGCGCGCGCGGCTCGGCGGCCACCGCGGCGCGCATCGCGGCGGCGAGGTCGTCGGTCAGCGCGCGGCCGGCGACGACGACTTGGACCAAGGGCGTGTCCGGCACGTGCGCGAGCGCGTGCACGGGCAGCAGCGGGTCCTTCACGAGGCGCAGGTGCGCGAGCACGCACGCGACGAACGGGCGCGCGACGGCTCCGGACGACGCCGCGTGCGCGCCCACCGTCGTCGCCGACTGCACGATCGCGCGCGCCTTGGCGCGCAGCGCCGCCGGCAGCGCCGACGCGGCGAGCGGTTGCAGCGCCACGATCGCGTCGGCCGCGGCGAGCGCTGCCGCGCTGTCCGGCGTCGGCTCGTAGCGCGGATAGACGTCGGTGCCGGCGAGCATCACGACGAACCGCGCGTCCGGCCGGGCCGCCTTCGCCGCGACCGCCGCCGTCGCCGACTTCACCGCGTGCACGGCGACGACGAGGTCGCACGGCTCGTCGCGCCACGCGGTGCGCACGCGCGTCGTCCAGCCGAGCTGGCGCAGCAGACCGGCGACGCGCAGCGCGGTGGTGCGATTGCCCGCACGGCTGCCGCGCGGCGCCGGCGTCAGCACGACGGCGATGCGACGGCGCGCTACGTTGTCAGCCATGTCGCCCCGCCTCCTCGCCGTCGCCGCTGGCGTGGCAACCATGTTCGCTGCCTGCGCCGCCGCGCCGCCGCCGCCCGCGCCGTTCGACCCGGCGACGGCGCAGAGCGTGCGGCCGGGCATCAACGCCGACTTCACCAACCCGCGGCTCGACATCGACGCGATGGCCGAGCGCATCGAGGGCACGAGCCGCCAGTGGATCGTCGACCACGTGCGCTACGGCCGCGAGACGGCGATCCAAGAAGTCACCGCCGCCGACTTCGCTCTCGTCGTGGTCGTGCCAGTCGGATGGACGGAGAACTACTTCCTCCGCTTCAAGGAGCGCGGCTGAGCCCGCGTGCGCGCCGCGCCGCACGTCAGCCCTGGCCGAACTGGCGAAGGATCTCGTCGTGGTGCGGGAAGCGGTCGCCGTCGCGCCGCTTCTTGTCCCACAGCAGGGCGCCGTCGGCCCTCACCACGAAGTCGCCGCGGCCGCCGGGCTTCGTCTCCACTTGCGCGCCCGGATGGGCCTTCTTGATCGCGGCGGCCAGACTGGTCGCCTTCGGCAGGTAGCTTCAAGCCACGCAGTATTCGATCGTGACGCGCATGGTGGGAGTGTAGGCCGGAGCGGGTGGCCCGGCACGCCGTCACGCCGCCGATTCATCGCGCCGGCCGAGCGCCAGCAGGACCCAGCCGACGACCAGCAGCACGCCGCCGATCGGCGTGATCGCGCCGAGCCACTTCGCGCCGGTCAGGACGAGCGCGTAGAGCGTGCCGGAGAACGCTAGCACGCCGGCCAGCAACGCTCGCGCGGCGCCGGCGGTGCGCCAGCCGCGCTCGGCGAGCAGGCCGCACAGCACGAGTGCGAGCGCGTGGTAGGTCTGGTAGCGCACGGCGACCTCGAAAGTCTGCAACGCGCGGTCATCGAGGCGGCCCTGCAGCGCGTGCGCGCCGAAGGCGCCGGCGACGACGGCGAGCGCGCCGAGCGCGGCCCCGAGGCGGATTGATGTCGTGGATCGCATTGCCGCATGCTACGCGGCGCAGCGGCGCGGATCCGCCCTTGCCGCGGGGGTTCCATGGCAGGCAGTCTCGACCTGGGCCATACGGATTGCGTCCCGTGTACGCGCGTTCAGGCAGGGCCGATAGCGCGTGCATGCAGCGCCTTCGCATTCTGTTTTCGTTCGTTTTCGCCTGTAGCCTCGTCGCCCAGGGCAACGAGTTGCCCGGCGTCGCCGCGTTCGTGAATGAAGCCACGAACACCTTGCGCGATGACGGCACGGGTCTGGTCGTCGTCCGCGGCGATGAGGTCCTGCACCGCACCGTCACTGGCGCGCTCCGGGGCGACAGTGCGTTCGCCATCGGCACAGCCAGCAAGTGGCTGGCAGTCGCGACGATCCTGACGCTCGTCGACGAGGGCAAGCTCGACCTCGACGCACCGGTCGCCAACTACGTCAAGGAGTTCGACCGCGCCGACAAGCGCGCGATCACGCTGCGGCAGTGCCTCGCCAACACCGGCGGCCTGCCGAGCAAGATCAACGGTCGCGCGCGTGGCTGGAACATGGACACATTCGCGGCCGCAGTCGCTGTGTCCGGCGTGCGCGAACAACCTGACATGTCATTTCGCCACGGCGAGGTCGGCTTGCAGATCGCGGCCGTCGCCGCCTGCCGCGTGACCGGCGCGAGCTGGCACCAGCTGTTCGAGAACCGCATCGTCGCGCCGCTCAACCTCGACGGCACGCGCTTCGGCGCGCAGCAGCCGCAGGGCGCCGAAGCCGGCACGACGGCCCTGCCGTGGGTTGCGTCGGGCGCGGTGTCGACCCTCGACGACTACGCGAAGTTCTTGCGCATGCTGTCCAACTGCGGCCGCTTCCAGGGCAAGCAGGTCGTCGCCGCGGGCTCGGTCGCCGCGATGCTGCGCGATCAGGCGCCGGAGCCGGTGACCATCGTCGCCGACGGCTTCCGCGCCGATAACGTCCGCTACGGCCTCGGCACGTGGGTCGAGACGCTGGCCAACGGCGCGACACGCGTCGTCGAGCCGAACAGTTACGGGTTCACGCCGTGGCTCGACCTCGACCTCGGCGTCGCCGGCTTGTTCGTCGCCAACGTGCGCGCGAGCAAGCCACTGCCGCAGGCGGCGCGCGTCCAGGCCAAGGTCCGTGAGGTCATGAACTCGCCCGAAGTCGCCGGCACGAGCGCCAAGCACGCCACGAGCCACCACGGCCGCGATCGCAGCTACGAGCTGCACATGCCGCCGGTCGCGGCGAAGGGCGGCGCGTTGCCGCTGCTGGTCGTGTTGCACGACGACAAGGACAGCGCCGCGCAGGCGCGCACGGAAACCGGCTTCGCCACGGCCGGCACGCGCAACGGCTACGTTGTGGTGTTTGCGAACGGCACGGGCGTCTCGACCGAGCGCGGCCTGACGTGGAACAGCGGCGTCGTGACCAACTACGCGTCCGAGAACCGCATCGACGACGTCGACTTCCTGCGCAAGGTCGTCGCCGAGGTCAGCAAGCGGGCGCCGATCGACGCCAACCGCATCTTCGCTGTCGGTCACGGCCAGGGCGGCGCGATGTGCCACCGCCTCGCCCGTGAGGCGAGCGATGTGTTCGCCGGCATCGCCACATACGGCGGCGCGACAATGCAGCCGTCGCCGCTCGGTCAGGCGCCGATCGCAGCGCTGCTGCTGCAGGGCACCAACGACCACGCCGCCCGCTTCGGCGGCGCCGGCGACACGACCGATCCGGTCGCGGCGACGGTCGGCTACTACGTGCAGCGCAACCAGCTGGTCGGCTACCCGCAGCAGGACGTCGATGGCAAGGTGTGCACGCAGACCTTCGGCAAGGGCCGCAATAGCCAGAAGACGCAGACGGTGCGTGTAGTCACATTGGAGGGCGGCAACCACGCGTGGCCGGGCGCCAACTGCAAGCCGCGCACGCCGGCGGAATCGGCGTTCCCGTTCGACGCCACGGCCGCGACGCTCACGTTCTTCCGCGACGTCACGCTGACCACGCCCGAGATGGCGTCGCCGACCGGCGGCTGAGACGGCGCCCCTGATTTTGCTCCGGGCCCGGCGCCGCCGTCTTCGAAGGCCACGGCGGCGCGGGGTCCGGGGTCTTTCCGCTCACCAGTACAGGCGAAAGCGCCAAGTACGGTCGGCGTAGCCGGTGGCGGTGCGCAGCGTCGCGAGGTTGTTGGCGCGCAGGCGCGCGATCCAAGCGTCCTTCGCGGCGGCCATCGCCTCGCGGTCGAGTTCCTCGCCGTCGACAAAGGGATTGCCGAGCAGAAAGCCGCCGAAGCCTTCGAACAGCGCATCGTAGACGACGCTGCCGTGCTGCAGGTCGTAGCGCGACGCGCCGGACATGCCGGCCGGCAGCGTGCGCCGCAGGCCGTCGAAGGCCGCGTCGATCGCCGTCGGTCCCGTGACGCTGGTCGGGGCCGCCTCGACCGCAGCGACCAGCGTCGCCAACTCCTCGGCCGCCTCGCTGCCGCCGGCGAGGTAGAAGCCGCGCGCGCCGGCGCCGAGCCAGAGCGGGTAGTTTAGGACGTTGCCGTAGCGGCTGCACGCCACACCGGCGATCGTCTCGGTGTCGAGGCGCGTGACGTTGGGCTTCAGCGCGTCGAGGAGCGCCTGCAGCGCCGGCGCGAAGCGGACGCCGTCCTTGAGCCCGATCGCCAGCGCCCACGTGGCCTTCGCCGGGCGGTCGGGGTCGTCGACCGGTCGCGTCGTCACGAGGACCTCGTCGCCGAGCAACCGGAAGAAGCCGTCGCCGAGGTCGACGCCGACGCCCTGCGCGATCTCCTTCGTCATCGCTTCGGTCGTCGTGCGGCTGTCGGCCGCCGCGGCCGCGACGACGAAGTCCCACATGGCGGCGAAGTCGAAGTGGCCGACGCGGAACGTCGGCGCGCCGGCGGGCAGCGCGCGGACGAGTTGCGGCAGGGCGGCGCGCGGCGCGGTCAGCGCGGCGAACAGGCCGGTCGGCGCGTCGGCGAAGCGCGCCGCCGCCTCCATCACGATGTGCGGTCCGGCCGACGTGATCGTCGTCGTGACCTCGCGCAGGCCGTCGGCCCCGCTGAGCTTCCAGACGTCCGGGCCGTCCGGCGAAATGCCCAGCGCGCCGAGCATCGCTTGCGGCGCCCACGAGACGACCAGCGGCGGCCTCTGGGTCGCGGTCCTGTTCGGCGTGGCTTTGGCGAGCATGGCGTCGGCGGCGCGGTGCAGTGCCTCGAGCGACTCCGTCTGCGAGCGCGTCACCGCGACCACGAGGTGGCCGTTCTTCACGCTGGCCTCGCTCATGCGCGTCCACGGCGACTCGCGCACGAGCAAGCTCGCGCCGCCGACCGTCCGGTCGACCCATTCCCCGGGCGTCTGCTCCTGCAGCACGCGCAGGTCGGCGGCGAGCTTCGTCATGTCGGTGTGGCCGTCGCCCTCGGCGACGAGCCATGCCGCGCGCAGGCCGAAGCTCGCGCCGCCGTCTTCGTCGAACCACGCCGCGACGTGGATCGTGCCGTCGTAGTCGAGGAAACGCTGTTGCGCGGCGAGCCAGTTGGTCTCGGCCGCGAAGACCCTGCCGACAGCCGTCGCCATGGCCTCGGCGTAGCCGCCCCAGACCGCGCGCCCGGCGTCCGAGTCGAGCAGCAGGCCGACGTTGGTCGGCCCGAGGCGGATGCGCCAGCCTTGCGGGCCGAGTGTGGTGATGCGCAGATCCGGCGCGGCCACCGTGTCGGTCGCCGCCGGGGCAGTCGGCGCAGCGGCCGGCGGCGGCGCGGTCTGCGCGGCGAGGTCGACGGCGAAGCAGGCAGCGAAGACGAGCGAAAGCGTACGGCGCGTCATGGCGCGCCCAGTGTCCGGCGCGGCCGGCGGTTTGTCGCCGCAGCGCCAACGATTTCGCGCGCCAGCGCGCTCAGGCCGGCTGCCGCCGCAGCACGATGATCGCGCTGGCGAGTGCGAGCGCGGCGAGGCCGGCGCTGACGAAGTACACCGTGCCGGCGGGCACGTCGCCGGCCGCCGTGCCGATCGACCACGCGAACACGTAGCCGCCGAGCGGGTAGCCGATGATGTTGGCGAGGCTCTGCGCGCTGGTCAGCGCGCCTTGCACGAGGCCCTGCTGGTCCGGCCGGATCGTCTTGGTGATCAGCGACTGCGCCGCCGGCATGGCGATGCCGCCGAGCGCGGCGATGCCGATCGCGAGGTAGATCATCCAGCCTGCCGACGCGCTGGCGTAGCCGACGTACGCCAGCACGGCGAGCAACAGGCCCAACTGCAGCGCGCGCGGTTCGCCCATGCGCGGCACCAACCGCCGTGCGAGGCCGCCTTGCACCAGCGCGCCGCCGACGCCGACGGCGAACATCGACCAGCCGATGTCCTTCGGCTGCCAGCCGTAGCGGTGCTCGGTGTACAGCGCCCAGGTCGCGTGCAGCGCGAACTGCGCGAGGTTGAGCAGGAACAGCACGCCGGCGAGGCTGCGCGCGATCGGGAACTCCGCGAGCACGCGCAGTGCGGCGAACGGACTGCCGATCGGATGCGTGTTGCGGCGCTCGGGCGGCAGCGACTCGGGCAGCACGAACAGGCCGTAGGCGGCGTTGAGCAGCGCGAGGCCGCCGGCGATCCAGAACGGCAGGCGGATGTCGATGTCGCCGAGGATGCCGCCGAGCAGCGGGCCGAGCACGAAGCCAAGGCTGGCGGCGGCGCCGAACACGGCGAAGCCGGCGGCGCGCTTCTCCGGCGGCGTGACGTCGGCGATGTAGGCCGACGCGGTGGTGACGCTGGCGCCGGTGATGCCGTTGATCGCGCGCGTGAGCCACAGCACCGAGAGCGACGGCGCCAGCGCCATCGCGAAGTAGTCGAGGCCCGAGCCGAGCATCGAGAACAGCAGCACCGGGCGGCGGCCGACGCGGTCCGAGAGCGCGCCGAGCAGCGGCGCGCACAGGAACGCCATGATCGAGAACGTCGCGCCGAGCCAGCCAACCAGCGGCGCGGCTTCGGCTTCGCTGCCGCCGCTGAGCTGCGTCACCAGCTTGGGGCCGACCGGGATCAGCAGGCCGATGCCGAGCAGATCGATCAGGACGACGAAGAAGACGAAGCGAAGCGCGGGCTTGCGGTCGGTCACGCAGCGCATCGTCGCGCGGTGATGGGGGTGCGTCCATTGCGCAGCGCGACAAGCGGCGCGCCGTGGCGTGTTCGCAAGGGGGGCGGTCAGCGGCGTGGATGAGTGGCGTCGCGCGACTCAGCCCTTCTTGTCCTTCTTCGGCGCGGCCCAGCGCAGCGGCTGCGCGCCGTTGCCGGCCGGCGAACATGCGACGTGGCCCGATCCCTGCGCCGTCGCCTTGGCCCATAACCGCCACGTCGCGCCGGCTTCGATCGGCGGCAGCGTCGCGCCGAACACGCCGTCGTTGGCCGCGCCGTCGCCGTGCTGGCCATCGTCGTGCATCGCCATCGTCGCGTACGCGCCGAACGGCCCCTGGTCGAACGCCAGCGTCACGCCCGCGACCGGCGCGCCGCCGGCCTTGCACGTCACGGTGACGACGTGTTCGTCGCCGCGCGCCTGCGCCCTGGCCGTCAGTTCGCCGAGCGTCGGCCACGCGCCCTGCAGCGCCGGGTCGTCGAGGATCGACTTGCGCTTGGCGGCGATCAGCGCGCGCAGCGAACGCGGGGCCGGCTTGCCTTGGTCGTCGAGCGCGAATTGCTGGCGGAAGGCGTCGTGGCCGGCCTGCGAGTGCGCGTCGACCTGCACGAGCGGATCGAGCAGGCGCTGCCACGCGTCGAGTTGCGCGCTGACGACGTCGTCGGCCAGCGCGGTCTCGGCGATGGCGCGCAGGTTGGCGAGGTAGCGCGCGCGCCACTGCGGCACGTTGAGCAGCGTGTGCAGCAGCGGCCGGTCGGTGCGCGAAGCGCCCTGCAGCGGCGTCGTCGCCGTGCCGCCGCCGGGGCCACCGCCGCGGCCACCGCGGCCGCCGGGGCCCTGGCCGCCAGGACCTTGGCCCACCGGCGGCTGCCCGCCCGGACCCTGCGGACCGGGTTCGCCGGGGCGCGCGCCCTCGGGCGGCGGACCGCCAGCGCCGGGGCCGCCGGGCCCGCCGAAGCCACCCGGACCACCCGGCCCGCGGCCACCGCCGCGCGCGCCGAGCAGGATCTCGTTGTTGTCGCGCGGGATCGGGTGGAAGCGGCCCTTCGGATCGCGGAACAGCAGGTAGTCGCTGGCGCGCGAGTAGTAGCCGTCGTCGTCACCGAGCGCGAAGTCCATGGCGAGGAACCACAGCGCCGCGTCGACGTCGAGATGCTGCGGCAGGATCTCCGGCAGGCGCTCGGCCGGCGCGTCGGCGAGCACGGCGCACAGGTCGACGAGGCCGCGCCACGCGCGCTCGTTGTCGTCGGACTTGAGGTCGTAGCTGCGTTTGTACGCCGCCGGATCCTCGCCGAGGAAACGCAGGCCGCCGTTGCCGCTGAAGTCCGGCGGCACCTTGAAGCGATCGCCGCCCTTGCCGTCGAAGTGGTCGGCGACGAAGTCCTTGTCGAACTGCTGCATCGCCGTGTACGTGCCGAAGTCCTCGCCATTGACGACGACGCGCACGAGCGCGGTGCGCGGCGCGGGGAAGAAGCGGTTGGCGACGACGCCGTGCAGCATCTCGCGCAGCTGCGACGGGTCGGTGTTGTTGTTGAGCAGATCGAGGTTGCGCAGGCCGCGGAAGCTCTGCTTGCCGTCGACGAGGTCGAACGTCAGGTCGAACGACTTCTTCTTGCCGCGCGCCATCTGGAACGACGTGTTGCCGCGGAACTGCACGCCGACGTTTTGGTAGGTGACGCCGTCGATCTTCACCGTCGCCGGCACGCAGACGTCGGTGCGGTGGAACTCGGTCAGTTCCTGGGACCAATCGTCGCCCGGGATCTCGAGGAAGAACGTGCGCACAACGTTCGCGTCCCACACGCCGGCGTCGGCGTGGCTGCGGACCTGCTCGGGCGCGACCTTGCCACCGACCTTGGGCGCACCGGTGTCGGCAGCGCCGCCGGGACCGCCGGGGCCGCCCGGACCACCGAAGCCGCCGCGACCGCCGGGGCCGCCGGGGCCGCCCCGCCGCGGCCGGTTGTCCTTGAGCCACGCGCGCGCCGCCTTGCGCTCGGTGGCGTCGAGCACACCGTTCTTGTCGGCGTCGAAGCGGTCCTTCACCTCGATCGAGCCGCCCATCGGGCCGCCGGGCCCACCCTGCCCACCCGGACCGCCGGGCCCGAAACCACCAGGCGGGCCGAAGCCCGGATCGCCGGGCGGGGGGCCCTGCGGGTCCTGTGCGGCGAGCGCGCAAGCAAGTGTCAGCAGCAGCGACAGGGAACGGGCGGCGTGGCTGGCCATGGGGCGCTTGCTACGGGTTTGGCAGTCGTCGGCCAACGGGCGACGCGGGAAAGACGATCACGGGACGCGGCGCGGCGCGCGCTCGCTATCGTCCGCCGCCCGATGAACCGTCGCGCGGCCGTGATCTTCGACATGGATGGCGTGCTCGTGCTCAGCATCGCGGCGCACGCGACCGCGTGGCGCGCGACCGCCGAGCGTTACGGGCGGCCGATGACCCACGCCGACTTCCTGCGCGTCAACGGCATGACCAACCAGGACATCTGCACGACGCTGTGGGGGCCGGAGCGCGCGACGCCGGAGTTCATCGCCCGCATCGGCGACGAGAAGGAACGCGCCTACCGCGACGCGGTGCGCGCCGACCTGCCGCTCGCGCCCGGCCTGCGGCCGCTGCTGCAGCGGCTGCGCGCCGCCGGCGCTGTGCTGGCTGTCGGCACCTCGGGTCCGCAGGAGAACGTCGACCTCATCCTCGACCAGGGCGGCATCCGCTCGTTCTTCGGCGGGGTCGTACACGCGGGGCTGGTGCAGCGCGGCAAGCCAGCGCCCGACATCTTCTTGCGCGCGGCCGAGCTGCTGGGCGCGGCGCCCGACCACTGCACCGTCGTCGAGGACGCGCCGACCGGCGTACGCGCAGCGCTGGCGGCGGGCATGCGCTGCGTCGGCGTGGCCACGACGCACGCCGGCGACGAGTTGACCGCGGCCGGCGCGCATCTGGTGCGGGCCGACCTCGCGGCCCTGTCGGCCGACGACCTGCTGGCGAGCTGACGGCGACGCACTGCGGGCCTGCGGGCCGGCCGCCGCCGCCCCCTCCCAGTGCCCCGGCGGTCGCGCCGGCGTCGGGCTTCCTGCCCGACCCCCTCTCCGGGTGGACGATTCTCCACATGGCGGTGGCCGGGGCGGGGGTCGACCGCTAGGTTTCTGCGCCGGATCGCGGCCAGTCGACGCGTTCCGGTTCGTACATCGACTGGATGGAACCGCGTCCTGCGCGGCTTCTGCCGGCGCATTCGCAATGGCGGCCCTCTCGTCGAGGGCGCACTGTGGCGTGTGCATCCGTTCGATCGCAGCACAGTGCTGTAGGTCTGCCCGGCAAGGCCCCGCGAACACGGTTCCGGAGACTCCCCATGGGTAAGCGTTTGTTCGTCGGCAACCTGTCCTTCAACACGACCGAGGACACCCTGTCCGAGATGTTCCAGCAGAATGGCATCGCCACCGCCAGCGTGCAGGTGATGCTCGACCGTGACACCGGCCGCTCGCGCGGCTTCGCGTTCGTCGACCTCGCCAACGACGCCGATCTGGCGAACGCCGTCAAGGCGCTCGACGGCAAGTCGCTGGACGGCCGTCCGCTCCGCGTCAACGAGGCCGAGGAGCGCAAGCCGCGCTCGGGCGGCGGTGGCTTCGGCGGCGGTGGCGGCGGCGGTGGCCGCGGCGGCTACGGCGGTCGTGGCGGCGGCGGTGGCGGCGGTGGCGGCGGTGGCGGCGGTGGCCGCGATCGC
>VGZG01000029.1 GCA_016872675.1 Planctomycetota bacterium
GCACGGCGCGCACCGACGCCGGTCCGAGCGCCGCGTCGGCGGCGGCGCAGGCGAGCGCGGCGCTGCACGCGTCGTTGGGGTGGTAGGGATCGGTCGGCACGACGCGCACCGGCAGGCCGGCGCCGGCGAGCGCTTCGCACGCTGGCTGCAGGTCGACGCTCGCCACGCCCAGGCGCTGCACGGTCTGCAGGCACCGCTCGCGACTGCGCCGTTCGTGCGGCTGCCAGTCGCGTTCGGCGGCGAAGATCGGCAGCACGAGAACCGTCAGCCTGCCGCCGCGGCCCTGCACCTCGTCGCGCAAGCGGACGAGCGCGCGCTCGACGTCGTCGGCGCGGCAAAGGTAGTGCTCGGGCCGCAGGCGATCCATGTGCCGGCCGTGTACGTACAGTTGGTAGAGGATGCTGCGGCCGTACCACGCGACGTCGACCGGCACGAGCGAGCCAGGGTTGCACAACGTCAGCGTGCCGTCGCGAAGACACATCACCGTCGACTCGGTGAGGTCGTTGTTGTGCAACGACAACACGACATGGTCGGCGGCCAGTTCGCGCTGGCTGCGGAAGTAGCCGGCAACCTCCTGCGCGGGATTCCAGCTCTCGACGCCGGCGTTGAGCGTCTCGACGGTCTGGCCGCTCGCGTCGGCGAACGCGCGCAGCGGCGCCACCAGGCTCGCCCGCCGCGTCACCGAGTCGCCGAGAAACAACAGCCGCGGGACGTCCGGCTGCTTGGCGACGCCGGCGCGCAGCGGGAACGCGCGCAGCAGGCCGTGCTCGTCGTACACCGGGCCGCCGAGGACCGGCGCGTGGCCGAGTTCGTCGTCGGCCGTGATCATCGTGCGCTCGACCTCGGCGCGCGCCGCGAACACGGCGACCGCGGTCGGGCTCAGCAGGCGGCCCGGCGGCATCAACGCGCGCACCGCGAACTCGGCCAGCAGCACCGTGCCGACGACCGCGCCGGCGATGAGCAGCAGCTTGGCGCGCAGGCTAGGGCGGCGACCGGTCGGGGCGGACACCCCCGCAGTGTCGCCGTACGCGCACGATTGGTGCAAGCGCGACGACGACGCCGCTGCGCGCTGGGGATTCGGCTGCTACCCTGGCGCGCCGACTCGTCTCCCCCAACCGCCCCATGCACCTGTCCACCCACAACTGGATGCGCGCCGAGCCCCTCGCGGTCACGCTGCGCCGGATCCAACGCCTCGGTTACACCAGCATCGAACTCAGCGGCGAGCCGACGCAGTACGACGTCGCGACCACGCGCGCGCTACTGAAGCAGCACGGCATCAAGTGCTGGGGCTCGGTGACGCTGACCCTCGGCGAGCGCAACCTCGCCGCCAAGGACGCCCGCCAGCGCGCACATACCGTCGCCTACATGAAGTCGGTGGTGACGATGGTGCAGAACTTCGAGGGCCGCGAGGTATCGGTCGTGCCGGTCACCGTCGGCAAGATCGTCGCCGAGAGCACGCCGGAGCAGGAGTGGGCGTGGATCGTCGCCGGCCTGCAGGAGGTCTACGACCACGCGCAGAAGGCCGGTGTGCGCCTCGCGCTCGAGCCGATCAACCGCTTCGAGACGTACTTCATGAACCGCGCCGACCAGGCGCTGTGCCTCGCCGACGCCGTCGGCCCGAACTGCGGCATCTGCCTCGACACGTTCCACATGAACATCGAGGAGGTCGACATGTACGCCGCGATCCGCAAGGTCGGCAAGCGCCTCGTCGACGTGCACGTCGCCGACAACAACCGCCTCGCGCCCGGCATGGGCAACATCGATTGGAAGCGCCTCGTCGGCACGCTGAAGGAGATCGGCTACGACGGCGCGCTGACGATGGAGGCCGTCGCCCCCGTCGACCGCACGCCGGCGTCGCCGTGGCCGGACCAGGTCGAGCGCAACCCGGTCGACATCTCCCCCGAGCAGCTCAAGTTCATCCAGGACCACGGCAGCAGCCTGCTGAGCGAGTCGTTCTATACACGCCTGTTCGAGACGGCGGCGGGCACGCTGCTGCCGCTGATCCGGTGAGCGACCACCGCGAGCGCGAACGGCGGCGCGCGAGCGAGCGCACCGTGACGACCCGCTCCGACAACGCCCCCACCTTCCAACCGACGCCCCAACACCCCGCGAGCACCGAGTGAAGATCCGCGCCGTCGACGCCGTCTGGCTGCACGTCCCGCTGCCCCAAGAGACGCAGCACGTCTCCGACTTCGGCCGCATCGCCGCGTTCGACGCCGTGCTCGTCACGGTGACGACCGAGTGCGGGCTCGTCGGCTACGGCGAGGCCAAGCCCGCCGTCGGCAGCGCCGGTGACGGCCGCGCGCTCGTGGCGATCATCGAGAACGAGCTGCGCCCGCGGCTGCTCGACCGCGATCCGCGCGAGGTCGGGCGTGCCTTCGGCCTCTTGTACAACGGCAGCCGTGCTGGCCACGCCGAGCGCACCGGCCGCGCCATGCCGATCCTTGGCCGCCGCGGCGCGCACACCGTCGCCATCGCCGGCGTCGACCTCGCGCTCTGGGACCTCGCCGCCAAGGCGCGCGGCTGCTCGGTGCTCGCACTGCTCGGCGGCCCGTGCCGCGAGCGCGTGCGCGCCTACGCCAGCGGCGGCTGGGCCGACGTTCCCGGCCTGCCGGCGGAACTCGGTCGCTACACGCAGGCGGGCTTCCGCGCCGTCAAGATGCGCGTCGGCGCGATGGACGGCCGCGTCGACAGGAGCCTCGCCCGCGCCGCCGCTGCGCGCCAAGCACTCGGCCCCGACGTCGACCTGATGGTCGACGCGCACGGCACGATGAACGTCGCCGAAGCCAAGCGCTTCTGCGCTGGGGCCGCCGAACTGGGCCTGCGCTTCGTCGAGGAGCCGGTCAGCTCCGATGACCGCCACGGCCTCGCCGAGGTGCGCGCGGCCAGCGCGCTGCCGATCGCGGCCGGCGAGAGCGAATCGGCCGCGTTCGACTTCGCCGAGATGATCGAACGCCGCGCGATCGACGTGCTGCAGCCTGACCTCGCCATCGCCGGCGGGCTGAGCGAAGGCCTGCGCATCGCCGCGCTCGCCTACGCCAACCGCCTCGAACTCGCGCCGCACAGCTGGGGCTCGGCGATCACTTTCCAGGCCGCGCGAACGCTGGCGTTCGCCAGCCCCGCCGGCGTCTTCGTCGAGGTGCCGATGGGCGGCGCGCCGCTGCTGCGCGAGATGGCGGCGATCGACCTCAGCCTGCACGACGGCGACCTGCTGCCGCCGACCGGGCTCGGCTTCGGCGTCGAGCCGGACAAGGAGTTCGTGCAGCGCTACACCAAGCGCTGACGCGGCGAACGGATCCACGAGCGACGGAGCGAACGCATGGCCGACTTCCACCTGCATCACATCAACGTCAACGTCGACGACCTCGACGCCGCGATCGCGTTCTACCGCGACGTCGTCGGCCTGCCGCTCGACCCGACGCCGGACCAGGGCTTCCGCTCGCAGTTCTTCCGCCTGGGGCCCAACCAGCAGATCCACATGAACGAGATCGCGGACGTGCACCAGTACCGCGGTCACTTCTGCCTCGTCGCGCCCGACTTCGCATCCGTCTTCCGCCGCGCCAAGGCGGCGAGCGCGATCGACTGCAAGCCATGGGGCCGCGTGCGCCGGCTGCCGAGTGGCGCCATGCAGATGTTCGTGCGCGATCCCGCCGGCAACCTCGTCGAGATCGCCAGCGCCCGCGACGCCGTGATCGACCCGGCCCTGTTCAGCGACGAACTCGTCGAACCGAAGCCAGGCATGTACCGCATGGCGCCCGGCGCCGCCGACGGCGCGCACGAAACGCCGTGAGCATCCTACTGCTCGAGTCGCTGCACCCCGAGGCGGAGGCGCTGCTCGCCGCGGTCGACACGCTGGTCCGCGCCGCCGACCCCAACGCGCCCGACTGCGACTTCGCGGCGGTGCGCGCGATCCTCACGCGCGGCCGCGGCCGCGTCACCGACGCGCTGCTCGCCCGCTGCCCGGGCCTGCAGGCCGTCGCGCGCGCCGGCGTCGGCCTCGACAACGTCGACACGCAGGCGGCTGCGCGCCGCGGCGTGCCGGTGGTCTACGCGCCCGGCGGCAACGCGCTGACCGTCGCCGAACACACGATCGCGCTGCTGCTCGACCTCGTGCGCGGCATCACGCGCTGTGCCAACCAGGTGCGCGCCGGCCGCTGGGAGGAACGCGCGCGCTACCAGGGCGACGAGATCCGCGGCCTCACGCTCGGCGTGCTCGGCTTCGGCGCGATCGGCCAGCGCGTCGCGCGGCTGGCGAGCGCGTTCGACATGGAGGTGATGGTGCTGGCGCACAAGGACAAGCCCGTGCCAGCGCCGTTCGCCAGTGCGCCGCTGGCCGAGATCCTGCGGCGCGCCGACGCGCTGACACTGCACCTGCCGCTGACGCCGGCGACCAAGGGCCTGCTCGGGCCGGCCGAGTTCGCCGCGATGAAGCCCGGCGCGTTCCTGGTCAACACCGCGCGCGGCGCGCTGATCGACGGCGCGGCGCTGCGGCAGACGCTCGCGTCGGGCCGGCTCGGCGGCTTCGCGGCCGATGTGCTGGAGCAGGAGCCGCCGGCGAACGACGACCTGCTGGTCACGCACGAGCGCGCGCTGCTGACGCCGCACAATGCGTCGCTGACCGCGCGCACATATCGCAGCCTGTGTGTCGACACCGCGCGCAACGTCGCGGCGATCCTGCGCGGCGCGGCGCCGGAGCCACGCAGCGTTTTCCGCTAGCAGTCCGCGCCGCAGGACGCGCGACGCGGACTCCTACGCCAGCGCCGCGCGCACGACCTTGCCATGCACGTCCGTAAGGCGGAAGTCGCGGCCCTGGTGCCGGAAGGTCAGGCGCTCGTGGTCGATGCCGAGCAGCCACAGCACGGTCGCCTGCAGATCGTGCACGTGCACCCCGCCCTCCACGACGTTCCACCCGAAGTCATCCGTCGCGCCGATCATCTGCCCGCCGCGCACGCCACCACCGGCCATCCACCACGCGAACGCGCGACCGAAGTGATCGCGGCCGTTGGGCTGCTCGCTCGGGCCTTGGCCGAACGGCGTGCGGCCGAACTCGCCGCCCCACAGCACCAGCGTGTCGTCGAGCAACCCTCGCTGTTCGAGGTCGCCGACCAGCGCCGCGCTCGGTTGGTCGGTGTCGCGGCACTGTTCGGCGAGCTGGGTGTAGAGGTTGCCGTGCTGGTCCCAGCCGCTGTGCATCAACTGCACGAAGCGCACGCCGCGTTCGAGCAGGCGGCGCGCGATCAGGCAGTTCCAGGCGAACGTGCCGCGGGCGCGGACGTCGGGGCCGTAGGCGGCGAGCACGTGCTCGGGTTCGTCGCGCAGGTCGAGCAGGCCGGGCACGCTCGCCTGCATGGCGAAGGCCATCTCGAACTGCGCGCGCCGCGCCTGGGTCGGGTTGTCGTCGGCGCCAAAGCGCGCGCGATCGAGCGCAGCGAGGTCCTGCAGCAGCGCCCGGCGTGAGGCCGCGGTCACGCCCGGCGGGTCGCCGAGGTACGGCACCGGGTCGCCGCCGCCGCGGAAACGCACTCCCTGGTGGCGGCCGGGCAGGAAGCCGTTGGACCAATAGTGCTCATAGAACAACTGTCCGCAGGTCTTGCCGCGGTCGGACGAGGTCAGCGCGACGTACGCCGGCACGTCGTCGCACAGGCGTCCGAGGCCGTAGTCGAGCCAGGCGCCGAGCGCGGGCCGGCCGGGCTGCTGGCTGCCGGTCAGGAAGTACGTGACGCCGGGCGAATGGTTGACCGCCTCGGTGTGCAGCGCGCGCAGCAGGCAGATGCGATCGGCGATCTGGCCGGTGTGCGGCAGCAGCGTCGACAGCGGCATGCCCGACTGTCCGTAGCGCGCGAACGGCGCGATCGCCGGCGTCGCCGGCCAGCGGGTGTATCCCGACGACATCGTCGACAGCCTGGTCGTGCCGCGCACCGACGCCGGGATGTCCTGGCCGCGATGGCGCGCGAGCGCTGGCTTCTCGTCGAAGAGGTCGACGTGCGACGGGCCGCCGCCCTGCCACAGACAGACGACGCGCTTGGCGCGCGGCGCATGGTGCGGTAGGCCCGGCAGGCCACGGCCGTCGGCGGCGGCGCCTTCGTCCAAGCGAGCCGCGCGTGCGTCTTCGGCGAGCAGCGCCGCGAGCGCGATGCCGCCGAGGCCCTGACCGAGGCCGCGCAGCAGCGCGCGCCGCGAAGTCGTCGCGCCGGCGGCGCTCGCACCTTGACCGTGCCAAGCCTCAGTCACGGCACTGCGCCTCTGCGAGATTGAGGATGCCCAGGCACGTTGCCGCGAGCGCTGCGTGTTCGACCGGCGGCAGCGCGCACGGCGTCTTCGCTTCGCCGACCGCGAGCAGGGCCGATGCCGCCGCCGGGTCGTCGGCGTACGCTGCAAGCTGCCGCTGGTACATCGCCGCCAACAGCCGTTGCTCCGCGGCTGCGGGCGTGCGCGCGACGACGCGGCGGAACGCCGCTGCCAGCCGGCCGCCGACGTCGTTCGCTTCGTCGGCGACGCGCGCCGCCAGCGCCCGCGCGGCTTCGACGTAGGTCGGGTCGTTGAGCGTCACCAGCGCATGCAGCGGCGAGCCGGTCACCGGCACGCGCACGCGGCAGTTCTGTCGCTGGCTGCTGTCGAAGAAGTTGGTCGGCTGCACCGTGCGCCGCCAGAAGGTGTAGAGGCTCCGCCGCCACAGGTCGGGGCCGTGCGACGCGGGATAGGTGAAGTCGCGCTCGTTGGTGATCGCGAGCGACTCCCAGACCTTGTCGGGCTGGTACGGATAGACCGGCGCGCCGCCGAGCGTCGGCACGAGCAGGCCGCTGACGGCGAGCGCCTGGTCGCGCAGCAGCAGCGACGAGCGGCGGAGGCGCGGCGCGCGCGCCAGCAGGCGGTTGTCGGGATCGCGCGCCAGCAACTCGGCGCTCGCCGCGCTCGACTGGCGGTAGACGGCGCTAGTGACGATGCGGCGGTGCAATTCCTTGCTGCGCCAGCCCGAGCGCGCGAAGTCGACCGCGAGCGTGTCGAGCAGTTCCCGGTGCGTCGGCCGGTCGCCCTGCGTGCCGAAGTCCTCCGGCGTGCGCACGAGGCCATCGCCGAAGAAGTGCTGCCAAGCGCGATTGACGGCGACGCGCGCGGTCAGCGGGTGGCCGTCGGAAAACAGCCAGCGGGCGAGGCCGAGCCGGTTCTTCGGCGCGCCTTGCGGCAACGGCGGTAGGCAGCCCGGCACGCCGAAGGCGACGACTTCGCCCGGCTGCAAGTAGTCGCCGCGCTGCAGCACGCGCGTCGGCTTTTCGACCGCGTCCTGCATCACCATCACGCGCGGCCACTGCGTGTGGCGGAAGCGGTCGTACTCGCTGCGGTAAGCATCGATGGCCGGCTTGTCGCCGGCCGCTTCGAGTTCCTTGAGCCGCGCTTCCATCGCCGCGCGCTGCTGCCGCAGCGCCGGCGTCGGGTACGCGACCGCCGGCTCGGCGACACGGAAGCGCGATGGCCCTTCGCCGGCGAGGCCGTTCTCGGGCACGCGGCCGAAGGCGTCGAGCAGCGCGTAGTAGTCGCGCTGCGGGATCGGGTCGTGCTTGTGGTCGTGGCACTGCGCGCACGCCACCGTCAGTCCGAGCCACGTCGTGCACGTCGTGTCGACGCGGTCGAACAGCATGACGAAGCGGTTCTCCTCGGGGATCGCGCCGCCTTCGCCGTTGAGCAGGTGGTTGCGCAGGAACGCCGTGCCGAGCCGGTCGTCGTCGGTGGCGTCTGGCAGCAGGTCGCCGGCGAGCAGCTTGGTCGACAGTTGGTCGAACGGCACGTCGGCGTTGAGCTGGCGCACCAGCCAGTCGCGCCACACCCACTGCCACGTGTCGCCGTCCTGCTGGAAGCCGTTGGAGTCGGCGTAGCGCGCGGCGTCGAGCCATGGCAGCGCCATCGCCTCGCCGTAGTGCGGGCTGGCGAACAATCGATCGACGACGCGCTCATAGGCGCCGGCTTCGCCGTCGGCGAGGAACGCGTCGACCTCGGCCGGCGTCGGCGGCAGGCCGGTGAGGTCGAGGGTCACGCGCCGCAACAGCGTCGTGCGTGTGGCCGGTGGCGCGAGTTCGAGCCCTTCGGCGCGCAACCGCGCGCGCACCAGCGCGTCGATCGGGTTGGCGCCGAGGGTCGGCGTGCGCACCGGCGGCACGAAGGCCCAGTGCGGCCCGGGCGGCGACGCATCGGCCGCGGCAACGGGCGCGCGCTCGGGCGCCGGCGCGGCGCATCCGAGCACCAGCAGGCCGGCCAGCGCACAGCCAGGGACGAGGAACGGACGGAGCACCGCGCCATCGTGCAACGTCGCGGCGATCCCGCAAGCCGCCGGACCGACGCCGCGTGCAACGCGTTCGTCGCTATCCTGCGCCGACATGACTACGCTGCCCGTCGGGCTCCGCGTCGCCGCGAAAGCGGCCACAACGGGCCACTTCGTGAGCCCACAAGATTACTTCTTCTCGGGTTCTCAGCGCGTCAGCTCGGCGAGCTTCTGCTGCAGCGCGCGCAGCGCTCCGACCGAGTAGCCGCGGTCGTGGAACCACGCGACCACGCCGTCGCGGTCGAGCAGCACGATGCGGCCCGGCAGGCCGTCGTCGTTGCCGGTGAACTGCGCGATCGCCTTGGCGTCGCCGTAGACGGTGACGACGCCGCCCCAGTCCTCCTTGGGGATGCCGCGGCGCATGCCGCCGTCGATGAAGCCCGACGCCAATCCCGGCATCAGCCCGGGCAGCGTCGGCACCTCGAACGCGCGCACCGTGACGCCGGCCTCGGACACGCCGAGCAGCCAGCGGTCGAGGTCGAACTGCGTGTTCTGCTGGTAGCCGATCAGCAGCAGCAGCGGCGCCCCCTTGCCGACGCCGGGCAGCGCCACCTCGGCGCCGTCGAGCGCGTTGCCACGCACCGCCGGGAACGGCTCGCCCGTCGGATCGCGGCGCGGATAGGTCGTGCCGCACGAGGCGAACGCGACGGCGATGGCGAGCAGGGCGAGGACGACGAACAGCGGGCGGCGCATCGGCGGCATCTTCGCCGCGCGCGCCGCCGCGGACGCACGCGCGAGCGGCGAAACCTCAGCCGAACAGGCCCGCCCACCTCGTGCCGGCGAAGGCCGCGCGCAGTTCGTCGTTGTTGGCGATGCCAGCGCGCGGATCCTTCGGGCCGGTCTTGTGCGTGCGCGGCACGAGTTCGCCGAAGTCGACGCCGAATGCTTCGCCCAGGCGCCGCGCGGCCGACGGCAAGCGCAGCGCCAGGTCCTCGTAGTCGAGTTCGACCGTCGGCAGGCCGGCGAACGCGGCGCGGAAGCGGGCTTCGAGCGCCTCGCCGGCGACGAAGTCGGCGGCAGTCTCCGCGACGGGCAGGACGATCGCCGATTCGTCTTGCGCGCCGCCGAACCAGCTGTCGCTCGCCAACGCGCGCAAGTGCGAGCGCCACCGCTGCAAGCGATCCCGACGCAGCAGGTGCAGCACGATGCAGCGGCCATCGCCGGCCGTGGCCTCGACGATGTGGTCGTCGTGCAATGCGTGGCCGTAGATCAGCTTGTAGCCGCAATGCGTGGCGCCGATCCGCGCCGCGTCGGCGGCGAGCCGATCGAGCAACGGCTCGGGACCGCGCTCGCGCAGCGCCGCCAGCTCGCGCCGGTCGGCGGCCGCATGCTCCGGCCAGGCGACCAAGCCCGCGGCGATCTCGCGGACGTTGAACAGCTCGTTGGCGCAGAAGAAATCCGGCCGCGCGTCGAGCATGCCCACCAGCAGGTTGCTGCCGGTGCGCTCGGCCCCCATCACCACGAACGGACGCACGGCGGGGATGCGCGGCTGCCGCGGCGCGAGCGGCCCGTAAGCCGCCGCAGGCCCCAGCGGCGCGGCGTCGGCGGCGCGCCCCATTCCCGCGGCGCGCGCGATCGCGACCGGCGCCTGCGCTAGGCCATCGACCACGGCCGCCGCGTCGACGCAGTCGGCGAAGCGGCGCAGCAGCTCGGCGCGGGCGAGCGCGTTGGTCGCCACCACCGCCGCCGCGCCGCGCAAGTGCAGCGGCATCAGGTTCGCGGCCGGATCGCCGAGATCCGGGTCGTCGAGCACGGCGACGCGCGGCACGCCGAGCAGCCGGCCGACGATCGCCGCGCGGAACGAATCGTGATGCTGACCGACCGCGACCAGCATGTCCGGCGCGAACGCCTGGATCGCGCGCGCGAAGGCGAGCGCCTGCCGCACGTCCACGCGCGCCGCGACCTCGGCCGGCGCGCAGCCCCAGAACGCCGCGAGGTCGGCGACGACGCGAGCGAGAGCGGCCGGGGCGATCGCGCCGAAGCGGGCGAAGTCCTGTGCGTGCGCCGCCGGATCTTCGAGGACGAGCGTGCCTTCACCGAGCCGGCGGCGGCTCGCCGGCGGCAGCGCGCGCGGATCCGACACGTGGGTGTGGAACGCGCGCCAGTCGCCGCCGTGGGCGTCGCGCAACGCGTCGAGAGCGGCGTAGAACGGCTCGCAAGCGGCCAGCGGGTGCAGGTCGCCGGCGAGCAGGGCGATGCGCGGTGACGCAGCGGAGATGGGAAGACCGGACAACGGACCGGACACGCTATCAAGTCGGCTACTCGACGATAGTTAGAACTTGGTCGGCGGCGACGCCGCGGACGACGGTGCGCTGGCCGCTCGGCCAATCGACGATCACGTGTTTGGTCACGGCGTTTTGCCCGAGCCCGAAGTGGATGCCGTGATTCTGCGAGTGCCGGTGCATGCCGCCGCCGTGCTCGCGGATCTGGCTGACTCCCCCGGCGAGCACCTGGACGCGCGCGCCGATGCCATCGCGATTGGACGTCGTGCCGACGAGTTCGATGCCAAGCCAGTGATTGCCGTTCGCCGTGACGTTGCGCAGCAGCTGCGTCCTGCCGTCGTCGGCGAACGCGCCGGGCGAGCTCGGCAGGCGGAAGGCGCTGCCAAGACCGTTGACGAGCAGCAGGTCGACGAGCCCGTCGCGGTCGTAGTCGAACGTCGCGACGGAATCGCCGATGCCGTCCGGGCTGCCGACCGCGACGCCAGCAGGCGCCAGCGCGAACATGCCGCCGCCGAGGTTCTCGAGCAGCACGTTGTCGAGGTTGCAGCTCTGCGTCGAACGCTCGACGTAGAGG
This sequence comes from Planctomycetota bacterium, assembly GCA_016872675.1. GTDB lineage: Bacteria > Planctomycetota > UBA1135 > UBA1135 > UBA2386 > UBA2386. The sequence continues at coordinate 11,111 of VGZG01000029.1, forward strand.
TCGAGGTCCATGTCGTTGTCGAAGTCGGCGGCGACGACCGAGCGGCCGCGCAGCCACGACGGGATGCCGCTCACCACGGTCTGGTTGGCGTAGCCGCCGTTGGGCCCGTTGCCGACGCGTACGAACAGCACGTCGGACGCGTTTGGTCCACCGGGGGCATAGCCGATCGCCTGCGGCACGGTCACCGGTAGGCTGCAGATGAAGCGGATCAGCGCCTCGGCCCAGACCGGCGTGCTGCACAGGCACACCCACTCGAGCGCCGCCGCGTCCCAGCCGATGTAGATGCCGCGCGACTGGCCGGGCGCATGCGGCGCGATGCCAGAGTTGGCCGGGTCGCTCGGATCGAGCGGCACGCCGTTCTGCGACGGGTTCCAGCCCTGCGCGCCGATGAACACGTCCGCCGTCGTCCAGCCGGACACGCCGCCCCAGTCCAGCCACAGCACGTGGCCCGGCAGCGAGCCGAAGCGGATGCCGTGCTCGTCGCCGTCGAGGTTGGCGACGAACTCGATCGCCAGCGGACCGTCGCGGTGCGCCGCGCTGCGCGTCGCGTCGCGCGCCATGTAGACGTCGTTGCGACCATCGCCGGTGAGGTCGGCGATCACGGCGTCGTGCATCGTCGGGAACGGCGCCAGCGGCGGCAGGCCGATCGTGGTGGTGATGTTCTGCACGCCGCCGCCGAGGAACGAGTAGGCGCGCCGCGGATAGCCGTCGAAAAGCGCGTCGAGCTTGCCATCGCCATCGAGGTCGCCGAGCACGCCGAACTCGGTGCCCACGCCGACGCCGAAGCCGAGCGCGGCGCCGACCTCGCGGAAGCGGCCGCCGCGCTGCTGGTAGAGGCTCGGCGGCGACTGCAGGTCCGGACGGAGCTGGGCCGCCATCAGCAGGTCGAGCAGACCGTCGCCGTCGGCGTCGACGGCCAACGGCGTGCGGCCGCGCATCAGCGGCAGGTCGAGGCCGACGGCCGCGGCGACGTCGAAGTAGAAGGCGCCGCTGCGCCGGTATTGGCGCTTGGGCGCCGCGCCGAGGCCGAAGCCGGCGCCGCCCGTGACGTACAACTCCTGCACGCCGTCGTTGTCGGCGTCGAACCACTGCGCGCCGTGGTTGTCGCCGTGCGGCAACGGCATCAGCGCGATGGTGTCGTCGACGAACGAGCCGTTGCCGAGGTTCCGCCACAGCCGCGGATGCGCCATGTAGTGGCCGCCAGTGAAGATGTCGGGCCAGCCGTCGCCGTTGCAGTCGCCGACGGACACGCCGTGCGAGATGCCCATGTCGGCGATGCCGACGGCGGCGGTGACGTCGGCGAACGCGATGGCGCTGGTGGACGACCGCGGCTGCGGTCGCCGCGACCGCGGCGCGCGCGCGCGCCGTTCCTTGTCCTCGGGGCCGGCGGCCGCCGCGCGCGTCGGATCGCCGCCGTTCGCGCACGCGGATCCAGTCGGACCAGGCGCAATGCTGGCCAACATCGCCGCGACGATGGCAAGGAGCTCGCTCCGCATGGTTCTCCGCGAGAGGGTTGTCGAAGTATGCCCCACCCTTCCTCCCTGACAACCGCCGGCGGGCCGGCGGGTCGAAGCCGCCGGTGGCAATGCGCCGACAGCGCCGCGGTCGACCGCATCGCCGACGCCGCGCGCAATCGGCCTCGTGCATGCGGCGGCGCCAGCGCTCGTTGCCGATCCAGCTGCGCAGCCGCTTTCTGCGCCGGCGCGTCAGCGCAGCAGTTCGATCTGCGGCACGGCGTCGGTGTCGCACCACACGACCGCGTCCTGGCCATGCCGTTGGCCGAGCGCGCGCGCCGCCGCGCGCGGCAGGCCGAGGGCCAGCAGGCTCGACTCCGGCGGCCAGCCATTGCTCGGATGCACGCCGTCGCCCTCGAGGAACGCGACGCCGACGGCCTGCAACTCGGCGCGCAGCGCCGCCATGCGCGGCGCGTTGGCGGCGGCGCCGAGGTCCTGCGATCGCGGGTTGCAGGCAGTGACGAACGCGCTGGCGACAACACCGTGCGCGCGATGCAGAGCGGCGAGCGGCTCGCTGCGTTCGCCGATGCGTAGCGCGAACGGCGCCGGCGCGACCACGTGGTACGCGGTCTCCAGGAACGCCTGGCGCGTGGCGGGCGGAATGGCAGACTCGACCATCGCTGTAGCATAGCGGCCGCGCGCGCGGCGACGCCACGTCAGCGCCCGTCGACGCGGTAGAAGCCGCGCGGGTTGACCATGAAGTAGCTGTCGTACGGCAGCAGCGGCGGCAGCTTGCAGTACGGCTTGCCGCCCTCGTCGCGCGCCATCATGAACATCCAGAACGGCGACGCCGGCTGGTCGGCCGGCTTCTTGCGGATGCTGATCTCACGGATGTCGTCGACGACGCGGTCGATCCACTTCAGCTGCACGGCCTTGTCGGCGAACTCGTCCCAGTCGCCGGTCTTCTTCGCCTGGTACATGCGCGCCTTGAACTCGTCGAGCGTGATGCCCATCTTGCGCGCGATCGGCTCGGCGAGGCGCCGCTCCCACTCGCGCAGCGTCTGCACTTCCTGCTCGATGTCCGTCATGTTGCCGTTGGCGCCGCTCGACATCTGGTGATGCAGGATGACGGCGTTGGGCAGCGCGTAGCTGTGCTTGGCCAGCGTGGCGATCGTCGCCGCCATGCTCGCGGCGAAGCTCTTCACCACGACGTGCACCGGCGCGTCGCTGGTCTCGATCGACTTCACGATGCGGTAGCCCTGCTGCACGCTGCCGCCCGGCGAGTTGTCGATGACGAGGAAGATCGGCTTCTTCGCGTCGAGGTTGTTGAAGTAGTCGATGCGGTCGCAGACGTGGTCGGCGGTGCCGGTCACGATCGGGCCGTTGAGGTCGATGCGGCGGTCGGTGATGGTCAGCACGCCGTCCTGCAGCGGCTCGTCGGCGTAGACCATCGGCGCGTCGACCAGTTCGCGCAGCTTGTCGGCGCCGTCGCGCTTCTGCAGCTGGGCGGCCTGCTTGCGCGCCTCGGTCTCGATGAGCGCCTGCTCGTCCATCGCGCGCATCTGCTCGGCCTTGCGCTTCTCGGCGGCCAGCTGGTTCTGGATCGCCAGCTCCTCGGCCTCGCGCCGCATGGCGGCGAGCTTGGCCTTGTGCTGGGCGTCGACGAGGTCCTGCGCCGACTTCATGCGCGCCATCTCGACGCTGTTCGCCGACAGCTCGGCCTCGAGCCGCGCGCCGGCGAGCGCCTGCGCGTGCTTGAGCCGCTCCATCTCGGCCGTGCCGGGGGCGAGTTCGGTCTTGAGCGCCGCGGCGGCGACCTCGGCGGCGCGCGCCATCGCCTCGACCTTGGCCTTGTCCGGCTCGGCGCCGGCGGCGGCCTTGGTGGCGTTGAGCGCCAGTTGGGCCTCGAGCCGCGCCTTCTCGGCTTTGAGCGCGGCGAGTTCGTTCTGTAGCTGCTGCTCGCGCAGCGCCGCCTCGAGCGTCAAGCGCTTGAGCTCCTTCTCGGCCTGCGGCTCGGCCTCGGCGAGCTTCTCGGCCGGCGCCGGCGCGGCGGGCTTGGCGGCTGGGTTGGCGGACGGGCTGGACGGGGACTGCGGGGACGCTGCCGCGCAGGCGGCAAGCGAGACGGCCGCGAGCGCGGCGGAGAGGATTCGTTGGGACATCGTGAGTGACCTCGACGGCGGGGCACGACCGGCCGCGCCGTCGCCACCCACCGTACGCGCCGCGCGGGCGCCGGCCAACTCAGGCGCCGACCGGCTCCGCTGCGCGCGTCGCCACCACGAGCTCACCGTCCTTGAAATCGACGTGCACGGTGCTGCCGTCCGGCACGCCGCCGGCGATCAGCTGGCGGCCGATGCGCGTCTCCATCTCGCGCTGCAGGAAGCGCTTGAGCGGTCGCGCGCCGTACACCGGGTCGTAGCCGCGCTCGGCGAGGAACGTCTTCGCCGCGTCGCTGACGTCGACCGCGATGCGGCGGTCGGCGAGGCGCGCCCGCAGGCCGCCCAGCAGCAGGTCGACGATGCGGCGGATCTCGCCGGTCTGCAGCGGCTTGAACAGCACGATGTCGTCGATGCGGTTGAGCAGCTCCGGCCGGAAGTGCCGCCGCAGCTCGGCCATGACCTGGTCGCGCGCCGATTCGCGGATGACGCCGTCCTTGGTGATGCCCTCCAGCAAGATCGGCGCGCCGATGTTCGACGTCAGGATGATCACCGTGTTCTTGAAGTCCACGGTGCGGCCCTGGCTGTCGGTGGCGCGGCCGTCGTCGAGGATCTGCAGCAGCACGTGGAACACGTCCGGGTGCGCCTTCTCGATCTCGTCGAACAGCACCACCGAGTACGGCTTGCGCCGCACGGCCTCGGTGAGCTGGCCGCCCTCCTCGTAGCCGACGTAGCCGGGCGGCGCGCCGATCAGGCGGCTGACCGCGTGCTTCTCCATGTACTCCGACATGTCGACGCGCACGAGATTGTCCTCGCTGTCGAACAGCGCCGCCGCCAGCGTCTTCGCCAGCTCGGTCTTGCCGACGCCGGTCGGGCCGAGGAACAGGAAGCTGCCAATCGGGCGCTTGGGATCCTTGATGCCCGAGCGCGCGCGGATCACCGCGTCGGCGACCACCTGCACCGCCTCCTCCTGGCCGACGACGCGCTCGTGCAGGATCTCGTCGAGTTTGAGCAGCTTCTCGCGCTCGCCCTCGACGAGCCGCTGCACCGGGATGCCGGTCCAGCGGGCGACGATCTGGGCGATCTCGTCCGAGGTCACCGCCTCGCGCAGCAGGCGCTCGCCGCCCTTCTGCATCCCGGCCTCCTCGGCGGCCAGCGCCTTCTCGGCCTCCGGGATCGCCCCGTACTTCAGCTCGGCGGCCTTGTTCATGTCGTAGCGGCGCTCGGCGGCCTCCTGGTCGCGGCGCAGCGACTCCAGCCTCTCGCGCAGCGTGCGCACGCCGAGCAGGCCCCTCTTCTCGGTCTCGTACCGGGCCCGCATCGCGTCGGCCTTGCCGCGCAGCTCCTGCAGCTCCTTCTTGAGCTCCGACAGGCGCGTGCGGCTGGCGTCGTCCTTCTCCTTGGCCAGCGCCGTCTCCTCGATCTCGAGTTGCATGACACGGCGGCTGACGGTGTCGAGCTCGGTCGGCAGCGAGTCGATCTCGGTGCGGATCATCGCACACGCCTCGTCGACGAGGTCGATCGCCTTGTCCGGCAGGAAGCGGTCGCTGATGTAGCGGTGCGACAGCGTCGCCGCGTCGACGAGCGCGCCGTCGTGGATGCGCACGCCGTGGTGCACCTCGAAGCGCTCCTTGAGGCCGCGCAGGATCGACACCGTGTCCTCGACGCTCGGCTGCTCGACCAGCACCGGCTGGAAGCGGCGCTCGAGCGCCGCGTCCTTCTCGATGTGCTTGCGGTGCTCGTCGAGCGTCGTCGCGCCGATGCAGTGCAGCTCGCCGCGCGCGAGCATGGGCTTGAGCATGTTGCCGGCGTCCATCGCGCCCTCGGCCTTGCCGGCGCCGACGATGGTGTGCAACTCGTCGATGAACAGCAGGATGCGGCCCTCGCTGTTCTTGATCTCGGTCAGCACCGCCTTGAGGCGCTCCTCGAACTCGCCGCGGTACTTGGCGCCGGCGACGAGGCTGCCCATGTCGAGCGCGAACACCGTCTTGTCGCGCAGGCCCTCGGGCACGTCGCCGCGGACGATGCGCTGGGCGAGCCCCTCGGCGATCGCCGTCTTGCCAACGCCCGGCTCGCCGATCAGCACGGGGTTGTTCTTGGTCTTGCGCGACAGGATGCGGATCACGCGACGGATCTCGTCGTCGCGGCCGATGACCGGATCGAGCTTGTTCTCGCGGCACATCTGCACGAGGTCGCGGCCGTACTTGGCCAGCGCCTCGTAGGTCGACTCCGGCGACGCGCTCTGCACGCGCTGATTGCCGCGCACCTCCTTGAGCGCGTTGAGGAAGCGCGCCTCATCGACGGCGAACGCCTTGAACACGTCCTTCACGCCGGCCTTGGCGGCCGCGAGCGCGGCGAGGAACAGGTGCTCGACCGAGACGTACTCGTCGCGCATCTTCGCCGCCTGCTGCTCGGCGGCCGCGAGCACGCCGGCGAGTTCCTGCGTCAGGTAGATCGTGTCGGCCGCGAAACCGGGTCCGGTCACCTTCGGCAGCTTGCGCAGTTCGGCCTCGAGCGCGCCATGGAAGGCGTCGGTCGGCGCGTTCATGCGGCCGAAGAGTCGCGCGACCAGGCCGTCCTTGGGCTCGACCAGCGCGACGAGCAGGTGCGCTACGTCGACCTGCTGGTGGCCGAACGTGATTGCCTTGGCCTGGGCGAGTTGGAGGGCTTCCTGCGACTTCTGGGTGAGCTTCTCGGCGTTCATCCTGGGGCTCCTTGGCGTTGCATCCGGGCCCGAAGGTGCACGGACTGTGCCAATGGCAGAAATTGGCTTAGATCCTTTGGGCGCATTGGTTTATGTCACCAATGGACCAGCTCGGCGGCCAGCCAGATCACGCCAAACAGTCAGCCGTCGACAAGATCATGCCAAGATGGCGCGTGACTCAGACCCGGATCTCGCTGCCCAGCGCCCCCAGCTTGGCGCCGCGCAGCCGCGGCTCGACCTCGTCGCGGACGAAGGCGTCGACCTGCTCGGCCGAGCGGCCGACGAAGCGCGCCGGGTCCATCAGGCTCGGCAGCGCGTCCTTGATGGCGGCGAACGCCGGATCGGCGGCGATCAACTGCAGCAGCGGGTTGTCGCGGCCCTCGGCCTTGACCGCCTGGGCGGAGGCGCGGCTGTGCACGCGCACGCGCTCGTGCAGGTTCTGGCGATCGCCGCCGGCGGCGACGCCAGCCATCAGGATCTCCTCGGTCGCCAGGAACGGCAGCTGCTCGCGCAGCTTCTTCTGGATGACCTTGGGGTAGACGACGAGGCCCTTGGCGACGTTTTCCACCAGCATCAGGATGCCGTCGATGGCGAGGAACGACTCGGGGATGGCGATCCGCCGGACAGCCGAGTCGTCGAGCGTGCGCTCCAGCCACTGCGTCGCCGCCGTGTGCGCGCTGGTGTTGGCCGTCTCGATGACATAGCGGGCCAGCGAGCAGACGCGCTCGCAGCGCATCGGGTTCTTCTTGTAGGCCATCGCCGAGCTGCCGATCTGCTTCGACTCGCTTGGCTCCTCGATCTCGCCTTCGTGCGACAGCAGGCGCACGTCGGTGGCGAACTTGCTGGCCGACTGAGCGATGGCGGACAGAACCTGATGGATCGTCCAGTCGAGCTTGCGCGTGTAGGTCTGGCCGCTGACGGCGATCGACGCGCCGAAGCCCATCGCCTTGGTGACGCGGCGGTCGAGCTCCGCGACCTTGCCGTGGTCGCCGCCGGCGAGCGTGAGGAACGTCGCCTGCGTGCCCGTGGCGCCCTTGACGCCGCGGAACGGCAGCCAGCCGGCGACGCGGCGCGCTTCGTCGAGGTCGAGCAGGAAGTCCTGCGCCCACAAGCAGGCGCGCTTGCCGACGGTGACCGGCTGCGCCACCTGGAAGTGCGTGTAGCCAAGGCACGGCTCGGCGCGCCAACGCTGCGCGAACGCCGCCAGCGCCGCCACGACCGCCGCGAGTCGCTGCTCCAGCAGCCGCAGCGCCTGCCGGTAGAGCAGCAGGTCGCCGTTGTCGGTGACGAAGCAGCTGGTGGCGCCGAGGTGGATGATCGGCCGCGCCTTGGGGCACAGGTCACCCCAGTGGTGCACGTGCGCCATGACGTCGTGGCGCAGTTCCTTCTCGTACTTGGCGACGGCGTCCCAGTCGAAGCGCTCGCGGTTGGCCCTCAACTCGGCGATCTGCTCCGCCGTCACCGGGAAGCCGAGTTCGTGCTCGGCCTGGGCCAGCGCGATCCACAGGTCGCGCCATGCCCCATGGCGCGCACGCGGCGAGAACAGGCGGGCCATCTCCTGGCTCGCGTAGCGTTCGATGAGCGGGTGGTCGAAGCGATCGCCGCGTTCCATGCCGCCTGTCTATCCCGCCCACGCCGCACGCGCCACGATCAGTAGTTCACCCAGACCTGCTGCGTGCGCGTCTCCCAGCGGTCCGGCACCCACACCCGGCGGCAACCGCCCGGGTCGACCATCGCCCAGCGCCGGCAGCCGCAGTGGTCGACCACCCAGCCGTAGGTCGGCGGCAGGCGCTCGTCGCGCCAGTAGCCGGGCACCAGGAATTGCTCGTTGACCGTCCGCCAGTGGCCGCGGTGGCGATCGTGGCAGTCGTCGAACACGCGGCGAACCGGCGGGCAGGGCGCACGACGCGGAGCACAGTCGGCGAAGCGGACGACGGCGCCGACGTGGCGTCCGAAACGGGCTTCGATCGCGAATTGCGCGGGGAGCGAGACGGCGGCGAGCAGCAGGGCCGCCACGACGTGCGGGAGTCTCATGGTGGCTGACCAAGCGCAACCGGCGTGCCGACGTTCCTGCGCGCCGCGCGCCGGCCGTCCCGCGACGGGATCGACGCGCGCGCGTCCGTCCCGGTGGACGACTGTCTCGGTATCAGGTCACCACCGCCCGAAGGTCGCAGCAGCGGCAGCCGCAGCGCCGCATACGGCGAACACCGCGCCGCGCCAGCCGGGCGCGCCAAGGCCGAGGCGGGCGCGCGCGAACCAGGCGCCGAACGCGGCGCCGAACGCGTCGGTGATCAGGTCGACAGCCGACGCCGTGCGCCCCGGCACCCACGACTGATGCCACTCGTCGACAACGCCGTAGCCGACGGCGAACACGACGACGGCCGCGTCGAGCGCCCGCGCCGGCGTCGAGGCCGGCGCCGCCAACCAAGCCGCCAGCGCGAGACCGAAGTAAGCGACGAAGTGCGCGGCGTTGCCGAGCAACACGATCACCAGATCGTGGGGCCGGTCGAGCGCCGGCTGCCGCGACGATGACCACCACAAGATCGCCATCACCGCGGCGACGCCGCCGAGCCGCACGAACGCCGGCAGTCCGCGCCAGACGCGTAGCAAGGCGTCGACGAGGCGCAGCGGCGCGAGCATCGCCGACGGCGCGTTCACGGCGCGCCGATGTAGCCGACGAGCCGCAGGCCGCCAGACGGCTCGAGGTCGGCGCGAAGCTCCTGCAGATAGACCGTCAGCAGGAAGAGGCCACGACCGCGCTCGCTCTCCAGCGCGGGCAGGTCGCGACTGACTGCGGCGAGCGCGTCGGCGAGCTGGCCGACCAGCTCGATCGGCATCTCCGGATCGAAAAACTCGACACGCAGGCGCGCGCCATCGACGGCAACCTGCAAGGCGAGGAGCTTGCCGCTGCGGCGATAGCTGGTGCCGTGCTCGATGGCGTTGTTGACGATCTCGTCAGCGACGAGCGCCAACTGGTCGCTCGCCTCCGCCGTGGCGCCGAGTTCGGCGGCGAGCCCGCGCACTTCAGCGCGCAGCTTGCGCACGATGGTCGGCGACGCCGGAAACTCGAGGCGTTTGCCCATCAGGCCACGCCCTCGACGAGCAGCGACAGGTCGACGGCCGGGGCCGAATGGGTCAACGCGCCGATGGAGATGCGATCGACGCCGGACTCGGCGAAGGCGCGCACCGAAGCCAACGTGACGCCGCCGGACGCCTCGGTGAGGACGATGCGGCCGGCGGCGGCGGCCTCGGCGCGCACCGCCGCGACCGCTTCGCGCAATGGCAAACCCGGCGCGAAGTTGTCGAGCAGCACCACGGCGGCGCCGCCACGCACGGCCGCGCGGGCCTCGGCGACGTCGCGAGCCTCGGCCACGACCGGGGCGGCCTGCTCGCGGACGCATCGGCGCACGACGTCCTCGTACGTCGCGGGCCGGGCGAAGCCGAAGTGGTTCTCCTTCAGCAGCACCTGGTCGTAGAGGCCAATGCGGTGGTTCCGACCGCCGCCCGCAGCGACGGCCGCCTTCTCCAACAAGCGCAGACCCGGGGTCGTCTTGCGGGTGTCGAGGATGTGTGCGCCGGTGCCGGCAACGGCGTCGACGTAGGCGCGAGTGACCGTGGCGATGCCCGACAACCGCTGCAGGAAGTTGAGCGCCGTGCGCTCAGCGACGAGCAGACAGCGCATGTCCGACTCGACTTCGAGGACCAGGTCGCCCCGGACGAACGACTCGCCATCGCGGCGGTGGACGACGACGCGCGCCGTCGGATCGAGCAGCAGGAAGGTCGCCGCAGCGCAAGCCGTCCCGGCCAGCGTCCCCTTCGACTTGGCGACGACCCGCGCGCGACCGCGCTGGCCGGCACGCACCGACAGCCGGCTGGTGACGTCGTGCCCGACGTCGAGCGCCGGCGAACCGAGATCCTCGGCCAGGGCCCGGCGCACGGCATCGCGCACATCGTCGGGTCCGGGGTCCATGAGCAGGCGGGAGCGTACCCGATAGGCATGGGCGTGGCACCGCGCCGTCGGCGGTCAACGGCGACCGGCGGACGGCCGCACGAAGTCGAGCCACGGCGCGAAGCTCGCCGCGAAGGCGGCGCCGACGCCGTCGACGCGCTCGAGATCGGACGCGTCGCGGAACGGCCCGCCGCGGATGCGGGCGACGACGATCGCCTCCGCGCGCGCGCGGCCGCAGCCGGGCAACGCCGTCCACTGTGCGACGGTCGCTGCGTTGGCGTCGAGTCGGCACGGCTCGACGCGGCACGTCGCCGGCCGCGCGCGGGCGAGCGCGCCATCGGCGACCGTACGCACCAGCAAGACGAGCGTCGCCATCGCCCAGGCCTGCAACAGCGGCCCGGGCTGGCGCCTCACCAGCGCAGGATCTGCGCCTGCATGCGCGCTTCGATCCCCTGATCGGGGACGAGGCGCGTCCGCTCCAACCGCAGGTCGAGCCGGTCCGCCAACGTCTGCACCGCATTCGCCGTCGCGCATCCTGCCGCACCCTTGACCAGAGGGGGCTGCCCGAGGCGGCGATGCGCCGCCACGGGGTCCTCCGGCACCTCGCCGAGGTAATGCACTTCGCGGCGCGCGAAACGGCGCGCGACGTCGGCGAATCGTTCGTGGGTGGCGCGACCGAGGCCGTCCTCGGGCACGCGATTGACGGCCAGGTGCAGCGTCGCCGAAGCGCCCTGCTTGGCCAGGCACTTCACCAGCGCGTAGGCGTCGGTCACCGACGCGATTTCGGGATTGGCGACCAGCACGACGTGCTGAGCCGCGAGCAGGGGAACCAAGGACTGCGGCGCAAGGCCGGCGCCGCAGTCGAGCATGACGACGTCGTAGCGCTCGCCCAGCACGTGCAGCGCCCGCGCCAGGGTCGCCATGTGCCGGGCGTCGAGATCGGCGAGGCTGACCACGCCGGAACCGCCGGGCACCAGCGCCGGGCCGTGCGGCGTCACCAACAATGCCTCGTCGACGGCGAGCCCGCCTTCGAGCACGTGCGCGAGCGTGCACTGCGGGTTGACGCCGAAGAGCAGGTGCGCGTTGGCAAGGCCGAAGTCGCAGTCGACAACCGCGACCCGCCGGCCGCGTTCGTGCAGCGCGATCGCCGCGTTGACCGTCAGGAAGGTCTTGCCGGTGCCGCCCTTGCCGCTGGCGAAGGCGACGAAGGCCGCCTCGCGCGCCGCTTCGCGGACGAACGGCCCGTCGCGCAGTAAGAGGTGCCGCGCGAACGCGCGTTGGTCAGCGTCTCCGCGATGGACTCGTTCCAATACCGTCGCTCCCGGGCCGCGCGGCTTGTCGCCGTCGTTTCTACTCCGACCTGGCGCTGCGTCCGGCGTCCGTCGCCGCGACGATCCGCTTCAGGTCGCCTGCCAAGGCCGCGTACTCGGATTCGCCGCCGGCCGACGAGGCCAGCCCACCGAGCGCAGAGTGCTCTTCGGGCGACAGGCGCGCCGCAGCAGCAGCGGCCCGCAGGCCCTCCGCGCTCGCGCGCGGCGGCTTGCCGAGCCCTCTGGCTGCGTGGCGAGACGCAGTCGAATTCGATTCGTGGTCGCGCGATGGCGCAGTTGCGGCGCGCTTCCGGATGACGATCCCTGCGAGCTGCGAGTAGCTGCGCAGCACGCGATTCGAGAACGCGCCGACGTCGGCGGGCGCGGCGAGAGTGCACGACGAGCCGTCGGAGAGGACGCCGTGCAGCGCGCCGCCGCTCTCGCGGACCTCGGCGAGGTGCTGACCGTTCCAGGAGATGCGCCGACGCTCGGAGTCGTCGTCGATTTGGATGCCCTGGTCGATGCGCAGGCACAGTTCCTTCAAATTGGCCCACAACGCCTGCACCTGGGCAGGGCTCAGCGCGGCGACGCGCGCCGGCTCGGCCGCAGCCGCGACCTCTAGCGCAGGCTGCGCGCCAGCCGGGGAGACGGCCACCGGGGCAGCGACCGACTCGAGGGCCGGCGTGGCGCGGCGCGCATCAGCGAGCCAGCGCACCGCGAAGCGCTCGCTGCCGGCGACGCGGAACGGCTCCAGCACGCAGATCTGCAGGCGGGCCGAAGCGTGGCGCAGCAGCGGCTCGCACACGCCGGCCATGCCGGCCACGGCGATGACGAGCACCCGGCCGGCGACGCCGCGACCGAGGCCCGCCTCCGGGATGGCGTCCGCGAGCACATCGCCAACGCGAGCGAGAAATGACACGGCGTCCAGGGCGCGCGGCACCAGCAGCGGATCGTCGGGACGCGCGAGGACGACCAGCACCGGGGCGCCCGCGACGTCGCGAGCCAAGCCCTCGATGCCGCCCAACTTGCCGTCGGCGCAGTCGAAATCCTCGAACACCAGCGCCATGCCGCGCTCGATCGCTTCCAGGCGCTCGGACACGAGCGCCCACAAGGCGTCCCTGGACTGAGGCAAGACCGGACCGCGCATCATGCAAACGCCCCCTGCATTGGAAGACACTGCAATGGAAGACTCAGCGCCCGAGGCCACCGCCGCCGCGGCGACCGCTAACCGCTCCACAGACCGTGCGAGGCGGCTGGTGACCCGGCCGCCAAGACGCGACGAATCGGACCTCACTGTGGAAAGAATTTCAATACGTCTCTCGGCTGAGCACTCGCCGCGTCTCACTCCTCGAGCGCGAGCAGCGGCGAGCGACGGACTTCGTAGCGTGTCCACGCCACGGCGATGGCGTCGGTCGCGTCGGCCGGCAAGCCATCGACGAGCACGGCTGCCGCCGGCCGCACGAACTGCCGCATCATCGCCGCGACGGTCGATTTGTCGGCGGCGCCGTTGCCAGTCACGCAGCGCTTGATGCGCGCCGGCGCAAACTGATGCACGTCGAGCCCCAGGCCCGTCGCCTCGGCGAGCACGACGCCGCGCGCTTCGCCGATGCGCAGCGCCGCCTGCACGCTCTTGCCGTGGAAGGCCTCCTCGAGCGCGAGTTCGGTCGGCTGTAGCTCGCGCGCCAACGCGCGGAATTGGACGGCGAGCGCGTGCAACCGCGCGCCGATCGCGTCGTCGCGCCCGCCCAGGCGCAACACGCCCGCTGCGACGAGGCGGGCGTCGTGGCTGCCGCCGCCGGCGCGCACGACGTTGCTGGCGCGCAGCGCGATCGGCACGGCAACGCCGCTGGGGCGTCCGGCCGCCGGCGCCACCTCGAGGCAGGCATAGCCCACGACCCGTGTGCCGGGGTCGATGCCCAGAATCCGTACGACCGCCACGCGGCGGAGTGTACGGTCTGTCGCCGTGAAGGTCGCCATGTTGCTGCTCGCCGCCGGCCGCGGCACGCGCTTCGGCGGGCCCGTGCCGAAGGCGTGGCTGCCGCTTGGCGGCCGCACGCTGCTGGCGCGCAGCGCCGAACGCCTTGTCCAGGCCCTGCCGGACGGCGCGGCGGCGGAAGCGCTGGCGTTGGTGCACACCGACGACCGACCGACCTACGTCGCGCAACACCGCGCCGACGTCGAACGCGCGCTCGGCGGCCGCTGCCCGCTGCGCTTCGTCGACGGCGGCGCGACGCGCCAGGAGTCGCTGCAGAACGGCCTCGCCGCCTGCAGCCCGGACGTCGACCTCGTGCTAGTGCACGACGCCGCCCGCGCGCTGCTGCCGATCGGGTCGACGCGCGCGTGCATCGCCGCCGCCGCCGCGCACGGCGCGGCTCTGCTCGCGCTGCCGGCGCCGGACACGCTCAAGAAGGTCTCGGCCGCCGGGCTCGTCGAAGCCACGGTCGACCGCGCCGGCGTCTGGCTGGCGCAGACGCCACAGGTGATCCGGCGCGATCTGCTGCTGCGCGCAATGGCGCACGCCGCACGGACCGGATTCGTCGGCACCGACGACGTCTCGCTGGTGGAGCGACTCGGCGAACCCGTCGCGGTCGTCCGCGGGTCGCCCACCAACCTGAAGATCACCGCGCCGGCCGACCTGCCGCTGGCCGAAGCGATACTCGCCGCCAACCTCGCATGAACAACCTCCCCCGCATCGGCCTCGGCATCGACGTGCATCGACTCGCGCCGGGCCGCGCCTGCACGCTCGGCGGCGTGCCGTTCCCGTGCGACGTCGGGCCCGTCGGCCACAGCGACGGCGACGCGCTGCTGCACGCCGCCTGCGACGCCGTGCTCGGCGCCGCAGGCCTCGACGACCTCGGCACGCTGTTCTCTGACCGCGATCCGCAGAACGCGGGCCGCGCGTCAGCCGAGTTCTGCCACGAGATCATGCGTCGCGTGCGCGAACGCGGGCTGCGCGTGCTTGGCCTCGACTGCGTCGTCGAGACCGAGGCGCCAAAGCTCAAGCCGCTGCGCGCGGCGGTGCGCGCCAGCCTCGCGGCGCTGTTCGCAGTCGACCTCGACCGCGTCAATGTGAAGGGCAAGACCGGCGAGAAGGTCGACGCGATCGGTCGCGGCGAGGCGATGCGCGCGACCGTCGTCGCGCTGCTAGGCGCCGTCTGACGGCGCCGCGCCGCCGGCGTAGGCGTCGTACATGCGGCGATAGGCGCCGTTTCGGGCGTACAGATCCTCGTGCGCGCCGAGCTCGGCGACGCGCCCCTTCTCGAGCACCGCGATGAGGTCGGCGCCGACGATCGTCGACAGGCGGTGCGCGATGACGACCGACGTGCGGCCCTTGCGCAGCGCGTCGAGCGCGGCCTGCACCAGCCGCTCGTTCTCGGAGTCGAGCGCGCTGGTCGCCTCGTCGAGGAACAGCACCGCCGGGTCGCGCACGATCGCGCGGGCGATGGCGAGCCGCTGCTGCTGGCCGCCCGACAGGTTGCCGCCGCGGTCGCCGACGACCGTGTCGTAGCCCTGCGGCAGCGAGACGATGAAGTCGTGGATGTTGGCGGCCTCCGCAGCGGCTTCGATCTGCGCCTGCGACGCGCCCGGGCGGCCGCATTCGATGTTGGCGCGGATCGTCGTATTGAAGAGGAACGATTGCTGGCTGACGACGGCGGTGCGGGCGCGCCAGTCGGCGAGCCGCACGTCGCGCAGGTCGAGGCCGTCGACCAGGATCGCGCCCTTCTCGGGGTCGTGGAAGCGCTGCAGCAGATCGACCGTGGTCGTCTTGCCGCTGCCGGACTCGCCGACCAGCGCGACCGTCGCGCCGGCCGGCACGCGCAGCGACAACCCGCGCAGCACCGGCTCGGAGCCGTAGCCGAACCAGACATCGCGCAGCTCCAGGTCGCCGCGCACCTGCGGCAGCGGCGTGCCGATGGCGAGGTCGCGGTCGAGCGGCTCGCGCAGGATGCCTTCGAGCCCGGCGAGCGCGCCGGAGGACTCCATCAGCACGTGGTAACTGCGCGTCAGGCGCTTGACGTGCTGGTACGTCGTCGCGAGCGGCATGATCACGAGCGCGACGTCGTCGAAGTGGAGTGACCCGTCGACGAGCACGACCCAGCCGAGCACGACGAGCAGCGCGCCGAAGCCGGCCTGGTAGCTGACGAACGTCTGCGCCATCGATCGGCCCTTGGCGCGCAGCATCTTGCGCGTGCGATCGAGGAACGTCGTCGTCGTCGACTCGAAGTCGCGCAGCATCGCGCCCTCGAGCTGGAACGACTTCACCGTGCGGATGCCGGTCAGGATCTGGTTGAGCGACTCGGTCGTCTCCCCCATCGCCTGCAGGCTCTTGCTGCTGCGCTTGCTGACCTGCCGGCCCTGCCGCAGCAGCGGGATCGCCATCGCCGGCACCATCAGCGCCAGCACAATCAGCGCCTGCGGCACGAACCACGCCAGCACGGCGACGTTGCCGAGGATCATCAGCGGATCGACGACGACGTTGTCGCTTGCCAGCTCGAAGCTGCGCTGCATGACCTGCGTGTCATTGGTCACCTTGCTGATCAGCTCGCCCATGCGCTGGCGGCCGAAGAAGCGCACCGGCAGGCGCAGGAAGCAGCGCGCCAGCTCGCCGCGCAGGTCGGCGACGATGCGCACGGCGAACAGGCGCGAGATGGTCTGGACGAAGTAGATCGTGAGGGCGCCGAACAGGCCGCAGATCGCCGCGAGCCCGCCGCAGACGACCACGACGTTCATGCCAGGGTGATCGAAGGCGAGGCCGAGGCCGCGCATCAGCTCGCCGCTGAGCTCGCGGAACCAGCCGTTGAAATCCTCCGACAGCCGATTGGCGAGCGTCGGGTCGGCAGGCAGGCCTGGCGCTGGCTGCGGCGGGGCGCCCGCCTCCGACGCCCCGAGTTCGGCCATCAGCGGCTTCACCAGCACGAACGGCAGCTTGGTGAAGGCGGCCTCGAGGAAGCCGAAGAGCAGCATCGCCGCGACCATGCCGCGATAGCGGACGATGGCGCCCCAAAGGCGGCGCAGCAGGCTGCGGAGGGCCTCGCGCGGATCCGACGGTTCGGTCACCGCCGGGATGCTAGCGCGCGCGCCCGTCCGGCAACCAGCGCCAAGACGGCCGGCGCGGCGGCGATCACTCGAACTTGGCCTTGCCGATGACCTCGGCGGCCCACTCGAAGAAGCGCACGGTGACGTAGTCCTCCTTCACCAGGTCGCGCTCGCGCTCGACCTTGACGTCGATCTGGCGACGGGCCGGCGTGCGCGAATTGACGCGCGCAACCACGAAGCCGTCCGGACTCTGGATCGGACCGATCGTCTTGCCGACCTCTGCCTCGAAGAACAGGAAGTCCGCGATCGACGTGCCGTCGAGCAGCTGGGTGAACTCGTTCTCGCGCAGCTGCTGGCGCAGCTGGTTGAGCGGCATCATGCCCAGCCGCCCGCGCTTCTCGTCGTTGCTGAAGAACTCGGCGTGCTTGTCGAGCGCCTGATCGAACGTCAGCTCCTTCTTCTCCAGCGCGGCGAACAGCTCCTCGCACCGGGCCTTGGCTCCGGCCATGCCGTCCGGCTCCCACGCGCCCGTCTTCGGGTTACGCGCCTGGAACGGGATCAGGCTGACGTCGACCTGGCCATCGGCGAAGAAGGCGGCGCGCTTGTTGGCGTGCGCCTGCAGGTTCTCGTCGTTGACATCGGCCTTGATCATGTCGGCGTACGACGTGATCAGGCGCCAGCGAGCGCGGTAGGCCTCAAGGCACGGGTAGCCCTTGAAGCGCGTCGCGATGACCTCGACGGTGAACGGCGTCGAGTCGTACGGCTGGCGATACTCGTCGTAGCGCTTCTGGAAGTCCTCGTCGCTGACGTGCGTGCCCTTGGCGACCAGCTCCTGGCGCAACGCCTCGCGGACGCAGACCTCCTGGATGGCGCGCTCGAGGTCCTGCACGAACAGGCCCTTCTTGACGAAGTCGAAGGCCTCCTGCGTCGACCAGCTCAGCTCGTTGACCTTCAGCACGACGTCGGCCGGCAGGCCATTGGACGCGTAGCGGATGTCGCTCCAGCTACGCAGGCCCTTTTGCACGAACTGACGCATCATGTTGACCCAGAAGTCGGGCAGCTTCCTCGGCTGGCCGTTGGCGTCGACGGCCTGCGTCGCCTCCTCGAGCTTCTCGAGGAAACGCGGACCCTGGTCGCTCTGCGTCTGGGCTTTGATCGCCTCCTTGGTGATGTCGGGCCAGTCCTTCGGCGCGCCCGGGAAGAACACGCGGTCGAACAGGATCGACTCCTTGCGCTGCTGCAGGAAGGTCTCCTTGTTGAGGCCGAACTGCGAGCGCACGACCTCCCAGAAGTCGACGCCGGGGTTCTTGGTCTCGAACTCCTGCTTCATCGGCGCCAACTGGTCGACGACGTCCTGCTCCTTGACATCGAACTCCTCGACCTTGCGCGCTCCCGCGTCGACCTGCTTCTTCATCTCCTCGAAGACGAAGAACTCGGAGACCTTGGCCTCCACGAGCTTGCCGCCGGTCAGGTAGACGGCCTCGCGCATCACCTCGCGCGGGTCGAGCGCCTTGCCGTTGACCTTGAGGTCGGCGAGCATCCGCGTGCGCTCGTCGACCAGCTGGTCGTTGAGGCGGGCGACGTCACGGCGCAGGGTCTTGAGCAGCTCCTGCTGGTCTTGGGCCAGGAGCGGGAAGGCCAGGAACGCCGCCGTGGTGGCGGCGCGGACAAGAAGGCGATTCATCACGTTTCGGTCGGCAGGGATTGGTCAAGTAGTGTAGCAGCCGCAGGCGACGATACGAGCCAGGCGGGTCAATCCTCCCTTGTTTGCGATGCAACGGCGCATCGGCCCCTGTCGCGCGCCGCGCCGGCCCGTAGCATCGGTCGCTCCGCACGAATGAACTACGACCCGCGCACGATCGCCTTCGCCGCCGAGATCCTCCACCCGCCGCAGCAGGTGCGCGCCGACCTCGTGCAGAGCGTCCACAACGCCCTTTGGCGCCAGCCCGCGATCGGCTACCAGAACTTCCAGATCGCGCCGGACGGCATCCACCTGAGCAACCTGCCGCAGGCGCCAGGACAAGTGTCGATGGCGACGTTCGCCTGGGATCGCCTCGTGCTGCGCGAGGAGATGCGCGGCACGACGCCCGAGGACTTCGCCGGCCGCGTCGTGCAGGTCGCCACCGCGGCGTTCGGCGCGCTCGGCATCGCGACGTCGTTGGCACAGCAGTTCACCGTGCGCTCGCTGGTGGCGCCACGCCACTACCGCGACGGCCGCGAGTTCCTAAGCCGCAAACTCATCGCGCCCGGCGCCGAGGCCTGGCAGGCCTTCGACCGGCCGCTGCACTCGCTCGGCGCGCGCTTCGTGCTGCCGCCGCCGCCCGGGGCGCCGGAGACCTACCAGGTGCGCGTCGAGACATGGCCGCCGGACCAGCGCTCGATCTGGCTGGAGAACACAGGCAGCTTCCCGGTGCCGACGGCGACCAGCGACGCCGCCCGCTTCGGCGAGCAGCTCGACGCGACCTATCGCTTCTTGTGCGGCCCCGTCTGCGGCTTCCTCGCCGCCCTCGACACGCCGTGAGCCACGCTGTCCTGGTCGCCTACGCGCTCGGGCTCGCGCTGGCCACAGCGCTCGCCGGTTGCGGCGCCAAGGCGCCGACGGAACAGCGACTGCTCGTCGTCGACGGCATCGAGATCACGTTCGCCGACATCGAGCCGTACATCGCGTTTTACGACGGCTACTTGCCCGAAGGCGGCCGCAAGAGCAAGGTGCTGCGCGCGCTCGAGGACCAGGTGCTGCCGCTGCGACTGGCGCAGCGCGCCTTCCCGGCCGAACGCGCGCGGTTGCGCGCCCAGGCCGAGGCGCTGTGCTCCGTGGCGACCAACGCGCTTGAGCTCGAGCAGCAGTCGCAGCAGGTGCGCGACAAGCGGCGCGCCAACCTGACGCGCAGCACCGCGCTGCTGCCGGTCGGCATGTGGGCCTTCGATCTGACGCGCGTTGGCGCCGTCAGTCCGCCGCTCGAACTGCCGCACGGCTGGTTCGTCGTCGGGCTGTTCGACTTCAGGGAGTCGCCAGGGCTCGTCATGGACGACTACGTCGACGCGCTGCAGGTCGGTTTCGTGACGCACGCGCGCATCGAGTTTGACGCTTGGTATAGGGAGCAGCAGGCGCTGCTCGCCGACAAGGCCACGTTCGTCCACCCCGACTTCGAGCACGCGCTGCCGTCGTGGTTGCGCCCGCCAAAACGCTCATGATCCACGCCATAGCCTTCGCCGCGCTCGCGGCGCTCCTCGCCACGCTCGCGCCCGCGAGCGCCCAGCAGAAGCCCGCCACGCCGGCGCCCGCCGCCGGCGCCAAGCTCGCCGAGTGGCCGGAGCTCAGGGACGTCGACAAGCAGAAGACGCGCGCGCTAATCGATCAGTTCCGCAAGCCGGACACGAAGCTGCACGAGCCGGCGCACAAGGCCCTGGTCGCGCTCGGCGCGGGCGCGGCGCCAATCGTCATGGCGCAGGTCGCCGACCGGACGGACGGCATCAACACGCAACTGTTCGCCGTGCTCGACGCCGTGCTCGGCAAGGAGCATGCCGCGCTGATGGCGCGCGAAAGCAAGAAGCCGCGCGTGGAGTTGCGTCGGCACCTCGCTCGGCGGCTCTGCTGCATGGGCGACAAGGACCTCACGCCGTTCTTCGAGTCGATGGCCAAGGACGCCGACCCGGAGACCGCCTTCTACGCGCAACTCGGCGCCTTCGCGCTGGGCAAGGCCGCGCAACTGTCCGGCGTGCTCGAACACTGCAAGACCAACTGGCCTACCGCCGGCCCGGTGGTCGCCGAGGCGCTGGCGTCGGCGCGCAGCCAAGAACTCGCCATGCCGGTGTTCGAGACGATCGCCAGCAAGGGCGCCGTCGAGCAGATGACCGGCCTGCGCCTGCTGCGCTACCTAATGGTCAAGGAGCAGGGCATCCTGCTGCACCGCTACCTCGACGACGGCCAGCACACCGTCAAGCGCGAGGCGGTCAACACCGCGCGCTGCCTGTTCGGCGAGGCGCCGATAGAGAACCTCTCGGTGTTCCAGGCCATCGAGCAGGCGAAACTCTGGCGCGCCAAGGTGTGATCGCGCCGCCGGCCTCCAGCCCCTCCACCGCCCCGCCAATGTCCACCGCTTCCCGACCATTCGCCACGCTGGCGCTCGCCGCGCTGGCCGCCGTCGCCGCGCCCGCGCAGGCGCCGAAGCCCGACAAGACGCCGAAGTGGCGGATCGACCCCTTCACCAAGAACGCGCCCGAGGCGATGGCGAAGGCCGGCTACGTCAACTACGGCCCGTTCGTCTTTGGCGAGGTCGCCGGCAAGCCCGTGCAGTCGTCGGACATCGACGCGCGGCTCGAGTTCACCAAGATCCTCTGGGCCGAGACCAGGCACTTCCGCATCGGCCTCAATCTGCCGGAGTGGACGGTCCCGATGGACCCGGAGACGCGCGGCAAGATCCGCACGGAGCTCGAGGAATTGCAGAAGACCCTGCCCGGCGTCAACCCGAAGGCGCGCACGCTCGACCCGTGGCTGCGCCTGCATGTGACCGCGTGGCGCCTCGAGAAGCTGTACGCCGAGACGAGCGCGCTGTTCGGCGTGAAGGACGAGGACTTCCCCGCCGATTCGACCAAGGTCGTCCGCCAGCCGGACGCGCGCTACATGGGCTACGGCCCGTACCTCGGCATGAAGGAGAAGTACCTCGTCTTCGTGACCGAGAAGGCGGCGCCCTTCCAGGAGTACATGAAGACGTACGTGCTGCGCGACTCGGCGCTGCCGCAGCGCTGGCACTACAAGGACTCGGGCTCGCTGCTGATCTGCTTCTGCACCGAGTCGGACAAGTTCCCGCTCAAGCACGACACCGCGCTGCACTGCGCGCTGAACTTCAACGTCAGCATCAATCTGCTCGACGGCTTCCGCTTCTACGCCTACGACCTGCCGGTCTGGATCCGCGAGGGCTTCGGCCACTGGAACTCGCGGCGGGTGAGCGGCGACTGGTCGAGCTTCGACCAGAACGAGGGCTCGACGGCCGACATGAGGGTCGTCGCCAAGTGGGACGTGTACTGCCGCAACCTGCTCGGCTCGCCCAAGCTGACCCCCTTCCCCGAGGTCGTCGCTTGGCGCGACTTCGGCAACATCAAGTTCGACGACCATGTCGCCACCTGGTCGCGGATCGACTGGATGATCGCGCAGGGGCCGGAGAAGTGGCAGAAGTTCCTCTTCGGCGTGAAGGGCCGCGTCGACGAGAACTGGGGGGCCGACCAGACCGACCTGGTCGGCGCGACGCGCGAGGCCTTGCAAGCGGCCTACGGCGTGTCGACGCTCGACTTCGACCGCAAGTGGGCCGAGTGGGTCAAGGCGACCTACCCCACCCAGTGAGCGGCGCGCGCCGTCAGCTCGGGTCCCACAGCGTGAAGCGGTAGAGCGGCAGCAGCGCCAGCAAGGACGCGCGCACCCACGTCTCGGCCTCGGGTCCGAGCGCCACCGCGTCCTCCTTCGGCAGCTGGCGCTGCACATGCAGCCAGTGGTTGCCTGGGGTGTAGTGGCCGAGCATTTCCTTGATCTCGGCGGGTTTGGCCGACGCGCACCAGTGGTCCTTCTTCCAGTCGTGCAGCTTCAGGTTGAAGCCGGGCGGCAAGGCGCGCATCAGTCGGCAGAACTCGTCGAGCTTCGCCGGGTCGCCGAGAACCTTCTTCTTCAGGTGCTCGCCGTCCCACCACGCCTGCGGGTGCACGCGCAGCGCCGCCTCGACGATCATGTCGTCGATGCACGCCTCCAGCACCGTCTGGATGTAGTGCGTCTCGGCATCCTTGCCGAGCGCCTCGCCGAAGAACGACGCCAGCTTCTTCCGCTCCTTCGGGTTGCGGCACAGGTACGCGCGCTGCTCCCGCACCCGGTAACTGTTGAAGGTGTACGGGTGGTGCAGGCCGGCCTGCGCGCTCGTCTCGACGCCCAGCGCCTTCGCCTCCTTGGCGGTCGCGTCGACCATCGCCTTCAGCTTGCGGCGGACGGACAGCCGCAGCGCGTTGTACTCGGGGTCGTCCTGGCGATGCTTCTCGTAGGCCTTGAAGTCGCGTTCGAGGAACGTCTCGGGCATGCCGACAGGCTACGAGCCGGACCGTCGCACGCACACCCTTTGTCCGCGGCGTGCGGCCGCTACCGTGCACAGATGCGCGCCCTCGCATCCACCCTGGTCCTGCTGGCTGCGTCCTGCTCGTCGACCACGTTCACCGAGCCTCGCTTCCAGCTGTCGCCCTACGTCGCCGTGCATCGCCTGACCGGCGACGCGTCGGCGGCGACGCCAAGCAGCGGCGGCGGCCCGGCGACGTCGAACGCCGCGCAACCGCTGTCGTCGTTCGGCCAGGGCGACCGCGACCAGGACCTCTGCTACCGCTTCGACGTCGGCGATGGCTTCGCCGGCGTGCGCGTCGATTGGTACCGGCTCGGCATCGCCGGCGACCCGGGCAATCCGCTCGACGACGGCTACGGCGCCTACGTCGCCGGCACCGAGGCGAGCATGCGCGCGGCGATGGACGAGTGGCGGCTGGGCTACGTCGAGACGATCGCGAGCAAGCGCACGATGCTGTGGGAGCGGCCGCTGGCGCTGCACGCCGGCGCCGGCGGCGTGTTCGCCTCGCGCGACCTGTCGCTGACCGCGCGCCGCGCTGGCGACGGTCTCGTCGAACGCTCGTCGTTCGACGGCGAGAACGTCTACGCGGCGCTGCGGCTGGGCGCGCGCTGGCAGGGCTTCGCGCTCGACGCCGAGTACGCGCTGTGCCCCGACCTCGCCGTGGCCGGCGACGTCGACGGCTGGCTGCACGACCTCGAGCTGCGCGCCGCCTGGGCGCTGCCGTACGTCGACGTCACGATCTTCGCCGGCTACCGCCTCGCGACGATGGAAGCGTCGACGACCGACGCCGGCGCGCGCCGCACCGCCGACCTGCAGCTCGACGGCTGGCTGCTCGGCGTGTCGGTGTCGTTCTGACCGCCGCGCCGGTCGCCGCGCGCGCTCACCAGCCGGCGAACGCCGCCAACCGCTGCACGAAACCGTCGACCGCCGCCTTGGCGGCGGCGTCAGCGCAGGTGAAATCGTTGAGCATGACCGCGAACACGAGCGGCGGCGCCGCCGGATCCGGGCGCGGCACGAAGCCCGAGAGGCAGACGACGCGGCTGATGTAGCCGGTCTTGGCGCGCACGCGGCCGTGCGCCGGGCCGTCGCGGAAGCGGCTGGCGAGCGTGCCGCTGCGGCCGGCGAGCGGCAGCCCGGCGACGAAGTCGTCACGCCACGGCGCTGCGTGCGCGGCGCGCAGCGCGCCGACGACCTGGCGCGGCTGCACGAGGTTGCGGCGCGACAGGCCGCAGCCGTCGGCCATCACCATGCCGGTCGGGTCGACGCCCAGGCGCTGCAGCGTCGCGGCGGCGTGGCGGGCCATCGCCGCCGTGCCGCCGTCGCCGAGCGCATTGCGCGCCGCCAGCCGCGCCAACTGCTCGGCGTACAGGTTGTCGCTGCGCAGCAGCATCGGCTGCGTGAGTTCGCGCACGGTCGGCGACACCTCGACCGCGACGAGCCGCGTCGGCGCGGCGGCGGCGCCGGGCCCGGCGACGCGGGCGATCCCATCGGCCATGGCGCCGTGGAAGTCGTGAGTGACGAAGGCGATGCCGCGCGCCGCGAGTTCGCGCCGCAGCACGCGCGCCGCGAAGTCCGCCGGGTCTGGCACGGGCACGGCGACCTTGGCCGGCGCCGCGTCGCGCGCCATCGCGCCTTCGACGACGATGCGCTCGGCGCCGAGCGGCCGCCGCACGCGCAGCGCGCCGCGCTCGCCCGACGCGAGCGTGCGCGCGCGCACCTCGGGCGGCGGGAACACGTCCGGCGCGAGCGTCGCGACGGGCGCGCCGTCGGCAGCCGCGACCTGCACGGCGACGACGTTGCGGCCGCAGCACAGCCCGCCGAACGGCGCCGCGTAGTCCTCGTCGAGGTAGTCCCACTGCCAGCCGTGCCCGAGCGGCTCGTCACCCAACCACGAACCGTCGCCGAGCACGCGGCCTTCGACGCGCGTGATGCCCTGCGCGCGCAGCCCCGCCGCGAAGCGCTCCCACATCGCCCCCGCCTCGGCGCCGGCGGCGAACGCCGGATCGCCGCGGCCGACGAGCACGAGGTCGCCGCGCAGCGCGCCGTCGACGATCGCGCCGCGCGCGTGCAGTTCGGTGGCCGTGCGCCAGTCGGGCCCGAGCGTCGCCAGCGCGACGACGCCGGTCAGGACCTTCATGTTGGATGCGGTGGCGAAGCCGCGGTCGTCGTCGCTGGCGCACAGCCGCGCGCCGTCGGCGGCGTCGACGACGAGCACGCCGACGCGGCCGCCGGCGAGATCGCGGCGCGCCAGCAGCTCGTCGAGCGCCGGCCGCAGCGCGGCGATCGCTTCGCCGCGGATCGGCGGCGCCGGCGGCGCGGCGCAAGCGACAGCCAACAAGGCGGCGAGAATCGAAGCAGCGGCGGCCCGACGGGTCATCGCGGCAGTTGACCGCGGATGACCTTCTCGCGCCATTCCGCCTCGATCGCGCGGAGGCGCTCGGCGGTCATCGGCGTCGCGCGCGGCCGCACCGTCACGACGCCGTCGTCGGCGACGTCGACGTTGGGCTCGAAGGCCTCGACGTAGCCCGGCGGCGGCATGCGTTCGTGCGCCATGCGGCGCGCGAACGAGATCGTGCCGCCGATCGCCTCGGCCTCGGCGAGCGACACGCGCTCGCTGCCGTCGTCGCGATGGATCGCCCAGAACAGCCGCAGCACGAACAGCCCGTAGTTGTCGTCGGGCCGCGCGCCGAAGACCTCGCCGAGGGCGTCGCGCAGCTCTTCCTTGGCGAGCCAGCCGTCGCCGTCGCGGTCGGCCGCGCGCACGGCGGCGGTCACGCGCGCCGGCTCGACCTCGGGCGGCATGCGCGTCGGCGTGCGCGCGACCACCCAGTCGTTGAGCCCGTAGACGTCGATCAGCGCGACGTCGGGCAGCATCCAGCCGGGCAGGCCGACCGCCGACTCGGCGCGGATCGGGAACGTCGTCGCCGCGTCGGCGTGGCGCACGCGGGCCGGGAAGCGCGGTTCGAGCGAACGCAACCGCGCCGCGTGGTGGTTGCAGCGCAGGCCGATGTAGCGGAAGAACAGCCAGACCTGCTGCCGGTCGTACCAGCGCGTCAGCGGCCGCAGCACGGCCGGCGCACGCGGCGTCACCACCGCGATGCCCTCAGCGCTCGCCGCGCTCGTGCACGCGAGGTGCCACCAGCCCGCGCCGGCGGCGAGCAGCAGCGCGCCGGCGGTCGCCAGCGGCAGCGCCGGCCCGCGCGCGAGCCGCGCCGCCATCGCGACGACCGCGAACGTGCCGAGCGTCGCGAGCTGGCTGAGCACGCGATACTCGAAGTGGTCGCCGCCGACCTGGAAGCAGTAGTACGCGGCGTTGAACAGCACGACGGCGACGGCAGCGACCGCCGGCGCCCGCTCGAGCAGCGCGCGCGCCGCCGCGACGACGCCGCCGCGCAGGCCCGATGCGAGCCACGGCAGCGCGACCAGCGGCCACAGCCACGCGCCGTTCTCCAGCGCGAAGCAGCCGAGGTAGCGCCAACCGGCGTCGGGCCACGACGCCACGACCTTGGCGTAGTACGTGTTGGGCAACCAGTCGCCGTAGTACAGCTTGCGCCAGATCGTCAGCGCGACGATGAGCAGCAACGGCCCAAGGCCGAGCGCGACGCCGCGCAGAGCCAGCCGACCGCGCAGCAACAAGAAGCCGCCGACCGCCGCCGTCGCCGCCGCCGCCGGCAAGCCATCGGGCCGCGTCAGCGCGCCGAGCGCCGCCGCCAGCGACCAAGTCGCGAGCCAGCGCGCCGGCCGTTCGCCCGGGCCGCGGAAGGCGTGCAGCGCCCACCACACGCCGAACAGGTTGGCGAGCGGCGTGTCGAGGCCGCCGGTCCACCACTGCAACACCGTGCGGTTGCCGACCACCGCCAACAGCGCCGCGACGCCGACGATCGCCGGACTCCGCTGTCCGTCGCGCGCGCGCAGCCGATCGGCGGCGAACGCCAGCAAAACGAACTGGACGAGCCCGCAGCCGATCGAGAACGGATTGGCCGCTTCCGGCGGCGCTTCGCCGGTCAGCCCCCAGATCGCCGCCAGCACGACGACCCACAGGAAGCCAGCGCCCTCGACCGGCGCGAACGGCGCCTGGTTCCACACGATGCCGCGCCCCTCGTGCAGGTTGCTGGCGTAGCGGAAGTGGATGTAGGCGTCGTCGCAGAGGAACGCGAGTTGCCACGCGCCCCACGCCGCGCCGAGCGCCAGCGCGGCGATCGCGCCGAGGCGCCACGTCGGGCGAGCAGTCGGTGCGGCGTTTCGCGCGAGCGAGGTCATCGGGGCGCAGTATCGGCAAGGACTGCAGGCCGGCGCAAACGCGGCATGGCGATGGGGAGGTGGGGCGAGACGGGGAGCGCGTCGGCGCGATGGAGGCGACGGCCATGCGTTTCTGTGTTTCTGGATTGGCGCCCAGACCACACGCCCCCCCTTCGCACTCCCACCACCCACTCCCAAACTCCCGCCTCTCTCGCCCTCACAATCCGAGGTCGCGCACCCGCCGATAGAACGTGCTCCTCGGCATACCCAGCTTGCGCGCCGCCGCAGTCTTGTCGCCGTCGCATTCCTTGATGGCCTGCGCCAGCACGTGCCGCTCGGCGGCGCTGCGCTGGCTGCGCCAGTCGATCGCCGCCGACTCCGCGCTCCCCGCGTCATCGGCGGCAATCGCCGCTGCCGTGCGGCCGAGCACCGGCGTGCCCTCGCGCACGTGCGCCGGCAGATCCTCTGCCTGCAGCAGTTCGCCGACGCCGAGCGCGAACGCGCGCTCGACGACGTTCTCCAGTTCGCGGACGTTGCCAGGCCACGGATAGGCGGCAAGGCACGCCAGCGCCGCGCGCGAACAACCGCGCACCGGCCGGTCGAGGCGATCGTGCTGGCGGTTGCTGACAGCGAGGAAGTGGTCGATCAGCAGCGGCAGGTCGAGCAGGCGGTCCCGCAGCGGCGGCAGGCGCAGGGTGACGACCTGCAGGCGGTAGTAGAGGTCTTCGCGGAACGTGCCTTCGCGCACCATCTGCAACAGGTCGCGGTGCGTCGCCGCGACGATGCGCACGTCGACGATGCGCGGCTGGCTGGCGCCGACCGGACGAATCTCGCCGCGCTGCAGCACGCGCAGCAGCTTGACCTGCACCGCCAGCGACGTCTCGGCGATCTCGTCGAGGAAGATCGTGCCGCCGTCCGCCGCCTGGAACAGGCCGTCGCGCGCTTGCGCCGCGCCGGTGAACGCGCCCTTCTCGTGGCCGAACAGCTCGCTCTCGACGAGTTCCGGCGCAATGGCGCCGCAGTGCAGCGGGATGAACGGCTTGTGCTTCCAACGGCCGTCGAAGTGCAGCGCGCGCGCGACGATTTCCTTGCCGGTGCCGCTCTCGCCCTGGATCAGCACGGTGGCGCGTGTCTGCCGCAGTTGCGCCACGCGCGCGGTGACCTCGGCGACCGCGGGCGAGCGGCCGATGTAGTCGGCCATGCGGTAGCCGTCCTCGGACGACCGCTCCACCACCACGTGCGCCACCGGCTCGCGATCGGCGATGCGCGCCTCCGCGGCACGCACGCCGGTGACGTCCTGCAGCAGCACGGCGCGCTGGCCGTGCGGCAGGATGCGGACCTGCACGCGCAGCGAGCGCGTCGCGCCGGCCTCGGCGCCGGCCGGCAATTCGAGCTCGGCGCTGCGCGCGCCGTCGGCGACGAGGCGCTGCAGCCGCGCCACCGCGACGGTCGCGGCAGTCGGCGGCGCGCCGACGCCGAGCCCCGACAGCCAAACGGTCGCCGCCTCGTCAGCGTGGGCGACGCGGCCGTCGGCGCCGTAGATCACGATGGCCTGCTCCGGCCCGATCGACCACTCCGAACGCAGTCGCTGCAGGTCGGCGACCGAGGCTTCGGCGGCGGCGAGCGCTTCCTGCGCGCCCTCGAGCTGGCGGCGCAGCGCCACGTTCTCGCGTTCGAGCCGCGAGCGCGCCTCGCCCAGGCGCAGCATGACGCGGATGCGCGCCAACAGCTCCTCGCGATGGATCGGCTTCTGGATGTAGTCGACGGCGCCGAGCAGGTATGCGGCGAGTTTCTCCGACTCGTCGGCGAGGCGCGCGGTCAGGAAGATCACCGGCACGAACGCCGTGCGCGGATCGTCCTTGAGCCGCCGGCAGGTCTCGAAGCCGTCGATGCCCGGCATCGCGACGTCGAGCAGGATCAGGTCGAAGTCCTGCTGGCGGCACAACTCAAGGGCCTGCTGACCGCTGGCCGCGGTCATCACCACGAACTCCGAGCCGCGCAGATACACCTCGACCAGCGTGAGGTTCTGCGGCGTGTCGTCGACGGCCAGAATGCGCGCCATGGCGAGACCTCCTAGTATGCCGCGATGGATCGGCCCGTGCGCCTGCCCTGGTGGTTCCTGGTCGCCAACTTGTCGCTGACGGCGACGGCGCTCTGGCTCGGAATCAAGATCGGCGAGCGCCTTGCCTTCCCGTCGGGCCTCGCCGGCGAGCTGCCGCGCGCGCAACTCGACGCGCTCGCCATCGTTCACCGCGAGATCGCCCGCTCGCACGTCGACCCGCAGGACCAGGAAACCCTGCTCGAAGCGGCAATCGCGGGCATGGTGCAGTCGCTCGACCCCTACAGCCGCTACGTGCCGCCGGCCGAGGCGGCGGCGTACGAAGAACAGAACTCCGGCGCCTACGTTGGCATCGGCGCCGACTTCCGCGCGCTCGGCGACGAGGTCGTGCTGTGGTTCCCGCTCGCCGGCGGCCCAGCCGAGCGCGCCGGCCTGCATCCCGGCGACGTGCTGCTCGCCGTCGACGGCGTCGCGCTGACGGCGCCCGGCATGCGCGAGAACTACGTCGCGCGCGTGCGCGGCGAAGCCGGCGCCCCGGTGACGCTGCGGCTGCGCCGCGGCGACCGCGAGTTCGACGCGCCGATCGCGCGCGGCGAGGTCCACCGACCGTGCGTCGCGTGGACGCACCGGCTGCCCGGCGAGGACGCTCTCGGCTACCTGCTGGTCACCGACTTCCAGCCCGACGCCGCCGACGAAGCGCTGGCGGCGATCGACGGGCTGCTGCGCGACGGGCC